>NZ_CAOOSE010000001.1:0-431754 GCF_948499155.1 uncultured Phocaeicola sp. | reverse complement strand
AACCTCGCCCCTACGAACGAAACGACAGCATTATCCACGTTTTGACACAACCCCACTTCAATAAAAGGGAAGTTTTGGCACATTTACTTTTTTCTTTATATGCCGTATTTTACATAACAAAGAAGGAATAATTTATGAAATATAGTTTAATCTTATCCGTTTTAGGCGTACTATTTAGCTTAAAGTCATTTGCACAAACCAATATAGATAGTCTGTTAGCCTATTCCTCGAAACAATGGGCAAGTTTTCCTATGGAAATACTTTATCTTCAAACCAGCAAAAGTACTTATGAGACGGGAGAAGACCTATGGTTCAAAGGCTATCAACTGGATGCACAAAGTTTTGCGCTATCGGATAAAAGTAAGACACTCTATTTGCAAATGATAAATCCTGCCGATAGTGTAGTATGGCAAGAGAAGTATCCGATTGAAAACGGTATTGTGTCCGGTCATGTGTACATAGATGAAAAATTGCTTGAAGGCGATTACCTGCTACAAGGCTACACAAAGCATTCTTTCTACAAGAATGATACTACCGGTATTATTCCTGCCCGAAAAGTAAAGATAATGAAGAACATCTCCCATTCTGCAGTGGCAGAAACTCCTCAAGACACCACTTTCCGCTTTAAAATGTTTCCTGAAGGAGGAAATTTGGTTTCCGGCATTCCATCCATATTAGCTTTCAAGGCTACTGATGGCAAAGGAAATCCTGTGTTTGTAGAAGGAGCTGTTTATCAGGATAATGAACCACTAATTGAAGTAAAAAGCATTCATTATGGGATGGGAACTGTCCTATTCACTCCACTTCAAGACAAAACATACAGGATTGAATTGAAGAATGGCAAGAGTTATCCGTTACCTACCATTCACTCACAAGGCATGGTTTTACGACTTATCAAACAGGATAAGAAAGAACTTAACTTTATGGTTTCTCAAAGCAACAGCCTGCCCAACCAACAAATTTATTTAATCGGGCAAATGCGTGGTATGGTTTGCTGTATGGCTAAAGGGGTATTAAAAGATAATCTCAATATCTCTATATCTTTGGACAACTTCCTGTATCAGGGGATAGCGGAGTTTACCCTATTTGACAGTCAGATGCAGCCCATTGCAGAAAGGCTAGTGTATATCCACCCCGAAAAGAAATTACACATTACCGCAGAACCGGATAAGGAACGTTATACCCTTCGAGAAAAAGGAACAATTAAAATCAAAATTACGAATGAAGAAGGAAATCCCGTGAGAGCCAATATCGGCGTCAGCGTGTACGACCAAGCCTACAATAATCCTGCTGATCCGGTGAATATACTGTCTTATTACTATCTATCCTCGCAAATACGTGGTAAGATTTACAATCCTGCCTATTATTTCGATGAAAGGAATAATGGACAAACAGAAGGTATGGAGCTATTGCTACTGACACAAGGTTGGCGGCGGTATGTGTGGAATACAATCAGTTCATTTTATGAAGGACAACCTTTTCTGACCGATGAAATTAACGGTACTCAAACTTTAAAGAAGAACACGAAAGAGAAGCAAAGCCAAAATTCGGAGCAACTTATCAAAGTTTCAGGGCCGACAGGAAACACTCTCTTTGTTTGGGCAGATTCCCTTGGACAGTTTACAGTCAGTACGGATATGATGAAAGGACTCCGGGGTGGATATATCTACCTTAAACCGATGTTGTCGGAAAAGTTTAAACCGGAGTTGGCCATAACGGATTATTTTTCAGTGATTGACAGTCTGAGAAAAAACAGGTCGAATTATTATCCAGTGATGAATTTATTGCCAATTGTCAGGAAACAGGAATTCGACTTTCCAATAGCAAGCCAAGACAGTACCATTCTATTGGAGGAAGTGGTAGTCGTGGGGAAAGGTCGAAAACCATTCCGAGATAAGTTTATGGGACGACTAGACAGTTTGGCACAAAAAGACTTAGGACCATGGGTATGTAAGCACGGCTGGCTAGAGAATTACAAAGAAGGCTATACTCATCATCATGATTCCCGGTATTGCCCTTGTGTAGTAGATGATGGAGAACCAAGAACTGTTCCAATTATTGGGCATAGATATCATATACAGAAGAATGAATATTTTCAATGCAATGCTAAAGGAAGTTGGTGTTTCAAACCCATAGATAGTCAGTGGATTATTTATGAGGGAGCCAACTATTCAGAGGAAGAACTTCTCCGCATGAACAACCTCTGGCGTACCAAAGGCTATTACTCTACTCGTGAATTCTATCAGCCTGATGAAGTAGACCTACAGTTGTCCACTCCCGATGCCCGGAACACCCTGCTTTGGGAACCATCAGTCATTACCGATGAAAAGGGAGAAGCCACCGTTTCGTTCTATTGTTCCGATATCAATACCCGATTCATTGGAGTGGTAGAAGGGGCAGATGGTACTGGTCTATTAGGCACCAGCAAGTTTGAATTCAATGTAATAAGAAAATAGAACAGTAACATGTTGATATGTTTGGTGGATATAATTTTCTCAGAATATTATGCCCACACACTTTTTTGACTTGATTCCTTAGATTTAACATACCCAGAGGGTTTTCGGATTGACCCGGTTTAAACAGATTATCATAATGTAGCAGTAGGATATTATGGATTAACGGGTCAATCCGAAAACCCTGTGGGTGATAAGCATGCCCTCTGAGTTACAATGCTGACGTCCAATCAGGTGTTCGTCTGATGTACTTGATTTATAATACTTTGGAAGGATGTATGTTTTTAGCATTGCAAACTTTAAATGTTTCTCAAATATTATACCCACATACTTTTTGACTTGACCCGGATTAACCCAAACTGAGTTCGGAAAGCCAATTCCCGAAAATAGAAAAAGGATTAGAAATTTCTTTCTAATCCTTTCTTGCTTTTGGAGGTTCCTGGCGGATTCGAACCGCCGTACACGGTTTTGCAGACCGCTGACTAAGCCACTCATCCAAGGAACCCTTTTCCTTTGCAACTGTTGTTTCTCGATTGCGGTTGCAAAGGTACGACTTTTTTTTGAACCTACAACTATTTTGATGTTTTTTTCTTCATTTACCTGCATTTTTTTTGCAATTGTACTTCTGATTAGTGCGAAGGGACTTAATGGAACAGTCCGAACCACACCCTGCACAAGGGTTCTCATTATTTCTTATTTTCCTAAAATACAGGAAGATACGTGCACCAACCCATACCACGCACAAGAAAACAATGACTAAAACTATAATTTGTTGTAATTCCATGCTTTAAAAACAATAAGAATAAAAATGAGTTCACTAAAGAATTAAATTTCCCAGTTGATAAACAACAAAAGCAATACCCCACGCTAAAACCGTAGTATAACCCGCAGCAAATAATGCCCACTTCCAACTGCCTGATTCTTGTTTTATAGCAGCCAAAGTAGCTATACACGGAAAATATATCAGCACAAAAAGCATATAAGCCAAAGCAGCAAGCGGTGTGATAGGAATACGATCAGAAAGATTCACATTCTCCACATCCTCTTCATTCGTATAAAGAACCCCCAATGTGCTAACGACCAGTTCTTTCGCTCCGACTCCCGAAATGAGCCCGATACCAAGCTTCCAATCAAATCCCAAAGGTTCAATTACCGGCTCTACAGCTTTACCTATCTGACCGATATATGAATTTTCCTGCTGTTCCACCACTGTGTCATAAGCATCATGGTGAGGATAATATCCCAAGAACCAGATAATGATAGAAGCAATCATAATAATGCCACCCATTTTCTTCAGGTATTGAGCTCCCTTTTCCCAGGTATGCCGCAAAATACTTTTCGTTGTCGGCATACGATAAGGAGGAAGTTCCATCACAAAAGGTGCATCGTCACCTTTCACCAAAAACTTACTGAAAAGACGTGCCATAAGAACCGCCAATATAATTCCTGTAGCATAAATGCACAACAATACAAAACTGGCTTGATTGGGGAAGAAAGCTCCCACCATTACTAAATAAATAGGCAAACGCGCACTACATGACATTAGCGGATTGACCAGCATCGTAATAAGCCTGCACTTACGGTCTTCGATGGTACGTGATGCCATAATAGCCGGCACATTGCATCCGAATCCCATAATAAGAGGTATAAACGACTTTCCATGCAACCCCATGCGGTGCATTATCTTATCCATAATAAATGCAGCACGTGCCATATATCCGGAATCCTCCATAACGGATATGAAGAAATATAGAATCAGAATATTGGGCAAGAATACAATAACTCCCCCTACTCCACCGATGATGCCGTCTACCAGCATGTCCTTCAGTGGCCCTTCAGCCATATTGTTACGTATCAGGTTTCCCAATTGGTCTACCAACCATTCAATGCCCTGCATGGGGTAATCTCCCAATACAAATGTTCCTTCGAACATAATATAAAGGAAAAGAAAAAAGATAGGATAGCCCCAAATACGATGAGTCACAATGCTATCAATCACACGAGTGGTCTGCTCCTTCTCCATGTGATTGTCTGTAAATGTCTCTTTCAACGCTCCGGTTATGAAACCATACTTGGCATCAGTGATGGCTTGCTCGCTATCTTCATTCATCACGTTATAAATACGCTGCGCTTCTTTGTCACGCAAAGCCAAAATTTCATTTCCATTGGGAAGAGTCTCCACAAAAAGTTCTATATCCTTATCGTTCTCCAACAATTTAATGGCCAGAAAACGAGTAGAATACTTGTGCCGGATTTGCTCGTTGACACTAATCATTTTTTTCACAGCCTGAATACTGCGTTCCAGTTCCGGCCCATGATTGATATGAATATGGCGGAAAAGACCCCGCGGCCTAATATGTTCTTCTTCACTATGACTACCAAATTTATGGTCGGGAACATAAGTTTCATGCCAATCCCGCAAATCCTCCAAAACCTCCGTACGGATTTCCTCCTTCTTTTGAGTCAGAAAATCACTACCCTCGTAAATACCGATAATCACATGAAAAAGTTTATCGATGCCTTCTCCTTTACGACAGACAGTAGGCACCATTGGCACACCAAACAACTGGCTCAGCTTAAGATAATCCAACTTATTGCCACTTGCCTCGAGTTCATCATACATGTTCAGAGCGATAACCATCCGCACATTCATATCGATAAGCTGAGTGGTGAGATAAAAATTACGCTCCAGATTCGAAGCGTCTACCACGTTGATTATTACATCGGGAGTTTCATCAATGATGTGCTTACGTACATATATTTCTTCAGGAGTATAGGCTGACAAAGAATAAGTACCGGGTAAATCTACAATACGGAAATGGTATCCTTGAAAATCAAAAAAACCTTCTTTAGCATCTACAGTGACACCACTATAATTCCCTACATGCTCGTGAGCACCGGATGCAATATTAAACAACGACGTCTTTCCACAATTAGGATTCCCTACCAGTGCCACATTTATGGTTCGTCGTTTTCCTTTGGCCAGTGCCACCATTTCGGCTTCGGGCACTGTTATTTCTTCTGTTATGGAACCATGGTAAGGATTTTGAGTGGTGCGTGCTTCTTGTTCGCTCACCACTTCTATCATCTCGGCTTCTTGCCGGCGAAGAGAAATCTCGTAACCTAATAATCTGTATTTTATAGGGTCTTTCAGGGGGGCATTTAGGATTACTTCCACGGTTTTGCCTTTTATAAAGCCCATCTCTACGATACGCTTACGAAAGCCTCCGTGACCTAACACTTTGACTATTACGCCTTTCTCACCTGTCTTCAATTCAGATAAACGCATGCTCTTTAAAATTTTCTGCAAATATAGTTCATTACTTAGATGTATGCAAGTTGTTTAGACCGTTTTTAAATAAAGAAATCCATTATAAACAAAAACAACAGTATACAGGCTACCAAATGAAAGAAAACAGGCATTCGCTTTCTATAATTTCAGAGAAGCATTATCTTTGTGATATGTTTCATTTGGACGTCAATAGATTTATAGAAGAAAAATCTTTATTTTCTCTGAAAGATAAGATTTTAGTGGCACTAAGCGGCGGCGCTGACTCTGTCGCACTATTACGCGTGCTATTAGCTTTGGGATATACTTGTGAAGCTGCCCATTGCAATTTTCACTTGCGTGGAGAAGAGTCAGACCGAGACGAAAATTTTGTATGCCACTTGTGCAATGAACGAAATGTTTTGTTACACGTTGTACATTTTGACACTCGAACCTATGCTGCAGAGCATCGTATTTCCATCGAAATGGCTGCCCGGGAAATGCGATATGAGTGGTTTGAAAAGTTAAGGCAGGAACGCGGCGCTTCCGTTATTGCTGTAGCCCACCATAGAGATGACAGTGTAGAAACATTTTTATTAAATCTGATTCGGGGAACAGGCATCAACGGGCTGAAAGGAATAGCCCCGCTAAACGGCTATGTTGCTCGTCCGCTACTAAACACGAGCCGACAGGATATTCTGAAATATCTCGAATTCTTAAATCAGGATTACGTGACAGACAGCACGAATCTGCAAGATGAATACATGCGAAACAAAATCCGCCTGAACATTCTTCCAATACTGGGAGAATTGAATCCATCTGTCAGTGAGAGCATTGCAGAGACGGCAAACCGATTGTCCGAGACCTCTCTCATTTACAACAAAGAAATGGCCGAAGCCAAGAATAGAGTTATTGAAAAAAATGATAACAGCCTAAAAGCTATCCATGTCGAGCACCTGTTAGCCGAAGTTGCCCCCGCATCATTACTTTTTGAGATATTGCATCCGCTAGGATTTAATTCTGTACAAATAAAGGATATTTTCCGCAGTTTATCAGGACAGCCGGGAAAAAGATTTCTTTCTCCCGAGTGGGAGGCCGTGCGAGACAGAGAATACCTATTACTTCAAACCAGGACCATAGAAGATACAACCGGCCAAGCGCCACAGCTTTTTATCGAGACACTGCATTTATCCGACAATTTCGTTATTCCTAAAGAAAAAGATGTAGCTTGCCTGGATGCGGACAAGGTAATGAAACCTCTTATTATTCGTAAATGGCAAAAAGGAGACAAATTTGTTCCTTTTGGCATGACAGGGAAAAAGAACATAAGTGATTATCTCACCGACCGCAAATTCTCTTTATTTGAAAAAGAAAATCAATATGTTGTATGTTCTTCAGACGACAAGATTATCTGGCTGATAGGAGAAAGAAGTGACAATCGTTTCAGAATAACAAATACCACCAAGCGGGTGATGATTATTCGCTTAAAGAAAGAGCAATGAACATCCTGCCCAAACACCTAAAGACTCATAAATATTCTATTTAAGTGCAGATTATACAGAACATACGGTTTTTAATTTATCACAATGTCTGTGTAATCCGCACCCGGGAATTCCATCGGAATACAATGACTATAAATTATTCCTGAACTCTGTGGTAACGCATTATCATTCCCCCATTATCCAAAATCAATGAATCTTTATCAAGTTTCAAAACACTCATCGTATCAGTAGAAGCAATCGTCTGACCATTACCTATACTTTCGATACCCATAATCACTTTATCTCCTTCACGTTTCCAACTCTTATACACTAGTGTCGCAGAATTAATTGAGGCGGCTTTTCCATCTGCACCCAACAAAAAGCCATCTTCTCCATCCATACCATTAATAGGCTTAGTCCATGCACCAACCATCAAATCTGCAACAACAGGTTTTACCTGCCAACTTTCTGCTACGTTAATACCATCCATCACCTTATAATCAACAATCAACGTATCATTCAACGCAAAGCTTTCTCCCGTATAACCGGCATCTTTCGCATCCAACGTACTTACAAAAACGGTATCATTATCTGCCGTAACCACAGTCACTCCATTCATGGTGGCATCACAAACGATACCGCTTACAGATTTTGTCCCAGTTTGATTACATGAGGTCATTAACCCCATCATGGTCAATATTACCACAAAAATCTTCTTCATTTTATTATTTTTTTATCATAAAACCGTTAATAGTCACTCGTATTCGCCGTAAAGATATGAACTATTTCCACAAAAGGCGAATAACATAAGCAATCTTTTCATTTTACAAGAACTAAAAGTCTTATACTTTTGTTTATAAAAGAAGCGATTGAATAAGATAAGCCACCGGATAATATACACAAACTGATAAAAATGACGGCTGTATGAAGATATTATTAATAGGAGAATACTATACTGTACATTGGACGCTGGCACAAGCCTTAAGAGACTTGGGCCACAACGTAAATGTATTGTCGAACGATAACCTATGGCCTAGCACGACCGATTATCTTTCAATAATGAATAATCCCACTCAAGGGGGAATATTCAAATACACATTCAATTTACTCAAAATACTTCCCCAACTCAGAGGTTACGATGTGGTTCAACTTATCAACCCATATTTTCTTGAACTAAAAGCAGAATTACTTTTATATATATACCAATACCTCAAGAAATATAATAAAAAGATTTTTTTAGGCGGATTTGGAAATGACTATTATTGGACAGTCAACAGCCTAAGCAATGCCTCCATGCGTTATTCAGAGTATTATGTAAACGGAAAATACCGTGATACAATTGACAACAGAATGAATATTCTGAATTGGATGCATGGCTACAAAGGTAAGTTGAACCGTATCATTGCAAATAATTGCAACGGAATCATTACCGGTATGTATGAATCGTATATTTCCTATAAAGAGGAGTTTCTCAATAAAACCATTTATATCCCCTACCCCATCCAGCCGGTTCTTCACCCGCAATCTCCGACCGAAAACTTAGATAAGATTAAATTCTATATCACAATGGTTCACCACCATGAAGAGCTAAAGGGAAAAGACAAACTCTACAGTGCCTTA
Organism: uncultured Phocaeicola sp.; assembly: GCF_948499155.1. Taxonomy (NCBI): domain Bacteria; kingdom Pseudomonadati; phylum Bacteroidota; class Bacteroidia; order Bacteroidales; family Bacteroidaceae; genus Phocaeicola; species uncultured Phocaeicola sp. Next base: position 422,932 of record NZ_CAOOSE010000001.1, on the reverse strand, counting down.
TACCGGCTGCAATATAAATACTCTTCTGAATGCGAAATCGTCAAAACCACTTCCACACTTCATGAAGAATACGACAGTCTAATGGATGGTTGTGATGTTATGCTCGACCAATTATACTCTTATTCTCCCGGCCATAGTGCATTGACAGCCATGAGCAAGGGTATCGTAGTGGTAAGCGGCGCTGAAGAAGAACACTATAAACTTTTAGGAGAACCGGAGCTTCGACCTATCATCAATGTTCGCCCTGAGAATAATGATATATATGAGAAACTAGAGCATTTATTAGAAAATAAAAAACAAATAGCACAATTATCTGCAGATAGTGTACGCTACATCAAGAAGCATCATGCCCCTATAAAGGTAGCCATGCAATGTTTAGAGTTTTGGGAGAAAAAATAATTCCAAATGTTAAATGCTCACTATCAATGCTTTATTATACTCACGGAAAAATATATCTAAAAAAAAGCGCAAAAGGTTTGCACATCTCGATTTATCCGCTTATCTTTGCACCGCGTTTGAGAGATAACGCCTCTGAAAAGGAAGGAAGTTTGGGTGAGTGGCTGAAACCACCAGTTTGCTAAACTGACGTACGGGTAACCGTACCGGGGGTTCGAATCCCCCAGCTTCCGCAGAAAAACGTCCACTAAACATTGTTTGGTGGACGTTTTCTTTTCTCCTTTAAGGCATTATAATTAAGTATATCAGGCGACCACTTGATTTGGTACCAACATTGCAACTCATGGTTCACGCTTATCACCCACAGAATTTTCGAATTGCTCCGTTTAAACTGCTCCAAAATGGAGTAGTTAAGACTCATTTAAAGAATCAGAAACAAAAAAAGCTATTTTTATTTTGTAGTTTCAAAACAATCTTCTAAATTTGCACCGTCTTAAAGAAAAAGATAATAGGTCTGAAAAAATGGCGGTATCGTCTAGTGGCCTAGGACGCGGCCCTCTCACGGCTGAAACTCGGGTTCGAGTCCCGGTTCCGCTACTAAAGAAGCTAATTAGTTAATAAAAACTAGTTAGCTTCATTTTTTTACCGAAGTTAAAATCGGACAGGATGGGACAACGATTGACACCCGCATATCTGAGAAATTAGCCCATATTCGCTCTCGTTTTGCCGCAAAACGAACCAGTCCTCGTCAATCATCTAAGTAATGATTATCCTTATAGAGCAAATGCACAGCGTGAGACTACTTATTGCGATTGCTTAACCACCACCGTGGTTAAGTCTGCTCACGGTGGTGGTTAAAGTTAGTCACAGTGGTGGTTAGAGTTAACCACGGCCGTGGTTAATATACATTTTACTTTCATAAACAAAAGAAGAAAAGGATGCATAAACATATTCATAGAGTCCCTGTGTGAAAGCGGCCTTCACACCAAAACACCGATGAACAAAGCTTTCTAATAGGCGCAATGCGTGAAAGCAACTTTTTATCAACTTTCTTTGGGGTAAAACAAGCAAAGTCATTCACATGGAAAATCCACTGACACGGCTTCCGTTCCGGATGCTTACTCTTCAAGGCTCAATTAACCTCGTATATCTCGAAGAATGACTCCTTGTCGATGCGCAAAGAAACTTTCTCCGACTCCTTCTGTCCAATAAGATTCACAAAGATATTGAAATACAATTCGCTGAAGGACAAATTCCAACGATCGTATTGCACATCAAAGGTATACAAACGCTCGGCTGTATTCAAATCAGCAAAAGCCTCATTACTTTTACACAAAAACACGTCATCCGAAACAGCAGGAGGATAAGGAAGAAAAGACGTGGAAAGCATCATATAAATATAGTCTGTATACCAATGCTCCGTGTAATACCTAAACTCGCCTTTCAATCTGAATCTTACCCTGTACTTCTTATCCTGACTACCATCCGTAAAGATAGGACGGTGATATTCTTCGGGAAAATTACCATCATAATAAGAATTACTCATTCCCATCTCCGAGTTGCCTTTTCCCCTAAAACCATCTACGGTAACATCCGATACGGTATTCTTCGGGTCGAACTTAAAGGTCAGTTTACCAATTGTCTTGTCATAAGGATACATGGCAAGTGTATCCAGCACATACGATTCTAAATTATGACTCTCCGCAATCAGCATCGCATTGCCGGTAGGTTCTTCGCTACCACCTTTAATTATATCAACATTATCTAACGGATAATAGATGGAATCTTCCTCTTCGTTACAACTGCAAAAAGACAATGCACACAACAAAAATACAATGAACTTATTCATGATTTATTATTTTAATATGGCAAATATACTAAAAATACATCACTTCATACTTAAAAATCCACAAGTTCATGCATTATACCTATTAATAGTGATGTTTACTTCACAAAAAAGTACTACCTTTGCAGCCCTAAATCTTTTAATGGATATAACAGTATGGAAATGAACAAAGTTTTTAAGGATGGATTGTGGAGTAAGGAAATCAACGTTTCGGACTTCGTACATACCAACATTACCCCTTACGAGGGCGATGCCTCATTTTTGGCTGGCCCTACAGAGAGAACAAAGAAAGTGTGGAACGAGTGTCTTAAAGCATTGGAAGAAGAGCGTGCCAACAATGGTGTCCGTTCTCTTGACAATGTGACAGTTTCTACCATCACTTCTCATAAAGCAGGATATATAGACCGTGAAAATGAACTGATTGTCGGACTTCAAACTGATGAACTGCTGCGCCGTGCCATCAAACCCTTCGGTGGTATCAAAGTAGTAGAGAAGGCCTGTCGTGAAAACGGTGTGGAAGTAGATGAGAAGGTGAAAGATATCTTCTATCATTACCGCAAGACTCACAACGACGGTGTATTCGATGCATATACTGAAGAAATCCGTTCGTTCCGTTCACTCGGCTTCTTGACCGGGCTGCCTGACAACTACGCACGTGGACGTATCATCGGTGACTATCGCCGTTTGGCTCTTTATGGCATTGACCGCCTGATTGAAGCCAAGCAAGAAGACCTGCACAATATCGGCAGTCCGATGACTGACGCCCGTATCCGCCTGCGCGAAGAAGTGGCAGAGCAAATCAAAGCGCTGAAGGAAATCAAAATAATGGGAGAATATTACGGACTGGATTTGAGCCGTCCCGCAACAAACGCACAAGAAGCTGTCCAGTGGGTATATATGGCGTATCTGGCTGCTGTAAAAGAGCAAGATGGCGCAGCTATGTCATTGGGTAACGTATCCTCATTCCTCGATATCTACATTCAATATGATCTTGACAAAGGCAATATCGACGAGACTTATGCACAGGAACTGATTGACCAATTCGTCATCAAACTGCGCATGGTGCGTCATTTGCGTATGCAATCATATAATGATATCTTTGCCGGAGACCCGACATGGGTGACCGAATCCATCGGTGGACGTTTCAATGACGGACGTACTAAAGTTACCAAGACTTCTTTCCGTTTCTTACAGACATTATATAATCTCGGCCCTTCTCCCGAACCTAACATGACCGTTCTGTGGAGTCCCGAATTGCCGGAAGGATTCAAAGAATTCTGTGCACAGGTTTCCATTGATACTTCTTCCATCCAGTATGAGAACGATACACTGATGCGCGAAGTCCGCAATTGTGATGATTATGGTATCGCCTGCTGTGTGTCTTACCAAGCTATCGGCAAGCAGATTCAATTCTTCGGTGCGCGTTGCAACTTAGCCAAGGCACTGTTGCTGGCCATCAACGGAGGACGTTGTGAGAACACCGGTACAGTCATGGTAAAAGACATTCCTGTCCTGACAGGAGATTTGCTGAACTTTGAAGAAGTATGGTCTAACTACAAGAAAGTGTTGATGCAAGTTGCACGTGTGTATAATGATGCCATGAACATCATCCATTATATGCATGACAAGTATTACTACGAGAAAGCTCAAATGGCGTTTATCGATACCGACCCGCGCATTAATCTGGCATACGGTGTAGCCGGTTTGTCTATTGCCATCGACTCACTGTCGGCCATCAAGTACGGCCGTGTACATGCCAAACGCAATGATATCGGTCTGACCGAAGGTTTTGAGATTGAAGGTGAATTCCCATGCTTCGGTAACGATGACGACCGCGTAGACCACTTAGGCGTAGACTTGGTTTACTTCTTCAGTGAAGAATTGAAGAAACATCCGGTGTACAAGAACGCCCGTCCTACCTTGTCATTGTTGACTATCACGTCCAATGTGATGTATGGCAAGAAAACCGGCGCCACTCCCGACGGACGTGCCAAAGGTGTTGCCTTCGCTCCGGGTGCCAACCCCATGCACGGACGTGACAAGAATGGTGCCATTGCCTCTCTGAGCTCTGTAGCAAAACTCCGCTACCGCGATGCTCAGGATGGTATCAGCAACACATTCTCTATCGTTCCGAAGTCACTCGGGGTAGATATGGAAACCCGCATTGAGAACCTGGTGACCATGATGGACGGTTATTTCACCAAAGGTGCACATCACCTGAATGTAAACGTTCTGAACCGCGAAATGCTGGAAGATGCAATGGAGCATCCCGAAAAGTATCCGCAACTTACAATCCGTGTGTCAGGCTATGCTGTCAATTTTATCAAACTGAGCCGTGAACACCAGTTGGAAGTTATCAGCCGTTCTTTCCACGAAAGAATGTAACATCCATATTATAATACATTTATCCTAGGGGCGGGCTTTAAACCTGCCCCTATAAGCTTAAAGACAAACCATTATGATTAGAGTACATTCCTATGAGTCAATGGGCACATTTGACGGCCCCGGTTTGCGTTTAGTCGTTTTCCTGCAAGGATGCAACTTCCGTTGCCTGTATTGTGCCAATCCCGATACCATAGATGTAAAAGATGAAAGTACTGAAACACCGGCAGAAAAAATTGTCCGTATGGCTGTCAGTCAAAAAGCATTCTTCGGGAAAAAAGGCGGAATCACCTTTAGCGGTGGCGAACCGACCTTGCAGGCAAAAGCACTGATTCCCCTCTTCAGGCAATTAAAGGAGCAAGGCATTCACATTTGCGTGGATACTAACGGAAGCATTTGGAACGAAGATGTGGAAGAACTGCTGAAATTGACAGATTTGGTATTGCTGGATATAAAAGAATTCAATCATACCCGCCATTTGCAGCTGACAGAACGCAGCAACGAGCAGACTCTACGCACCGCTCAATGGCTGGAACAGAGTGGAAAACCATTTTGGCTACGCTATGTACTAGTACCCGGATACAGTGCTTTCGAGGAAGATATCCGTGCATTGGGCAACCATCTTAAAGATTACCGAATGATTCAAAGAGTCGAGATATTGCCCTATCACACTCTAGGGGTACATAAATATGAAGCTATGGGGAAAGAGTACCTGCTCAAGGGGGTAAAAGAGAATACTCCCCAACAGTTGGATACAGCCAAAGCTTTATTTGAAGAGTATTTCAAAACAGTATATCTAAACTAAGCCCTGATAAAACAATAAGCGCATCGGCTTCATGTTCGAATTGGGCGTACAGTTCCACGGTACTCCTAAAGTTTATGCAGACAATGCCGATCTCACCGCCATTAATGCAGTGGCAGACAATGAATTCTCGGATATTATCGACAAACTGACTGTATATCCGGTACTTAAATTCCGTTTGAGTGGAAGAATCTTCTAAAAGCTGAAGAATCTATTTATCCATAAAAGAGGTGCACCTGAAGTTATCGGCTTTTCAAGCAAACTTTCGGTGCACCTCTTCCTTTATTCCATACTCTTTCCCCACAGTATCCAATCTTATTTGATTATCACCATCACATCTCGTGCACCGTGAGCTCCCATGACCAGTGCCTGCTCAATATCAGCGGTCTTCGACGGACCGGATATATAAGTGCCAAAACCATATTCTCCGGTATGTATGCACTTATATGCTTCGTGCATATTATTCACAATTCTCCCTTTATCAAGCAGAATCACCAGCTTCTCAGCAATGAAATAAACAGCACGTTGCTTGACATCCTGTTCTATCCAAACGGCACCATTCTCCGCCACCCCAATCTTTCCGTCCACAATCGCCAAATCCGTGCCGTTCAGTTCGGCAGGGTCTTCCATATTATCAGGATTGAAAGTAGCACATGTAATACCATCCAGATTGGAAGCAATACGTTTGGCATCGGGATAAGACTTCCTAATCAGTTCGTTTATATCCTGTCCTTCCTCTAAAAAAACAGCCTCTCCCCCCACCTGTTTCATTATAAAATAAAACTGCTCTACCACATTAGGATAAGTCAATGCATGCTCTTCCAATGGCTTCAGATTAGGCTTCTCATATTTCACATGTGTAGCACGACGGATGCTCTGCAATATATCTTCTCTACTACTCATAATATTCTATTTTACTTTACCTTTCTTCCACATCTCGTTAAAATTCTCCTTGGCGAATTTAGGCAAGTCACGTCCCTTTCCCCAAGTCACCCCCATCATTCTAAGCATTTCGCCACCGGCCGGAGCCAAATCCATTGCCGTATTGAAAGCCCAAGGACGGTTCATTGCAAACTCCATGCCACCGGACATCATCTTTTTCATGGTATCCGCTTTACCCAACTTATCCAAATCCTGACGCCACAGATATATCTGTTCTGCCAAATCCACCTTTACGGGGCAAACATCCGAACAAGAATAACAAAGCGAACAAGCCGATACGTTATCATAATAATGCAATGGAGCCTTCAGCATACCTAGATTAATGCCAATAGGACCCGGAATAAAATAAGTATAAGAATAACCACCACTGCGGCGATACACCGGACAAGTATTCATGCAGGCACCGCAACGAATACAATTCAATGTCTTTATATGCTTCTGATCAGCCAATATTTTACTACGGCCATTATCTACTATAATAATATGGAATTCCCCTCCTTCACGCGGTTTGCGGAAATGAGAAGTATAGGTGGTGACAGGCTGTCCGGTGGCCGAACGCGCCAACAGACGTGTAAACACCGCAAGCGATTCGCGGTCAGGCACAATCTTCTCCATGCCAAAAGCGGCTATCTGCAACTTAGGTTGCGATACCCCCATATCAGCATTTCCTTCATTGGTGCAAACGACTATCTCACCGGTAGAAGCTACCGCAAAGTTGGCTCCGGTCATGGCAGCTTCAGCATGAAGAAACTTTTCACGCAGATTCTTACGAGCGGCATGGGTCAGATAAGTAGGATCAGAATTTCCCTTCTCTGTTCCCAATTCTTTCTCAAACAATTCCCCCACCTGCTCACGCTTTATGTGAATGGCCGGCAGCACGATATGGCTTGGCTTGAGATGCATCAGCTGCAAGATACGCTCACCCAAATCACTTTCCACCACTTCAATGCCTTTACGCTCAAGAAACGGATTTAACTCACATTCCTCTGCCAGCATCGATTTGCTTTTTATAAAATGCTTCACACCGTGTTGGTGCAAAATATTGTATACAATATTACAATATTCGTCGGCATCCTTCGCTCAATATACATGAGCGCCATTGGCACGGGCATTCGTTTCAAACTCTACCAGCAATTCATCTAAATGACTGTTGCTATATAGCTTGGTTTCACATGCCATTTCGCGCAATTCCTCCCACTCGGGCACCTCCTTGCTCTGTTTGTCACGCTTAGCCCTTACCAACCAAAGGGTTTCGTCATACCACGCAGCCTGCTCCTTATTTTCCAGAAACCCGGCTGCTGCTTTTGCATGTTTCGTACTCATAATCCTGCTGCTAATATTTCAACAATATGTAATGTCTTTATCGGAAGTTTCTCTCGGTCAATGATTCCATTCTGATGCATCAGGCAGGAACTGTCGGCCCCCACGATATATTCGGCACCTGTTGCCATGTGACGATGCACTTTGTCATGCCCCATCTGAACAGATACAGCTGTCTCCTCCACAGAAAACATTCCACCGAAACCACAACATTCATCGGGGCGCTCGGGCTCCATAATCTCTATACCTTCTACCAGTGAAAGTAAGTCGCGCAGTTTATTAAAGTAAGGGATATTGAGTTCACTCGGTGAAGAAAGCCCCATTAAGCGCACTCCGTGGCAACTGTTTTGAAGAGAAACTTTATGTGGAAACTTAGCTTGCAGTGAAGTGGGTTTTATGACATCGTGGATAAACTCGCACAAATCATATATCTTCTCTTCACTGGCGCAATGATGTTCTTCCGCCTTCAACAAACGTCCGTAATTATCGCGCACAAAGACTACACAACTGGCCGACGGGCCTACTATGTAATCATAATCTTTAAACTTTTCGTCAAAATGGCGAGCCATTTCCACAGACTCGCCCTCAAAGCCGGCATTTGCCATTGGCTGGCCGCAGCAAGTCTGATTTAGCGGATAATCCACGTCTACCCCCAAACTTTTCAGGAGTTTATACGAAGCTACCCCCACCTGCGGATAAACCGCATTAATATAACAGGGAATAAATAAACCTACTTTCATTGTTATCAGTTAATATGTGTCCTATAAGGATAACAAATTTAGAAGAAAATTGTTAAGGAGGCAATCGGTTTTCTTTTTTATATTCCTATCCTTTGTCGTGTGGAACGCTATCCGCATCGAGAAACACCACCCTGTTTATAAAAACAAAAACAGAATGAACAAGCCCAATCACGAGCCTATCCATTCTGTTTTACCGATAGTTACCTTTCTACAAAGAAGCGGTAAATATCATGGAACAATTACACATGATAATATCATTTTCTCGGTTTCAAGAAACTTTCCGGGAATTTCACCTCCTGTTCGATATGATTATCTTTCAGACGAATCCACGAACGGAAGCCTTTTTCTCCTTCTGTCAATTCAATGACACGTGCACCATTAGGCAAATTATTATATACGGTATCACCACCCGTATAACGTCCGTACGCCAACAATACACCATGCCACATCACGGCATAATCATCATCATGGTCGTGTCCCACAAAAACTCCTTCCACATCACCCATCTCCTTCATTGCCGTGAAAAGGCCTGAATTGAGACGAGGTGCGCAGGCTCTTTCTTTACGAACACCAAACAACACGGCTGTTTCATCCGATGCAGCCTGGTTGTATTCGGGCAAAGCAATATGGAAGAAAGCCAATGACGGAACAGGATTGCCACCATTTGCTTTTGTATATTTCCGGCTGTTTTCACGATACCACTGAATTTGGTCGAAGTCTATATAATCATATCCGCCTATCCCCTTTATCTGTGAGTAAGAATGCGAATCAAATACATAAAGAATCTCAGCATCCTTACTTCCGTCTGACGATTTTAAAGGAAGGATAAAATTGGTCACTCCCGAAATACCTTCGGTTGTAGCAGTCAGATTGTGAGGAATACTTTGAATGATTTTAAACAGCTCTTCACGGGTCAAACCTTGTTCATTATCATGATTACCAAACGTAACCGCAAAGGGAATCTCACGTTTGGAAACCAAATTCAATACCGTACGCATTCCTTCTTCGGCAGGCTTTCCATAAATCACATCACCCGTAAAAATCACCAAATCAGGTTTTTCTGCATCAAGCACTTCATTAATCCGTTCGATAGAGACCTCAGAACGAGGATCATTATAGATGTAGTGTACATCTGTGAACTGCACGATTTTGAACTTCCCATTGGCATTGAACTTCAATGTCTGGGCATTGCCGGCACATACAAGTCCCAGCAGCAAGCATAAGGTTAGAAATAGTTTTTTCATGGTTTTTATTTTAATGTTTACTCAATAGTTATCTTGAATTGGTCATAGGGGGCCGTCCGCCACGCCTTATCGAAAGTAGCAGGCGACAAGGCAAACAAGGGTGAGAAAGTGCGCACCGAAATCGTTTTCCCATCCGGCAGGAATTCCATCAGCCGCAACCAGCAATCGCCTCCGTTGCCATGCCATTGTCCATCGGCAGTCTGGGCATTAAACATCATCTGGGGAATCTGTTTCCCCAATTTATTCCTGTCCGTGCGGAAAGACACCTGTCCTTCATAGTCCACAATCTCACATTCGTGACCACATATCACCATACAGATATTCTGAGAAGGATAAACCAGTTTGTCCCAAATAGCTTGTCCATAATTAGCCGGAGAGACCTTATAATCTTCCTTGACATGACGCACCGCCTCAGGCGACATATAAGAATGGGTAAGCAAAATAACTTTATGATTTTTATATTGGGGCTTCTCGATCAGTTGGCGGGCCCACTCTATTGCTTCATCACGTGGCGCAAACTCCAGTGAAACGACCAGCAACTTTCCCCATGTGCCCGTTTCAAATTCATAAGCAGCATTTTCCAAGGTCGGTATTCCTTGATAGTTACGTCCTACGGACACCAAAGATTCGCGCCAACAGGCATTACGCTCGGACGGAAAGTAATCGGGGAAATGACACAAACGGTTTTCCGCTTTCTCATAACCATAGTCATGATTGCCTGTACAAATCACATAAGGAACTTTACCGTCCAAACGCTCAAAGGCACGTGAGGCCGCCTTCCACTGTTCTTCACTCGTCTGATTTCCGTTCACTCCGTCGGGGATACGGATTTCATTTTGCTCCACCAAGTCACCGGTGCAAAGCACTCCTTTGATGTTCAACGACTTCAAGCTATTGGCAATCCATGCTGTCTGCAGCTCAAAGAGAGGTTGATTGGCATCGAACTTCACATAGCTCTGAGGATCGGGAACCAATATCATGGAAAACGAACGTTCATCACTCAATTTCGGGCGCAAGGGATAAACTTGCGCCGAAATTAATTGGGAAAGGCATAATAATGTGCCAAGCAGAATAGAGTGTTTTTTCATATATTTATATTATTATTGAAGTATCCACATCTTCTTATTGCGGTCATCAGAGCCATTGAACTGGCGTTCCAAAGCTTCCTGCAGATTGGCTTTATTATATTGTGACTCACTTTCGGGGTACATCCAACGTTGAGGAAGTTCGGTTTTCACCTCATTCAATGATGTTTCCGGATTTATGGGAAGCTTGGGATAACCGGTACGGCGATATTCATAATAACTATTCCAAGGAGAGTGAAGGAACCAGGCAAGATAGCGTTGGGTAAGAATCATTTCAAGCCCATCAGCCTCTCCGTTTGTCAACTGTATAGCAGGATTTTGCAAAAAATCTGCTATCACTTCATCAGTAAGCACACGTCCGTGAGCATAATTTTCAGGCGTATGATCTGCTATAAAACGCATACTTGCTTCTATACCTTTCTTATAATAGGTATCTGCCGAGCCCGAAATCCATCCACGTACCGCAGCTTCAGCCAAAATAAAGCATTGATCGGCATATCCCACTGTAATGAAAGGCTCGCCGGCTGCATTATTTTTATAACGAAGGTTCAGATTACAGAAATTATCGGAGCTATACATTTCCGAAATCTCATGGAAAGGCAATGAAGGATTTACTCCTATATAGGCATCCCAACTGCTTGCATCTATTCCCGCTTTCACCTTAGCATCAGACGGTTCGGCAATATAAAACAAACGGTAATCTTGATTTTGCTTCATCACATCCACAATCGTGGTCGACAACATAGGATACATATTATAGTTGAAGTCATCCTTGTACATAGGATAACGCTGGCCTTTCTTTTCAGAGAAAACCAATTGGTAGTTATCGTCATTCGACTCCATCAATTTCTTATTCGAAACAATGGTGGCAAATCTTTCTTTTACCTTTAAATCTGCATCATCCGCTACTCGTGAGAGGTTCATCAAGACTTTCAGTTCGAATGAAGCCACTGTTTTCTGCCATTTGTTGACATCACCTCCAAACACCGGATCACCATCAAATTTCTTAGCTTGTCCAAACAAAGTATATGCTTCTTCCAAATCGTCCAGAATCTGAAGCATTACGTCTTTTTGAGAATCATACTTGGGTGTGATATTACCTGTTTCTCCCTGCAAGGCATCACTATAAGGCACATCGCCCATCTCCATTGAAATATAGAAAACGGTAAATGCTTTCACAAATTTATTCAATGCCTGAAACGCGTTAGGGTTATTATCGTCGGCAAGTTCGACCATCTTCACTCCATTGACCAAACTTGTATATCCTCCGAAACCGGAACGCCCCATTTTATTATACTGGTAATCCACCGAACCTTCTCCCCATGCCAATTGCTTCATCAAAAAATTACTATTGAAAAAAGCTTTGGAAGTAGAAGGCTTTGTTGTACCAAGAATTAACTTGGTAGCCAACATCTCAGGAGTTACCGTAGTAGGTGAATCCGGGTTGGTATTCAGATCATCAAAGTTACTACAAGAGCACAACATGCCGGTGGCAACCAATGCTCCTATCAGGTAATTATATATCTTTTTCATCGTTATAATAGCTTTTAGAAATTCAACTTAACATTAAATCCGACGTAACGTATAGACGGTGAGTTCAAATCTTCTTGTGCCGAGTCAGGATCGGAGAATTTGAAATCTTTTGTCCAAATCAATAGATTCTGACCGACCAGCCCCACCTGCATGCTGTTCATCTTAAACTTTTCACAAATGCTCTTCGGCATATCATAAGTAATGGACAAATCGCGCAATTTAAAGAATGTTTCGTCCTGAATACATTGACTGACCGCACTATAAGCATTCGGATAATAATTACGAACATAATTCTCATAAGATACAGGTACATCATTAGGAGCAAATACACGTGTGTCATTAGTGATGTTTCCATCCACATCATATTCCACAGAGCCGGAAACGACTTTCACACCATTACCGATATAGTTCGTCTTTCCATTGACAACTTCATCATAACGCCATTGGTTATCACTGTCGGGATGAGCTCCTGTATTCCACAAAGCCTGTTCCATCTTATTAAAAGCAACACCTCCCACACGACCGTCTATCGTGAAGTTTAACGTAAAGTTTTTATATCTGAATGTGTTTGTGATACCCCATACCCAATCAGGGAATTCATATCCCGCAACTGATTGATATTCGCTTTGTTTGGGTAATCCGTTTTCATGTATAATATTTCCTTGCGAATCGCGTTCCCAGTCATATTGTCCCAACCAGTCCCAACGTTCGCCGGCAGCAACCCATGGCTTTTGGGTAGAATACTTATCATCTACTCTTGAATAATAGTAACGGTCGCGAGCCCAGTTAAGCACTGCATTCCACTCAAAGTCACGAGTCTTGATGATGTCTCCTGAAATAGTAAGCTCCACACCACGACGTTCCTGCTCTTCATCATAATTAATCAATGTACTTTCAAAGCCGGATGCATTACTTACCGTTGCCTTACGAGTCAGATTATATTTTAAAGTATTGTAATAAGCAAAGTCTACACGCAAACGATTATTAAAGAAGTTCACAGCTGTACCAATTTCCCATGAACGGGTAGCAGTAGGCTGAATTAATGCTCCACGGATAGAAGTGGGATAAGAAGCAGAAGGCAGATTGTCCCATGCATCAGTGGAAATATTATATACATTGTTAATGGAATATACATCTACATCTTTCTTGGTTTGCGTCCATGAACCGCGCACTTTCCAGAAAGACATCCATTCGGGCAAGTCTATTAATTCGGAAAGAATAGCACTACCTGATACAGACGGATAAAAATAAGAACGGGTTTCGGACGGTAATGTAGACGACCAGTCGTTACGTGCTGTCACATCTAAGTAGAACGCTCCTCTCCATGAAGCGGAAAGTCTTCCATAGATACTGTTGACTTGTTTCCGTTTATACGAACTGGATGTAGTTGCCTTGTCTACCGAAGCTTTTAAAGAATAATATCCCGGAATAGTCAATCCACCTTCAGTATTGCCCTGCAAAGTATCATCCTGATAGTAATAAAGGGTTCCACCCACAATACCTTCCAGATTAAAATCGCCAAATTTGTGATTCGCGCTCAACATCAAATCGTGATTCATACTGAAGCCGCCATCGCGCTCAATCTCAAAATAACCATTCTTGTCCCAGCCTGAGTTAGCGGACTTCGGATTACGCCATGTCTTACGATTGCTGTAAATATCTATACCGGAACGAAGATTGGCTTTCAGCCATGGAGTAAATTCATAACCCATATTCATATATCCATTCGTAATGGTATAGTCACTGGAGCGGAGCACTTCATTGGCTACAAAATACGGATTATCATACCAGCCGGAATACATCCAATTCTGTTGCTCGTCCTTTTTCACCCAATAATCTTTAAACTCACGAATATCATAGTCAGGTCCGGTCCATACCAACAGGTTATAAAGATAACCTCCCTTTCCATAACCGGTTCCATAATTCTGCGGATAAAAACGTTTATTAAAGCTGGCTCCTCCATCAAAAGAGAATTTCTTCCATTTCATTTCTCCCGATACTGAATAAGTGATTTTATTCAATTTGGTATTGGGATATTGCCCCTTGTTGTATACATGAGACAATGAGGCTCTTACACTTCCATACTTACCCTTCTGACTGATACTTACATTATTATTAGTCACGAAACTTGTTTCGAGGAAGTTTTTGAAGTTATCTTTTCCTTTCGATAATAGCGGCATCATCTCAAACTGATGAGTGACCGGATTCCATTGTTCCGCCTCACGACCGATATCCAGTTTATCACCCCACACAAAATCATTGTGGTTATATCGTCCTCCTTCACCGGAACTGTAACCGGACTGGACATTCGGCAATTTCAGATAACCTGCCTGAAACATCGTACTACTGTTTACACTGACGTGCAACCCTTCTTCTTTACTTTTCTTAGTGGTAACCATTACAACACCCACACCACCACGTTCACCATACAGAGCCGCTGCCGTAGCACCTTTCAGGACGTCAACAGATTCTATATCATCGGCAGGGATATCACGCAGCGTCATATTGCCGTAAGGCACACCGTCAATCACCAACAACGGAGTTTCACCACGTAACAATAAAGAGGGAGCATCATTGAATTCTGTACTATTCTGTACATTCAACCCGGCAATTTTACCGGTCAAGGAGGTAGCCACATCTACCGTCTTTACTGTAGCCAATTTTTCACCGCCCAGTTTCTGAACCGCATATCCCAATGCCTTTTCTTCACGTTTAATACCCAGTGCAGTCACCACTACTTCACTCAACATTTCCGTATCTTCAGCCATCTTTATATTGAAGACTGTCTTTCCGTTTACCTTTACTTCTTGGTTTTTATAACCAATATAACTTACTAATAAAGTAGCGTTAGGAGCCACCACCAGTTCAAAACGACCTTCCATATCCGTAATCGTTCCAATGGAAGAGTTGCCCTTTACAGAAACATTGGCACCTATCACCGGTTCTCCCTGTAAATCTACAACCTTACCTGCTATCTTTACAGTCTTATTTGACTGTTGAGCAGACTTTACAGCAAGTGCGTCCGACTTATGTAAGGATATATAATTATCGGAGAAGCTGGATGTGATACCATTGGTTGCCAAAATCTCTAATAAATCGGCCACCTTCTGTTTGCCCTGTTTAATATTAATTTTCTTATTAATATTTACTTCCGTATCACTGTATACAAACAAATACTCAGTTTGCTGTTCTACCTGCGCCATTAATTCCTTTAGCGTCGTCTGACCCGTTTTCAGGGTCACTTGGGCATTCTGAGACTTGATTGTGCCCGCGTGTGCCTGAATAATCAGCAAGAACAAAAACAAAAAAGCGAATTTCATAATACGAAATAATTGATTGGTTTTACATTGTTTTAATGCATTAGCTAGTAGCAATAAGTTTTTTTTCATACCTTTGCAATTAAGGTTCATTACTTTAATTTATTTCCCATAGAGTAAGGTGCTGTGACCTTGTCTTGAGAGGAAACGGTGTTGCAGCACTGCTTCCTCTTTTTGTTTTCTTCTTTTATTTTTCCATAAGCGATAGTATATTTTTAAAGGTTAACGATAAATGGTAACATGTTTTTCATCTATGATTTTGTAACGAAAATCAGCAATCGATTGCAAAACGCGCAAAATACTTTCCAAAGAATCGCTTTGCCTGAACTTCCCGGTCACAGACTTTTGGATATCCACCTCCTTTTCCACAGTAAATTTCACTCCTTGCCACAAAGCGACATTATCCAAAATCTCTCCAAACGGACGGCTCTTGAAACTTACAATGCCATTTTTCAAGTATTCTTCGTTATCAAACTCCGAAACCTGCCTACACAAACGATTATTGCGAAGTATAGCCTGTTCGTGAGAGCGAAGCACCAATCGGTCGGTAGGATCATTTGTATTGTCTACCTGCACACTACCTTCCACCAAATCAATTTCGAAACGCTTACTTTCGGGATAAGCCATTACATTGAAACGAGTTCCGAGAACAGTAATCTGATAAGTGCCCGTTGAAATACGGAAAGGTTTGTCAGCATTATGAGCCACATCGAAAAACGTTGCCCCTTGCAATTCCACTTCCCTATCCTTATTATTAAAGGAAGCCGCGTAACGTAAAGTACTGCAAGGACTCAGCCATGCCACCGTCCCGTCAGGAAGGTTTACTTTCACACGCTGTCCGCTGGGAGCGGATACTTCGGTGTAATGCTCTCCAAATTCTTCTATCAACTGATAACGAGTCAGAAAATAAGCACTTACGGCAACCAGACAAACCAATGCAGCATATTTGCAGCTATGCAACATCCATTTCCCTAACCGATACTTAAACAATCGTCCACTGAATTTTTTATATCCTACTTCACTGATATCCGTATCTTTCTCTCCTTCCAAGCATCCGGTGATAGCTATCGCATTTTGCAGAGCATAAAATTCTTCCCGCAAAGCCATATCTGTATCCATAGCCTGAAACAGAAGCTTCTTTTCATGAGCTGTAATTTCTCCGGTGAAGTATTTAGTAAGTAATTCGTCCATTTTCTATTGTTTTTCATTAGTAAGTCGGACGATACTATAAAAAGTACCAAAAGAAAATGGATTCTTTTTAATTTTATTTTAGAGGCAAACGTTTACCCCAACAAAAATATCAACAGAGGAAGGTAATCTTTCAAGTCCTCGCGTAATTTCCTAACAGCTATCATCACCTGATTCTTAACTGTTTGCAAGGATATCCCCATTTCATCGGCTATATCCTGATACCTTTTATTATTCAACTTGCTTTCAATGAAAATACAACGGCATTTTTCAGGTAAACGGCTAATTGCTTCATGCAAAATACGTTCAACATCCTCATCCGAGAATTTAGCTTCATCAAATGCTTCCAAAGAATAAAGTTTGTATTGGATTTCGCGATTCTCTACTTCTTCCAAACTACCTCTTTGTTCGACAGCTGATAATTTCTTGCGCAAGAAATCAATGCTGCGCCGCTTAACTAAAGTAAAAAGAAAAGCTTGAGGATAACGAAGGCCATCCAATAAAGAGCGATGCTCCCATAAGTAGATAAAAATATCCTGCACTACATTTTCCGCCTCTTCTTTATCAATAACATAAGTACAGGCAAAACGCAACATTCGTGGAAAATAAACAGCATAGATCTCTGAAAAATCAAGCCTTTCCATTCGATTTATTTCCTTTGTTGCAATAGTCATTAATAGATCAGGTTATAATTGTTTCACAAAAGTATAAAAAAACAATTATCTAATAGAAGATTTTCAATAGTTATTATAAATTCAGTTCGCCAATACCGATAGTCTATAAAAAAAGCACTCCCCGCGAATCACTTCGCAAGGAGTACTTTTCAACTAATAACTAACTTGTGGTTTACGTAATTTCTATATGACTAACTTATAATGCAAAGATAAGTGTTCCGGCCAATCCCTGCAATCGCTTCATTTAGGTATTCTGTAACCGTTCACTCCCTATTAGTAGGTATCATTCATCATAAGTTCATCTTTACTTCGCTTAGTTCTACCAGTTTATTCACGATAGCATAAATAGTCAGACCGGCAGGAGAATGTATTTGTAGCTTGCGCGCTATGTTGCGGCGATGGGTGATGACCGTATGAATAGACAGAAACAATTTCTCTGCCGTCTCCTTATTCGTCATGCCACGCACTACACAACAAATTATTTCTTTTTCCCTCTGGCTCAATGTTTCCTGTTCATTTTCATCTTCTGCCCCCATGTGCATCAATTCAACCAATTTCTTATTTAATGTTCCAATATCATCATATAATCCAACCGTTTCATCATATCCTTTCAACAAATTACTATCCGTTACCGAACAAAGCAATGATACGCATTTAATAACCGTCTGAGGATATGCAGCTTTAAATTCATCGACATTGAACCATCCTCCGAATGCCGGATTCACAATCAACACTTCAGGCTGATGCCCTTGCATACAATTGTGCAACCCTTCCATCGAAGTGATTTCTACAGGCTGAACCGGAATATCAGGCAGGCGCTTCAAGACTGATATCAGTCCGCTACGCACGATGACCGAAGTCTCGGCCACTGCCACATGTATAAGGTCTGTCCGTTTCATTTTGCCTCCTTTTCTAACCGAAGAACGGCGGGTACAAACAGATAATCTTCCACACGGCAATGTGACGCCAAGTCCTGCTCACAACTAAAGATGTCAAACAATGCTGCATTCAGTAAATAATCATTCCCACCGGCGGGATAATACTTGATAATGATATTTTTTAATTCTGTCAGTTTAGCGTCTATCTGATCGTGCCGACGTGCAAATTGCGAGATACGGAAACTGCTCTCTCTATTACCTGCAACCAGATTCTCCACATAAGTAAACACATTCATATCTTCATAATCCATGTGCTTGCGTACTTCTGCCACATACGCATCAAAGAATTTCAAGATAAGGAAAGCAACCTCATTTTGCGCCGAACAATCAATAGCCTCTATCAGTTTACGGCGTATGGTGGGCAATTGAAAATCAAGGAAATAGTGATGTGCCTGCTTTAAGTAGCTCATCAAAGCATGGATAGAAAGATCTTGCACTTCGTCAGCCATACGGTTATTCTCTTCTGTGATAAAATTCACCACAGCCAGAAATGTCTTGCAATCCACTCCGTTTGCCTGGCATACTTCCTGCACAGTCCGGTCGCCAAAGCCTAACGAGAGGTCGAAACGGCTCATCACCTGTAACAAGGTATAGTTACCGCATATCAGGTCACTCATTTTATCCGTTGGCACATAATTATTTGTTTTATACATAGTTATCTGTATTTGTTTCTCTTAACGGCTGCAAATTTACGGAAAAGAACAAAAGATTACAATCCCCATTATTAGGTATTTTATACGGAGAACAGCAGCCTCATCTCATAAACAAATTCTCCGCTTAAATGGTTCTATATTCCGGGCCAGTCATTATTCTTGGGGATTTAATATATCATATCACCAACAAAGGGAAGAGTAAGCCGTTTCTTAAGGTCATCCAAGGCTTTTTAAACGGAAGATTATTACAGACTACGCCAACAGACTGTACAGTCCATTGCCGGAGTCTGTAGTAATTCGACCTATAGACAGGCATAATCGAAAGGACGAAAACGCTTAGTCCGACTAATGAATCGACTTAGGGAGTTCAAAACGTATGCAGAGTTAAAAAAACGGAGGAGACAACATCCGGTGACAAATGTTCCTTATTAGTGCTTCTAAAAACAAAAAAAAGAGCTGCTCCAGCATAGCTGAAACAACTCTTCACTATATAATAAGATATCAATTAATATACCTCAACTTTAGCAGCAATAGCTTTACATTTGTCACGAAGCGCATCCAAGTCACTTCCATTCGGAGCATAGCATACCACAACTCCCATACGGCGATTAATCTTCGTATAAGGTTTACCGAAAATACGCAAATAAGTATTGGTTTCCTTGCACACTTCCTCTTCGCCACGATAACGCGGTTGCTCTTTGCTGGCAATCGGTGACAAAATAACCGCACTGGCCCCTATACGCTCTTGAGTAATTTCAGGAATAGGCAGTCCAAGAACAGCCCGTAAATGAAGTTCAAATTCATTCAGATTCTGAGTTCCCGCCAATGTTACCATACCTGTATCATGCGGGCGTGGAGATAATTCAGAGAAATATACGCCATTGTCGTGGCTCAAAAAGAATTCAACTCCCCATATTCCGGCACCCGTCAATGCCTCAGTGACTTTAGCAGCCATACGCTGTGCTTCTTTCAGATGCTCAGGGTCAATATGTGCGGGCTGGAAACTTTCACGATAATCACCGCCTTTCTGCACATGACCGATAGGAGGACAGAACAATGTGGGACCGTTTTTCTGAGTAACAGTCAACAAAGTGATTTCACTGTCAAATTTGATAAATTCTTCGATAATCAGTTCCTTAATGTCTCCACGGCTGCCTTCACAACCATAGTGCCATGCCTGTTCCAACTCTTCCGCACCCTTCACCAATGACTGTCCTTTGCCCGATGAAGACATCAACGGTTTGACCACACAAGGGAAGCCTATCTCTTCGGCAGCTTTTTTCAACTCTTCCAAAGACTTGGCATAGAAATACTTGGCAGTCTTTAATCCCAGTTCCTTAGCGGCTAAATCACGTATGGCCTTACGATTCATGGTATAGTTCACCGCTTTTGCACTAGGTACTACCTGGATGCCTTCCTTCTCCAAATGATAAAGCCTTTCAGTACGAATCGCCTCTATCTCAGGAACGATAATATCAGGCTTATGCTTAGCCACAACTGCATCCAGCGCATCACCGTCCAGCATACTGAATACTTCAAATTCGTCTGCTACTTGCATTGCCGGTGCCCCTGCATAGGAATCACAAGCTATTACATACTGTCCTTTACGTTTCGCTGCAATAACGAATTCTTTTCCCAGTTCGCCGGAGCCTAGCAATAAAATCTTCTTTGTCATAACTATCTATCTCTTTATTTTTGAATTTCCCATAAACTGAAAGCGGAGAGGAGTGTATCAAAACTAAACCGGCCTATCCCATCGTCAGCTGTAGGGGCAGGATTTGCCTGCCCGAAGACACAAAGCAAACTGTTTTCGGGCGAGCGAACCTCGCCCCTACGAACTAAACGATAGCATTATCCACGTTTTGACACAATCCTTTCCGCTTGCAAAGATAATGTATTTTTAAACTACTAATATATCAAACTGCCAATAAATGGTGTATTTGGAAGAAAAAGCCAAAGCCGACAGACAAAGCTATAAACCACAGCACGATAAAGATAATTCGAGTGGCAGCAGACATGGGTTGCCAACCACCGAAATGACGCATCAGGATATGTATCAATCCAATGACAGGAATACCAATAACCAATATGCCGGATATAGCCAGGCCGATAGTAGCTGTAGGAGATGCTCCGGCAGCATTCCAATCCACAGCTGGCACTACTTCATAAAGGATAGCCGGTGTAGCTGCAATCAGTCCGGTTGCCACCATTAACATAGCAAAGCATACCACAAATATCACAAATACTATCGGAGCGCAACAGATAGCCAGAACAATCAATATAAATTTGATTAATGCTCCTGCCACACCAACAATCCCCTCACCTATTCGCTGCAACACACTGTGGGGCTTGCCCGAATGAACGTATTCATTTACTTTCTCAAAGTTATCCGTAACCGTCCGTCCTATATTCTCCACATTAATTTTCGCTCCGCGCATCGCCAGTTTCTCAGGTACGGTTCGAGCTAGAGGAATGACAATCCAAGCTATGATATATGCTATAATAAAGCTGTGAAGGAAAATTCCCAATATCAAAAAGACAATTCGCACCCATGTGGGATCCCAACCAAAGTAAGCAGCCAAACCGGAGGCCACACCTCCCAATACTTTATTATCCGAATCACGAAACAACCGGCGAGGGCCTTTTGCTGTTTGTGAATAAGTGTTTCCGGTCTTTGTGCCTTTCGAAGATTCCTCACCACTACCGGCCTCATCACCAAGGTCTTCGGGTTTACCCATCTGAGCAATAATTTCCTCTACATCCTCTATCGTAATAACCTGTTTGCCACCGTTTAAACGGTCTGTAAACAGTTCTGAAATGCGTAGCTCCATATCATGCACAATTTCTTCCGCTCCTTCTTCACGGCGAAAATGTATCCGCAAGTTACTTAAGTAAGTATCCAACAACTTATACGCATCTTCATCTATATGATAAACGGTGCCACCTAAATTTACAGTCAGCGTCTTTTTCATTGTATTCTGTTTTTAATTGTTTCTTAAATGATTTACTGTATCCGAAAGTTCATCCCATGCATTTTCTAATCCGCTAAGAAAAATTTCTCCTTGAGGCGTCAGCCGATAATATTTACGGGGAGGACCCTGAGTAGATTCTACCCATTCGTAAGAGAGCAGGTCGTCGTTTTTCAACCGGGTAAGCAGTGGATAAAGCGTTCCCTCTACCACGATGAGCCGTGCTTCCTTCAATTTTAAAATAATATCCGAAGCATAAAAGGGCTCTTTGTGCAGCAACAATAAAATGCAATATTCAAGCATTCCTTTGCGCATCTGAGATTTTACATTATCAACGTTCATATTCAATAGTACTTTGTTTGACACAAATATATGCATTATATTAGTACTTTGTATTGCATAGTACTTTTATTTTGTGTATTTTAACTATAAGACGAAAGAAAGGGAAAGAGAGAAAACAATATTAGGAAGGAAAAACTTATATTTGTCCCCCATTAAACCCATAAAAGCACAAAGAGTATGTTTACAATACGAAAAGCGACAACAGAAGATATTCCATTGATTCACACTATGGCAAAGGAAGTATTTCCTGCTACCTACGCAGACATCCTTTCTCCTGAACAGCTCGATTACATGATGGAGTGGATGTATTCCATTACAAATCTGCGCAAACAAATGGAAGAAGAAGGCCATATTTACTATATTGCTTTTAAAGAAGATGCACCTGCCGGTTACGTCTCCATCCAACCCGAAGGGGAAAATTTGTTCCATTTACAGAAAATTTATGTACTCCCTTCTTTCCAAGGAAAATATTTAGGAAAGTTATTGTTCGAACAAGCTATAAAAGCAATAAAAGAAATTCATCCCGCACCTTGCAAAATGCACCTGAATGTAAATCGCAATAATAAAGCACTCCGATTTTATGAATATATGGGAATGGAGAAAGTAGACGAAGGGGATTTTGCTATCGGCAACGGATATTATATGAATGATTATATAATGGGACTCACTATCTGAGTCCCTCATTTTACTACCTTACGTTTCATGCCACGGATAATATCTTTATCGTCCGGACTGACCCGAAAGGATTCTATTATTTTTTGGAGTGCTTTGTTGTACGTAAAGTCATCCAAATGATTTTTCTCTAACAACAGCATCGTTTCTTTTGGAAATTTCACATAGCAGACAGAAAGCGCCCAAGCCACTGCCATCCTTACATAATAACCTTCATGGTTGATACGATTCATCCATTGCAATACCTTCTGTATGTAATCTGCATCAATGTAATGCGCCATTGCCATAACCACTCCAAAACGAATTTCATATTCCTTGTCTGATTTCATCCATCCTTCCAGAAATTGCCATATACGTTCCTTATTCCTATCAACAAAGCGTTGCTTACCTGCAAAATCGAAAGTATCACATACAGACCAGCTATTAATGAGCGGTACAAACGTTGATACTAATGAAAGATACTCTTCCACATCCTTTATTTTCACACATCCTATCACCATGCCTTGAAGCATGCGTTCTTCCATATAATAGATGTCAGCCGATTGCAAATAAGCCTGCCAATCATCTTTGGCTATTTGAGCCGCCAATTGTCGAAGAGCCGGAACACGAACGCCCAACACATTTTCAATACCCGGATGGAGAGCCTCAGTAAACTTTTTATTACCCTCTCCAGCCAATTGCAACAAATTTTCCTTTATGGTTAACCCATTGATGCGATATTCATTCATCGTAATAGATTCGTTTAGATTATAACAAGCTTCCTTCCAACCTCAATAAAAAATACAAAATTATTCATCCCAAACCAGATAAGCCGAAACCAACCAATGGTTCAATTTATCACCATCTACTTCCTGAGCGTCAGGAATACTAACCTTAAAAGTATGTTTACCGGCTTTCAAATCGCCAAGCATTACTTCCTCGGGTAACACATCCGAGCCCGGACACCAATTGGAGCGTGATAAATCCGATGAGCCTAATGGTTCTTCAATTTCTTTTTCTTCATAACCGTTTTCACCGATATAAGAAGAAAGCCGCTTAATCAGCCACACTCCTGTCCCCGGATTGAAACGACGGAAAGAGGCACAGTCATCCCGCCATGGAATAAAATCCAGCACTTTCTCGCCATCAACCGAAACAATATTGCGTTTCTTCACAAATTCATCTCCACCGCTATGACCGCCATGCCCGGTAACAATATACTTCAAGCGGACATTTTTTGCATTACGAGGCAGTTCAAAATCCATCGCCACATCTTTACGGGCAAATATATCGGGGTAAGTCTGACCAATATAATAAACGGTATTCATCAAAGGCTGTACATGACGTTTGGGCAACGCATCACAACTTATCTTACTCTCTTTTATCTCAATGTCCAGACTGACAACATAGCCTTCGGCCGTCCACGTATCAATAAAAACACCTACATAGGCTTCCTTTTCCAATGCAGAATAAAGATCGGTAATATCTTGTTCCCAAACTACATTCTCTGCCCATTCAGGAATATAAACCGGCTTGCGCTTAGCTCCTATTTCATTCTCTTTTTTGCTATAAAAGCCTACTCCAAACGGAGTCATAAAGCGCATCAGTTCTAATGTAGGCACATAATCCTTACCCGGAACAATACCAATCATATTTTCATATTTCAGACTGTCCACCGATGGAAAAGCCGCCTTTCCTTCTGCAATACTCATCAAATTGACAAACGACTCTTTGGGCAATGCAAAACAAGAGCCCGACTTATCCCAACGATCACCATCAGAAGCCAATGTCAAGCGAAGCTTCACACGTACATTCCGTTTATAATCAGGTAAAGATATCTTTTTAAGAATAATGCGTCCATTCACCAAACGGATAACGCCGTCTGCATTGGCCGGAGTATAATTGGGAAAGGAATCGGGACGGAAGCAAATGTTCGTATTGCTAAAAATTTGAATTTGAGTATCTCCCAATGCAGGCAGCTCTTTATGTTTGGCTGCATTTATCGGCATAATAAAAGTTACCGCCAAAGCAAAAGGTACAATAAAGGCCAACAGGCTATTTCTTCTCATACAGCTATATCAAGTTTATTAATATTATCCATTCCAAATAAAGCGAAGAGTCTATATATAAGGCTCCCCGCTTTACTAACTATGTATCAATTATATCAGAATCTCACTCTGAGTTATCAATGATTTATTGATGTTGCTCACGCAACAAGTCATTCACTGTCTTCACCGGATTAAAAGTGCCCAACGGTACCTCTACAAAAACAGTACTCCAATCACTCATAGCTCCATTCCAAAGTCCCGGAAGTTCCAATGCTTTCAAGTCTTTGCCATTTTTTGACTTATACGAAATGAATCCGGTAGCTTTATCTACATAATTCACCAAATCAAATTTACGGCCTTTATAGTCACGTACAGCACAAACCAAATCTACCGGATTAAAGTGAGTACCCTTTTCAAACATGGCTTTCTTTTCAGCATCATTCATATCAATCTGAGAACTTTCCAAAATCTGCAAAGACACTGTTCCGTCAGGATTATATGCAAGGAATGGACCACCACCAGGTTCTCCCACATTTTTCACCATACCGCAAACACGCATCGGCCTATTTAGTTTCTTGCGTAAATAGATCACCAGTTCCGCATCTTCCAAGTCTTTAATCCCATTATTGCGACAACATAACTTCTGCTGAACAAAACGAATGATTTCTTCCAATTGTTCATGATTATATTTACCGCTATCCAACAATTCCAAATACTCGAACGCTTGTTTCTGAAGGGTGACCAAGACACCGGCTATCAATTTCTTATAAGTAACGGTTTCGTCCTTCAAACGGTCGGGCACCACATTATCAATATTCTTAATGAATACAATATCCGCATCCAAATCATTCAAGTTTTCAATCAAAGCACCGTGACCACCGGGGCGGAACAATAATTTGCCGTTATCACGGAATGGATTATTCTCCATATCAGCCGCTACCGTATCGGTACTTGGTTTCTGTTCCGAGAACGAAACATTAAATTCCACTCCATATTTTTTAGCATAAACCGCTACCTTCTCATCCACCAGCTGTTTAAACAACTCACGATGCTCGGTAGAAACAGTAAAGTGCACGTTTACTTTTCCGGTTTTTCCAGCTGCATATAGGGCTCCTTCCACCAAATGTTCTTCTAATGGAGTACGCACGCCATCAGCATAACGATGGAATTTCAACAAACCTTTTGGCAAAGCACCATAATTTAGCCCAACAGCTTCCAGCAAATTTGCCACCACCGGTTTATAGTTCTTTTCAGCAATCAATGCATCAATATTCTTTCCGGTATTATCCAAACAAGCGGCATTCAAATCATTGTAAAAAGCAAAACTATGGATATGGTCGAAAAACTTCTTTTCAAAATCTGTTTTGGGAGCCTCATAATCCGCGCCCAAGAATTCAAATAAATTCTTAAACATACGACTTGCCGCCCCAGACGCCGGTACAAACTTCACAATTGTCTTGTCACCTTGTTTATATGTATCCCATGCTTCCAGATATTCTTTCAATTCACTCTCTGCAGGAGCTATAATCCCCTTATCAATGGAAGCGGCTGCATCCAGTTCCAAGAAAGGGAAACCTTTTTCAAAGCAAGCCAATTGTTCAGCTATCTGCTGCTCTGAAATACCTTTTTTAACTAATAAATCTTTGTCTTCAGGTGTTAACATAAGTATATGAATTTAAATGGTTTAAATTATCCGTTATCTATTTTGATTATTCATCAATGCCCAAAAATACAAAAAAATGCCATAAAGCCATCTAAAAAAGAAAGAAAAAAACTACCTTTACGCCGAAAGAAAAGATTTCACGTGTTATGGAAGAAAAAACATTTTTCACAGCCAAAGAGCGTGAACAACTGTTCACCCTTTATAAACGGTTACTCCGTCTATCGGGGGATACCTTGCAAAAAGACGACTGTCACAAGCTCAAAACGCATCTTATCAAGGCGGTTGCCGAAGGCAATATGCCACGAAATAACTTTGGGATGAACCTCATTATCAAAGATATGCAGACTGCTGTCATTGTCGCCGAAGAAATCGGCATGAAGCGGGCTTCTATCTTGGGAATTATGTTACATGAATCAGTAAAAAACCATTTATGCAGTTTGGCATCGGTACAAGCTGAATATGGAGAAGACGTGGCAGGAATCATTCGCGGACTGGTTAAAATCAATGAATTATATG
The DNA here is from genome assembly GCF_948499155.1 of uncultured Phocaeicola sp. Taxonomy (NCBI): domain Bacteria; kingdom Pseudomonadati; phylum Bacteroidota; class Bacteroidia; order Bacteroidales; family Bacteroidaceae; genus Phocaeicola; species uncultured Phocaeicola sp. The sequence continues at coordinate 395,683 of NZ_CAOOSE010000001.1, read as the reverse complement.
CCAAAAGTCCGACCATCGAATCAGAAAATTTCCGCAATCTGCTTCTTTCTTTTGCTGAAGATATGCGTGTCATCCTGATTATGATTGCCGATCGTGTCAACCTGATGCGTCAAATCAAGGACTCAGAGAATGAGGAAGCCCGCCAACAAGTATCCAATGAAGCAGCCTACCTTTATGCACCACTTGCACACAAGCTGGGATTATACAAATTAAAGTCCGAATTGGAAGACTTGTCACTGAAATACACCGAACATGATGTTTATTATCATATAAAAGATAAGCTGAATGCCACGAAAGCATCACGCGACAAATATATAGCCGCCTTTATCGAGCCGATTCAGAAGAAACTAGAGCAGGCCGGACTAAAGTTTCACATGAAAGGACGCACCAAGTCTATCCACTCCATCTATCAAAAGATGAAGAAGCAGAAATGTCCGTTCGAAGGGGTATATGATTTATTTGCCATCCGCATCATCATCGACTCTCCTATTGAGAAAGAAAAACAGGAATGCTGGCAAGTGTATTCTATCGTAACCGACATGTATATGCCCAACCCTAAACGGTTGCGCGACTGGCTTTCCGTTCCCAAAAGTAACGGATACGAGTCTTTGCACACCACAGTTATGGGACCTGAAGGAAAGTGGGTAGAGGTACAGATACGAACAGAACGTATGGACGATATTGCCGAAAGAGGACTTGCGGCTCATTGGCGCTACAAGGGAGTAAAAGGCGAAACAGGACTGGACGAATGGCTGACCACTATCCGTGAAACACTGGAAAACGCAGACAGCGACCTGGACGTGATGGATCAGTTCAAACTCGAGCTGTATGAAGATGAAGTATTTGTCTTTACTCCGAAAGGTGACCTTTATAAACTAGCAAAGGGAGCTACCGTACTCGACTTTGCCTTTACCATCCATAGTAAATTGGGATGCAAATGCATCGGTGCCAAAGTGAACGGTAAGAATGCCCAACTACGACAAATCCTGAATAGCGGAGATCAGGTGGAAATCATGACATCCAATACCCAGACCCCCAAACGTGACTGGCTGAATATCGTGACCACTTCAAAAGCACGCACCAAGATACGTCAGGCATTAAAGGAAATTGAGGCACGGCAAGTGCAGTTTGCCAAGGAGACCATTGAACGCAAGTTTAAAAACCGCAAACTGGAATATGATGAAGCGACCATGATGCGTCTCATCAAGAAACTGAGCTATAAAACAGTTACAGAATTCTATCAGGATATTGCCGACGAAAAGCTGGATGCCAACAGCATACTGGATAAGTATGTGGAAATGAAAAAGAAAGAGACGGAAGCACAGCAGGATATCACCTATCGCAGTGCCGAAACCTATAGCATCCAAGCTCCTGCCGATGACAAAACGTTCAAAGATGATGTACTGGTAATAGACCAGAACTTAAAAGGACTGGATTTTAAATTGGCCAAATGTTGTAATCCGATTTACGGAGATGATGTTTTTGGTTTCGTTACTATCAACGGAGGTATTAAAATTCACCGTACCGATTGCCCCAATGCCAAAGAAATGAGAGCACGTTTTGCTTATCGTATAGTAAAAGCACGTTGGGCCGGCAAAAGTCAGGGTAAACAATATCCGATAACCCTGCGCATCGTCGGTCACGATGATATAGGTATTGTAACCAATATCACCTCCATTATTAATAAGGAGAGCAGCATCACTTTACGTTCTATCAGTATTGACTCGCACGACGGATTATTTTCAGGTATGATGACAGTGATGGTAGACGATACCTCCAAATTGGAATTGCTGGTAAAGAAAATAAAAACTGTAAAAGGAGTCAAACAAGTCAATCGAGGCTGACCAAACGTGTGTATAACAAAACCAAAACGATGAACGAATTACAGAAAAGAATAAAAAGCTTTGCCTATGCCATTACAGGTATAGGCAGTTTTTTGCGTAAAGAGCATAATGCCTGGATTCATTGCATAGCCATTATAGTAGTGACCATAGCCGGATTCATCCTTGGTATCAGCCGGATGGAATGGGTTGCAATACTCCTGTGTTTTGGCCTGGTATTAGCCGCAGAAGCCTTTAATACAGCCATCGAGCGATTGGTTAATCTTGTATCTCCCGACTATCATCCCATAGCCGGAGATGTAAAAGATATAGCTGCCGGAGCCGTTTTGATATGCGCTGTTACAGCTGCCATTGTGGGGGTAATAATCTTCATCCCCTATTTTTAAAGGTGTTAATTAAACATTTATTTCACTAACTTTTTCTACCCTTTATATAGAAATCGCTAAATTAGCAGCGATTATTTTAATATGAAAATTATGAAGAAGATTTTAGTTTCAACTCTATTGTTGATTATCAGTTTAGTTTCTTATGCAGCAATACAAGGTGGAGAGGCAGAAATTACTTTTGAAAACACATCACATAATTTCGGTACATTCTCAGAATCAAGCCCGAAAGTAACATGTACATTCAAATTTAAAAATACAGGAGACGGTCCATTGATTATCCATCAGGCAATTGCATCATGCGGATGTACTGTTCCCCAGTATCCCAAGGAACCCATTAAACCGGGAGAAAGCGGGCAGATTACAGTCATTTACAATGGTGCCGGCAAGTTTCCGGGACACTTTAAGAAATCCATCACTATCCGTAGTAATGGAAAGAATGAAATGACTCGTCTTTATATAGAAGGTGACATGCTTCCCAAAGATACAAAATAATAAAAGATTTCTCTTCCAGAAACTCCCTAAATGGCTTTCAAAAGTTGTTTGGGGAGTTCTTTTTTACCACTGTATCTTGTAATATAAGAAAAAAAGAACATTTTTCCTAAATAATAAGCCACTCTTTATTCCCCAAAAATGACGTACTTTGCAACAAATTCGAAAAAATGAGAAAAGGAAACTTATTATTGCTACTCTTAACAGTGTGCTTTACTTCATGCGAGATGCTTGAATCACACCCTTATGATGCACACATTACAGGCGAACGAGATATAAATGCCAAAAACTGTGAACGTATAGAAGAAGCCATGAAAGGCAAGAAAACCTTTCGCTTTGCTATGATTAGCGATACCCAGCGATGGTATGATGAGACAGAAGAAGTAGTGGAGAAAATCAATGAACGTGGAGATATTGATTTTGTTCTTCATGGCGGAGACCAATCGGACTTCGGTGCAACAAAAGAATTTCTCTGGATGCGCGATATTATGAAAGGATTCCAAATGCCTTTCGTCTGTGTTTTGGGAAACCACGATTGCCTCGGCACAGGAGAAGATGTATATAAAGCAATCTATGGCAATCCAAACTTTGCTTTTACAGCCGGGAATGTTCGTTTCATTTGTCTCAACACCAATGCCATGGAATATGACTATTCACAGCCCGTACCCGATTTCGGATTCATGGAAGACGAATTGACCAACCTCTCCGAAGGCATTGAAAAAACTGTTTTCCTGATGCACGTAAAGCCGTATGAGTTTATTTTCAATAATAACGTAGCCAAAGTATTTCAGGAATATGTAAAACAGTTTCCAAACGTACAGTTTTGCCTTTATGGACACGAACACCAACTGACAGTAGACGATTTATTTGAAGACGGAATCCTCTATTATCAGTGTCCGAACATCGGGAAACGAACATATTTGGTATTTACTATTAAAGAGGGAACTCATGAATATGATTATGAAGCTGTTGAATTTTAAGATTATCCTATTATTCCTAACAATATACGCCTGCCCCTACCGGGCACTTGGGCAACAAGATACATTATTATACAGAACATTAGTTCAAGATAGTATTCTTATTCCACAAAAAAGCCAGACAGCAATAGAGGAGGGAGAAGGTATATTTACGGAAGTTCCCAAACATTACCGCAAATACGATAAACGTATCCACCGCTATCGCAGTGCATGGGAAGCCTTGATTCCCACACACACCAAAATACAATACGCCGGAGGTATGGGATTGCTTTCATGGGGTATCGGTTGGGATTATGGGAAACGCGGACAATGGGAAACCGACCTTTTATTGGGCTTTATTCCTCGCTACTCTTCCCGTCATTTCAAAATGACAATGACATTAAAACAGAATTTTATCCCTTGGAGCGTCTATTTAGGAAAAGACTTTTCATTGGAACCGTTGACTTGCGGTCTTTATTTTAATACCGTATTCAGCGATGACTTTTGGACAGAAGAACCCGAACGCTACCCACATGGGTATTATGGCTTTTCCACCCGTATCCGTACCCATATATTCTTAGGACAACGCATTCGTTTTGATGTACCCGATAAATACCGGAAATTCTCAAAAAGCATTACTGCTTTCTATGAAATCAGCTCATGCGATTTCTATTTGGTCAGTGCTTTTACCAATAGTTATCTTACCCCTTTAGATTACCTCCGGTTATCATTCGGATTGAAATTTCAGATATTCTAATGAGATTATAGGTATGTTTCTCTAATTTTTCATTATTTTTGGGCATTTATTGTGATAAATTTCAAAAATAATAAAATAGAGAAACATGAAACAAGAACAAGAAAAGCCGGTCGGATTGCCCGAAAACGCCTTCCGTCCATTAAAACCGGGAGAAAAGTATCACCCTATCATGTCACCCGACAGACAGTATCCGGAAGTGAATGCGTGGTCTGTAGTTTGGGGTATATTAATGGCTATATTATTCTCAGCTGCAGCAGCTTACCTGGGTTTAAAAGTCGGTCAGGTATTTGAAGCAGCCATACCGATTGCCATTATCGCCGTCGGTGTGTCAGGTGCAGCCAAACGAAAAAATGCATTGGGTGAAAACGTAATTATCCAATCTATCGGTGCCTGCTCAGGAGTTATTGTGGCCGGTGCTATCTTTACTCTTCCCGCCCTTTATATCTTGCAAGACAAATATCCCGAAATGACAGTCAATTTCTTCCAAATGTTTGTCAGCTCACTGTTAGGAGGTATCTTGGGTATTTTGTTCCTGATTCCTTTCCGCAAATATTTTGTGAGTGACAAACATGGCGAATATCCTTTCCCCGAAGCAACGGCCAGCACTCAGGTGCTTGTCTCGGGCGAGAAAGGCGGCAGTCAGGCCAAACCACTTTTATTTGCCGGTCTGATTGGTGGTCTTTATGATTTCATCGTAGCTACCTTTGGCTGGTGGAACGAGAATTTCACAACCCGCATTTGTGGTTGGGGTGAAATGATGGCAGACAAAGCGAAAGTTGTACTCAAAATCAATACTGGTGCAGCCGTTCTCGGTTTGGGTTATATCGTCGGTCTAAAATATGCCGCCATCATCTGTGCCGGTTCATTAGTCGTATGGCTGGTTATCGTCCCTGGAATGTCGATATTGTTCGGCGATCAGGTTCTGAATGCCTGGAATCCGGCTTTAACACAAACCATCAGTGAAATGTCTCCCGAACTTATCTTCAAAGAATATGCCAAGAGTATCGGCATCGGTGGTATTGCCATGGCAGGTGTCATCGGCATCGTGCGCTCATGGGGTATCATCAAGAGTGCTGTGGGATTAGCGTCCAAAGAAATGGGAGGCAAGAAAGTAGAGACCAATGTCATCCGCACACAAAAGGATCTTTCAATGAAGATTATCGCTTTCGGGTCTATCTTTACGATTCTGCTTATTTCCGTCTTTTTCTTTTTCGATGTAATGCACGGAAACGTACTGCATAGCATTGTAGCCATTTTGTTGGTTGCAGGCATTGCTTTCCTATTTACTACCGTCGCTGCCAATGCAATCGCCATTGTCGGAACCAATCCCGTATCGGGAATGACGCTGATGACTTTGATTCTGGCATCTGTCGTCATGGTGGCAGTCGGTCTGAAAGGTGCAACCGGTATGGTAGCCGCCTTGGTTATGGGAGGTGTTGTTTGTACCGCACTGTCTATGGCAGGAGGTTTTATTACCGACCTGAAAATTGGTTATTGGCTGGGAAGTACTCCTGCCAAACAGGAAACATGGAAGTTCCTCGGAACTTTGGTTTCTGCCGCTACCGTAGGTGGAGTAATCATGATTCTGAATAAAACTTATGGTTTTTCAAGCGGTGCTTTAGCAGCTCCCCAAGCTAACGCTATGGCAGCCGTCATCGACCCCCTCATGAATGGAGTAGGTGCACCCTGGTTACTCTATGGTGTCGGTGCAGTGCTGGCACTTGTACTTACTTACTTCAAAGTACCCGCACTTGCTTTTGCACTGGGTATGTTCATTCCTTTGGAACTCAACTTGCCATTGCTGGTGGGTGGAGCTGTCAACTGGTATGTGACTTCCCGCAGCAAAGACGAAGCTGTCAATACAGAACGGGGCGAAAAAGGCACATTATTGGCATCAGGTTTCATTGCGGGCGGTGCATTGATGGGAGTAGTCAGCGCAGCAATGCGTTTTGGCGGCATCAATCTGGTCAACGAGGAATGGTTGAACAATTCATGGAGCGAAGTGGCTTCATTAGGTGCCTACATACTACTGATTATCTGGCTGGTAAAGGCAAGTATGCATATCAAGAAATAAAACAACAGGCATATACTTAAGCCAGCATGAGAGAGAAAAACTTCCCTTATATTGAAATTGTGTCAAAACGTGGATAATGTTGTCGTTTCGTTCGTAGGGGCGAGGTTCGCTCGCCCGAAAACAGTTTGCTTTGTGTCTTCGGGCAGGCAAACCCTGCCCCTACAGCTGACGATGGGATAGGTCGGCTTAGTTTTGACACACTCCCGACTTTTAGTTTATGAGAGTTTCGACACACCCTCCTCATCAAATAATTGCCCCCCAAAAAAACTGATAAACATGAAAAACTCAAATATAATGAAACGACTATTCATGATGAGCTTACTCGCAATATCCACCGCTCTGTCGGCACAACAACCAATAGTATTGAAACTGTGGCCCAATGGCGCTCCCAATACAAACGGCATCACCACCGAAGAGCAAGAATTGGAAAAGAACCGCATCTCAAATGTCACAGTCCCTACCCTCACCATCTACCCGGCTACCCGGCCAAACGGCCTTGCAATCATCATGTGTCCCGGTGGCGGATATGCTCGTCTGGCAATGGATCATGAAGGGCATGACATGGCACAATGGTTCAACACACAAGGCATTACCTATGCAGTATTAAAATATCGCATGCCCAATGGACATAGTGACATCCCTTTAAGTGATGCCCACCAAGCAATCCGTCTGATGCGCGAACATGCCAAGGTATGGAACTTCACCAAACTGGGAATCATGGGAGCATCTGCCGGCGGGCATTTGGCAAGCACCGCCGCCACACACTATACCCCCGATACACGCCCTGATTTTCAGATTCTTCTCTACCCTGTGGTCAGTATGAATCCCGTCCTTACTCATAAAGGCTCACATGACAATCTATTAGGTAAAAATCCGTCTAAAGAATCGGAAACACTCTACTCCAACGAACTGCAAGTAAAGTCGGACACTCCCCCTGCTTTCATCTTACACAGCAGCAATGATGGAGCCGTAGCGGTGGCCAACAGTATAAACTATTATATGGAACTAGTCAAGAATAAGGTTCCCGCCTCACTTCACACCTATCCCATCGGCGGACATGGTTGGGGATTCCGTGACAGTTTCCCATACAAACGCCAATGGACTGAGGAATTGGAACAGTGGCTAAGAAAAGAAATTCAATAAAAACGAAGGTGTGTCTAAACGCTCATACACTAAAAATCACAGAGATGTGTCAAAACTCCCTTTTTATCGAAATCACCCTCGCTACAACTACCTGTGGCGAGGGTGACTTTTAGTTTACGAGAGTTTGACACATTTACATTTGCAGACCTTCAAACATAAATATCATATTTCTTATTTTCTTGCTCCCAACTGTGCATCCAGATAGAACAAACCGGCTTCACCACCCAATTTGATTTTATCAACAATACCTTGCGCTGTAGCTTCTTCTTCCACTTGTTCGCGAACAAATCCCCACAAGAAGTCCTGAGAAGCCTTGTCTTTCTCACCGGCGGCAACATCCACCAACTTGTCAATCAGTTCAGAAACATGACACTCATGCTTGTAAACATGTTCAAATACAGCCAATGGTGACTCCCATTCTTGCGGAACGGAATCAATAGCACCCACTTTTGCCACACCGCCACGTTTCAAGACATACTGAGCCAACATATCAGCATGTTCATTTTCTTCACGAGATTGAGCTTTCATCCATGCAGCAAAGCCCTCATATCCTTTGGCCGCAAAGAAATAAGACATAGAAAGATAAAGGTTGGCTGACCACATCTCAGCCACAATCTGCGCATTAATAGCGTCTTGTAATTTCTGCGAAATCATAATTTTAGCTTTTTTAGTTAGTCACTTATCATAAATTATAATGGCAAATATAAAATTAAATTCAATACTTTACATCACTACAAAAGCTTTTTTTCTTGTTTTTTTTGAATAACACCACTTAAAGCTTTGTCATTCAAAAGAAAAGGTTTATCTTTGCATCCGCTAATACGAGATATTAGCATAAATTCAAATCATTAATTATAAAAACGTTATTTAGAAAATGGCAACTAAAATCAGATTGCAAAGAAACGGACGCAAAAGTTATGCGTTTTACTCAATCGTTATCGCTGACGTAAGAGCTCCACGTGATGGTAAATTTACTGAAAAAATCGGTACTTACAACCCTAATACCGACCCTGCCACAGTAGATTTGAATTTCGAACGCGCCCTTCATTGGGTAATGTGCGGTGCACAGCCTACTGACACTGTACGCAACATCCTTTCTAAAGAAGGTGTTTACATGAAGAAACACTTACTGGGTGGTGTTGCTAAAGGCGCATTCACCGAAGCAGAAGCAGAAGCTAAATTCGAAGCTTGGAAAAACAACAAACAGTCAGGTTTGGCTGCTTTGAAAGCTAAGCAAGAAGAAGCTAAGAAGGCTGAAGCTAAAGCTCGTTTGGAAGCTGAAAAGAAAGTAAATGAAGAAATTGCAAAGAAAGTAGCTGAAAAGAAAGCTGCTGAAGCTGCTGCTAAGGCTGAAGCTGAAGCTGCTGCTACTGAAGAAGCTCCCGCTGCTGAAGCAACTGAAGCTCCTGCTGAAGCATAATCCGCTCCTTTACTTCAAAAGAGTTAACTCCTCCGATTTATTCGGGGGAGTTTTTTTGTATGTATAAGTCCCATCTTATGGCTCAGTGCTAATTACAAGAGAGATAGCTTTCACACAGAATCTCCATGAACAGGAGGTTTCAACACTCATTATGTGTGAAAGAGGATTATATCAATTTTCCTGACGGACGGGATTCCCCTCACCGGCATCATTTCATCTTCCCTTCAAAAACTCTTGCTCGCTTCGGAAAACTCCAAGGTCTTTTTTGAAAAGTACTTTTTATATCAGACGATTGCTTGATTTGATACCGGCATTGTAACTCATAGTTCACACTTATCACCCACAGAATTTCCGGATTAATCCGATGTTGTCTCCTTCGGTTTTCAAACACTGCACACATCATGAACTCCCTAAGTCATTTCATTAGTCGGCCTAAGCGTTTTCGTCCTTTCGATTATGCCTGTCTATTAGTCAGATTACTACAGACTCCGGCAGTGGACTGTATAGTCCACTACGGCAGACCGTACAGTCCGCTGTAATGGACTGTAATAATCTTCCGTTTAAAAGGCCTTGGCTGACAGCAAGAAACGGCTTACTCTTCCCTTTGTGGGGGATACGTTATAAGGAGATAAAACAATGATTTAAATCCCCAAGAAAACAATGTGACCCATTACAAGGAAGAGATAGCTTTCACGCAGAACCCCCATGAACTGGAGGTTTCAACACTCATTATGTGTGAAAGAAGATTATATCAACTTTCCTGACGGACGGGATTCCTTTCACCGGCATCATTCCATCTTCTCATCAAAAGCCCTTGTCCGTTTCGAACAACTTCAAGGTCTTTTTTGAAACTTCAAAGCCTTTCTTGAAAACCTCCGGTTCTTTTTGAAAAGCACATTTTATTCAGTCAGTTTTAGACCTGTGATAATAGGATTATGGTCTGAATAACGATAAGGATTGGATTGATAAAAGGACGTATATTGATATTCAAAATAGACCGGTTCACTCGCATTAATATCCCAAGGTGCAGCACCGGTCACCTGCCCGGTCAATGTGGAGGAACTAAGAGAATGATCCAAGTAACCTACCTCACCCTGATAAACATAACTCCATCTGTCAGGAGCATACTTTTGCAATTCGTTAGTATAACCGGCCTCCGTAAATATGCGTACCGGATCTTCATTGGAATAACTGTTCAAATCTCCTACCACCAACACATCAGTGTCGCCGTAATAATTCTTCAGATTTTCATACGTAGCCAAGCAATCCTTAGCCTCTTGCACCCGTCGAAAATTGAACTGAGACTGACCATCCTGCTGATCTTTATCACCTCCGGTAGCATTATTGCCTGACTTGGATTTAAAATGGTTCATGGCCAGAATCACTCTGCTGCCATTCTCTTTCAACTCGAAGCATTGAGCCACATGACGAAGGGGCAGATATGTGCCTCCATAAGTTTTAAACTCCATGTAAGGAGATACCTTTTCTGTATTGTAAATAAAAGCATTCTTTGTATAACTCGTTATTTTCTTGTCGCCGCTGTCAATACCTCTATATTTACCGGTTACGCCACACTCCTCATTCAATGCCTGTACTAATTCATTGACCGAATAATCTCCCTCTTCTATTTCACAAACAGCATACACATCAGCATCCATTTCTTTCATCGCCGCCAATATTTTCTTCCGTTGCCTCTGAAAAGCGGCTTCATTTTTGGCCCCATTGCTATGTCCCCACATGGAAGGACTCGCCATATAATATTCAAGATTCATGCTGGCTACTTTCATATTATATTTTCCCACCTCAGGCATTTGCGGGCGGTCGTTCTTTTTTATAACCGGGCGGTCAGTAATAGTCAAAGCATAGTGATTCCCCGAAACAGACACCTTTCCTTTCAGATTCTCCAGCCTGGTTCCCACACGCAATGTATGGTTCTCGTCTGTCAATACAATGTCACCCGGAATTAGCAACAACTTATTTCTCATATTCTCTTCCAAAGCTTTTTTATAGTCTGAGCTACCCGGTGTCACTTTATCAGTAGGAGTCCGTAAAACTTGAGAAGAAAGAGTTATATTGCCTGTTGCCGACACTTTATAGGTAGCAGTAACAAACATTGCATTTTTTAGCGTTACTTCCTTCCCGAGCAATTCATCTGTAAAATCTTCGGGAAATAGATAAGCCTTTGTGACGGGTGCAGGTTCTGGTTCTAAAGCATCCTTTCCCTTACTACAAGATACCGCCAACAGGATTCCTGCTGTCCATATTATATTCTTAACGTTTAAAATCTTCATATACATCTCCTTTCAATAAAAAAAGGGATGTGTCAAAACTTCCCTTTTATCGAAATCACCCTCGCTACAACAGCCTGTGGCGAGGGTGATTTTTAGTTTATGAGAGTTTCGACGCACCCTCTACTTTTTCATTTCAACTCTTTATTATTCAACCTTTTTCATTGAATCTTCCACATACTCAAACTTACCATTACCAATCACTTTATAAACGGCTGTCCAATTAATGTTGGAACTACCGTCATAAATTACAAAGTTTACAGTATAGGTAACATCAATACCGTCTACAGGAACAGCATCTGCATGCATTTTCTCCAAAGCGGGGATAAATGCTTTCGGCAAACGAGCCATCACAGTTTCCGTAATCTTGGCGTCATCCATTCCTTCATAACCTTTGGCATACTGTTCGCGGAATTTGGCAGGACGCAAATCTATATTGTTCTGATATGCAGTAGCTCCGAAATAATATTCACTTCCGGTCGGAGAAGCATAGGTAGTGGTATATCCATCACCTTTCTTGGAAATGCCAAGTTCTTTTTGGTCGACATTTTCCCACACCCAATCTACTATAGCCTGATAATATGCAGATATATCAGCTTGGTCTCTACCATTCGGCAGGTTTACCACAACACTAGGATCGTAGTTCCATTTACCATTACTTTTTACATATTGTTCTGTTTTGGTTGTCATATAAGTATTCTTTCCCCAACGAGCATCGGCAGCAGAATAAATATATGAATCACTATAAGCCTTAACAGAACCGCTATAGTACTTATACACGATAATCTTTTCATCATCATTCAAAGGATAAGCCACCTTCTTCGCCAGATAAGCAGGTAAATAGTCCTCAGCCAAAACACTAGAGCTGAAGTTAAAGTTCTTGCCCGGTTCGCCCATTGCTGTATAATCATCCGGTGTCAGTACAAATACATCCTCATCACTTACCACATCCCAACCTTTTGCCGATTTTTCATAGAAAGCATATTGAGGTTCAGACTTAACCAGAACCGGAATGTCATTTCCTACGATAATATTATCGAGCTGGTAAGTAGTTGATTTCTTATCCTCTCCATTACCTACATACTTAAATGCTACACAAACACTTTTGCCTTCATAGTCCTTCAGTTCAACAGTTCCTGCCGGAGCCATCGTACCATATCCTTTTACCGGTTCTTGAGGAAGAGTAAACTCTGCTGTAATATCAGTCCATGTAGCCTTTGATACATCTTTTCCGTCAAAATCTGTCGAAATAAGAACTGACAAACAGTCCGCATTCCAATAGCCGACACAAACATCGAAAGCCAGTTTCTTCTTTGCATCGTCAATTTTAATAGACGGAGTCACCAGCCATGCTTCACAGGCTCCCTTTCCGTTAGCCGAATAACTGATATACTGATTATCACTATAATTTTTCACAGACCATTTAGCCCCTCCTGTCGCATTGACATACCACTTACTGATAGAAGTCACATCACCACCTTTCAATGATTCAAAATCATACGAAAAGACAGGGTCATCCATTTTCTGCGGCACAGCATTCGCATTATAATTATATTCTGCAAACACATGGCTTCCTTCTTTTGCATCAGGAAAAGCGTTATTCAAAACCTTATATAATTTTGAAGTCGTCGACTTATTAAGATATGCTCCATAATATCCGGCCCCATGAACAATCTTATAATCATCATTCTTCAACTTATAATAATCAATCTTATAAAACTTATCATGTTTCACCGACTTGTCTTCTTTATAATCGAATGTGATTTTAAAGCTGGAACCATCATCGGCTGAAGGATATTGCTTGGACAACCAATCAGGCAAATAATTCTGAGCTTCATCTGCAGCAGAAAAATACTGATTAGTCTTCGGGTTACCTTTCAAAGAAGCCCAATCTGTAAATGTAATAGCTCCCTTCTTTACATCAGTTGGCTTGCCAAAATCATCGAAGCCATCAAAGTTATCTTCATTATAGTCACAACCCACTAGAGCCAAGGCTATAAATGCACTATATAATAATGTATACTTTTTCATTATTTATCGCTTTTAGAATTTAGAAATTAATCTTCAATCGCAATGAGTATGTACGTCCAAAAGCATAGAATACACCATAAGCATTCTGCCATGTACCGTCTGCATCTGTTGCATTTACAATATATTCCTGATTGAACAAGTTATTAATGTTGCCATACAGTGTAGCCTTACAACTACCGATATTAAAACGATAGCTTGCATTAAAGTCAAACTGGCCTCCTGAAGGTATCTTCCAAGGATCTTTAAACGTCTTTACTCCACCTACAACCAAACTACTTCCACTCAATGCAAAGTCTGCATAGTTGTTTGCATAGAAGTTATAATCCAAGCCTGCCCGGAAACCATCAAGGAACTTCACTGTAGCCCCCAATGCACCAGTCAATTGCGCAGAGTCGCCTACCTTCACTCCCTTCAACTGAACTTCAGACTTAGCATGATCAGGCGCATATATATCAGAAGCAATCGTACCCTTCAAATCAGCCAAAGGCTGTCCTTGTCCATTATAATAATATCCGGTAGCATTACTATCCCACTGCCAATCACCTACAGAAAGCATACCATTAATAGTCAACCAACGAGTCGGCTCTGCAACGAAATCAAGTTCTACACCCATGTGGCGTGCATCAACACCTTGCATATTAATGCTATAACGATCTACCGGGTTACTATTTTCATCCAAAATATCGCCACCCTTTGTCATCGTCTTATCCATCCAACGAGTATAATATGCATTCAAATTGACATTCAACCAAGAAGAACGATATCCATAACCTAATTCTGCAGAGAATACTTTCTCATTCACGGCATTGGGATTGGTGGCATTACTTACTGCTGCCGACAAGAAAGCGCCATACGAGAAGAATGGAGCACGGCTGATATAACCGACATTAGCAAACACATTATGGTGATCAGTAATATTAAAGTTTGCACCACCCTTGGCCGTCCAACCAATGAAGTTTACAGTTTCCGATTCAGCATGCTGCTTGTCATAATAAAGACGGTCATAACGCCAATAACCGGTATTGGAGATAGAACCTGCCAAGAAAGCACTTAATTTATCTTTATTGTATTCTGCTTGTGCAAATACTCCTTCCTGCATAACATATCCATCATAGTCACGGTAAACCACATCACCTACGGTCAATTTCTCATACTTCCAGTTAGGATCTGCAGCCGCTGCATTATTGACAGCTTTTACATTTTTACGTGAATCATAATCTACATAATATTCACCACCATAAAGATCATTCAACTCATTGGTATGAGTACCTTTATAATAACGGAAGTCTACTCCGCCATAAAAATCAATATTCTCGTTTAACTTCGTAGTGAAAGTCGACAATAAACCGTACCAGTTATGGTAGTTTTTAGACTTCGACATAGCCAACATAGAACCGTTTTCACTCTGCTCATTGAGTTCCTGAATCTTATCATACGCAAATGTACCATCTGCATTGCGGAATTTTGTAGTCAGCTTACCATAAGAAGCGCCACGCCAATCTGTATAAGAATAACCAAACTCAGAGTTTCCTTGTCCGTTATAACCATTACCGCGGCCAATAGAAACATAAGCGACAGTACTCAAAGTAGATTTGTCATTTATCTGCCATTGATGGTTTAATGAAATCTGAGGCTTGTGGTATTCATTATAATTGGAAGATTTGCGTTCGCCGTTCTTTCCGAAACCATAAGATGGATTATAACGATATTCACTTTTGCCTTTCATATATTTCTTCACTTCCTGCCAACCCTGAATAGTCAAGCCGTCATAACTGCTACTACGCTGATAGTGGCTTTGAGGTGCACCAAAGGCAGTAAATGACAATTGATGAGCATCATTTAATTTCTTAGAGATATTAAGAAAATAGTTATAACCTTCAAAGTCTGTACCTTGGATATAACCATCGCCCCATTTCTTTCCTCCTAGTAAACTGATGGCCCATCCTCCTTTCATCATACCTGTAGAAACAGAGAACAAAATGCTGTTCATGCCATCGTTACCCATACCATAAGAAATAGAACCGCCTTTTTTAGCGTCTGTAGAGCGAGTTACAATATTTAAAGAACCACCGACAGAAGGAACTGATACCTTAGAAGCTCCCAATCCACGCTGCACCTGTGTGCTACGAGTGACATCACTCAAACCAGCCCAATTACTAAAGTAAACGCCACCCCATTCCATATCGTTTACAGGAACACCGTTTACCATAACTGCAATATTTTCTGTTTTGAAACCACGCAAGTTAATATCCGAATCACCGTAACCACCACCTTGTTTAGTGGCATATACTCCTGGAGTTGATTTTAATATCTCAGGAAATTCCATAGTACCGAGCTTCTCTTCGATGAATTCCGGTGCTACGGTAGATACAGCCACCGGAGTTTTACGAGCTACGGCAATGGATGAAGTCACCACAACATCCCCCAAAGTATGAGTATCCAAATCCATTTTGACTACTCCCAAATTTACTTCACCCCGCTGAGTTAGTTTAACAGACTTATCCAAGTAACCTAAATACTTAAATTCAATTGTTGCTTTAGCTGAAGTCACTTTCAATGTGAAGTTACCTTCATAGTCTGTAACAGTACCCAAGCCAGTACCGCCTACCGTAACAGTTGCACCAATCAATGGCTCATTGTTTTCGGCATCTACCACTGTTCCTTTTACCGTTGCCTGCGCACCAGCAGTAGCAGCAAAACACAATGTTAAGACTGCTAACATGAGGAAATGCTTTAGATGATTTCTCATAATTTTGTTTTTGATTAATAGTTAATAGTTAGAAACACTAAATAGATAACAAAGGTAGAAATTATATTCATATTAATTGCATTAATATTGCAATAATTAAAGGAGGTATGCGGATTTTCCCAAGGAGTATTAAGATTGTATTACATTTGCTAATGACCACAACTATACTTCTTTTACTGTATAGTGACCCACACACTTGAAAAAGCACTTCCGTTTATGCGGTTGAATGTCTTCTATCCGCTCTTCCGACATGGTTATCCCACAAAAAAAAGGGAGGTGTGTCAAAACTAAAATGCCTATCCAATCGTCAGCTGTAGGGGCAGGGTTTGCCTGCCCGAAGACACAAAGTAAACTGTTTTCGGGCGAGCGAACCTCGCCCCTACGAACAAAACGACAGTATTATTCACATTTTGACACACCCCCCTTTTTAGGAGTCCATCAATACGATGGAAGCAAATTAATTAAAAAGATAACGGACGCTGAACTGCACTGAATAAGTAGAATTTAAACTCATATAATCAGAATGTACAGAAGTCAGACGCTTACCATTGTTCTGCTGGAACTGATAAGCTCCGTTTTTATAGCTTAACAAAGCATCATTATTAATCTTTTTATAAGTTCCCCATTTACTGTTCAGGAGATTCAAGAAATTCTTAATATCAACTCCAACTTGCAACGTATTGCGTTTTCCGCCGATATTCATATAGAAGTCTTGCATAAACTTCAAATCCAGCTGATGATGCCAAGGCATTACTGCACCGCCACGCTCGGTATATTTACCTTTGCGTCCTTTCAGATAACTGTCATTATTAATATAGTTCCAGAAATCATCTCTTTGCA
Organism: uncultured Phocaeicola sp.; assembly: GCF_948499155.1. NCBI lineage: Bacteria > Pseudomonadati > Bacteroidota > Bacteroidia > Bacteroidales > Bacteroidaceae > Phocaeicola > uncultured Phocaeicola sp. Next base: position 378,709 of record NZ_CAOOSE010000001.1, on the reverse strand, counting down.
TATCTGCTGTATAAGCCATCTTCTTGCCATTATCATCTTTAACTTCTGTTGCTTCGAAATTCCATGAATCCAATTCGTTGCGAGAAGCCGGAATGTAAAGCAAACTGTTGGCTTTGTCACCTAACACATTGCTTGAGAAGGTATAAGTATGACGAGCGCCACCATATCCCCAGCCATCATAACCGGTATTCATTCCTTCGTAAATCAAAGAAATGGCAGAAGCAAAATGCTTGGCATATTCCTTACGATATCCCACAGAGGCAATTATACGATGAGGAGAAACGTAGTTTCCGAAGCCTAATTCGTGAGCATTAATCGGGTCAATAGAATACATATTGTTTTTATATGCAGAACTGACTTGGTCGCCCACACCATCTCCATACGACTTAGCACAAGCATGAGTGTAAGCCACTGACATATTCAAACCAAAATCAAATCGCTTTGCCAACTGTGCTGTAATAGAATAATAATATGCACCATGAGGACCGTTCTCCAGCAGATAAGCGTCTTGTACACCGGGGTACTGACCTAGTTTATGACGCACATCATTATCGTTTAAGGCAACGGTTTCATCACTTACATAATAGTGAGGATTGGAAACCACCACCGTTTGCAGGTCTTTATTAAAGATACCTTCTAACGTGAAATCAATGTCACCCGGCAGTTTGGCATCAAAAGCCAAAGACGTTTTCCAAGTTGTGGGCATTGTCAAGTCTTTATCCAGAATGGTTGACTGATTGGAAGCCTTTAACTCTTTCGGCTTAAAGTTTCCTCCGTAAAGCTCTTGAAGCAAAGCTTTTCTATCCGAACCATGGAAGCTGGGAATAACTCCTGTAGCTTCTTCTCTCTTATTGAAGAAATAGCTGGTTTGTCCCACATTTGAATTTCCTACTGTCGAAACCAACCATACAAAAGGCATACGTCCGACATATATACCGGTACCGCCACGAAGCACATATTTGCGTTCTCCGGTCATATCCCAGTTAAAACCTACACGTGGAGATACGGTAATTTTTGCATCAGGAAGCTGGTCGGTCGAATAATGGATTCCATTATAACTTTGCTCTGCAAAGTCCTTATTATAATTATCTTTTAAAGAAGGATAAACAGGCAACTCAAAACGGATACCGGCGGTCAGCTTAAAGTTATCGCTAATATTCATCTGATCCTGCAAATATAATGAATGTTGCATGGTAGTCATTTTAGCCATAAACTGAGATAAATCTTCAGAGTTGGAATGCATCATACCAAATGCAGCCGGCTGACGATTGTTTACAAAATCATCCCATGATGAATATACATAATATCCATTACCTGCCTGCTGAAATCCATTGACGGCTTTGTTGTGTTCAAACTGATAACCTAAAACGAAGTTGTGGATACCCATATTATAAGAAGCTTCGTCCGTTACTACCCATGTCTTGGCCTGTCCCAAGTTACCTACCGTAAATACATCCGGACCGAAAGTAGCATATAAAGCACCATTTTCGAGAATATCCACAGTCGGGAAGTTGAGGTCGCCTTCGTAACTGCGAGGCTCATCCTGGAAAGAGTATGTGGCACGTAATACATTATTCAATCTTCCTTCCAACCACTTAGAGTTCCATTCGGCAGCATACGAAGTAAAGTTGTACTCCTTAAAATAACGGGCACTTTCAAAATACAAAGACCCTGCTTTGCCACGACCTGAACCTTTTGAAATACCATCTCCACCGGGATAAATATCATTGGCGTAAAGAGGAGAAGTAGATGAAGAAGGGCCTGAGTTGTCTTTAGAATGAGCACGGGTGAAACGGACATTCAATTTATGGTTATCATTAATATTCCAATCCACACGAGCTACTACTTTATAAGCCGGAGTCTTGATAGAGTAATTTTGATAACGACCCGGATTATAATTATATTTCTCCATTAAATAACTGCTCATATTATCCATACCTATCCAAGTGCGTCCACTTGCATCGGTTGTAGTGGTAGCAAAAGGACGATGAACAACATCATCAAAGTTAACCTGAGAAGCATCGGTACGTGCAATAGCTGTCGGGCCGGCACTCACGTTGTCCTCATATTCCCCATTCACAAAGAAAAACAATTTATTCTTAATGATAGCGCCACCAAGACTTGCACCATAAGTGTAATATTGAGATTTCTCCACATTTAAATTGGTATCTCCGATATGGTCTCCTTTCAGACTTTCATTAGACAAATAAGTATAAACTGTTCCCTTGAAGTCGTTTGTACCACTCTTGGTTACGGCGTTGATGGCACCTCCCGTAAATCCGCTTTGGCGCACATCATATGGAGTAACCGAAATGGAAACCTGTTCCAGCGCATCCAAAGAGATAGGAGAACCACCTCCCGGCAAATTCGAACCGATACCAAATGCATTGCTGAATGCCGCACCGTCGACTGTTACATACGATTGACGATAGTTACCACCGCCCACAGCAAAACCCGATCCGGTGGTATTGGCTCCCTGAGGAGTAAGACGCATCACATCATTCAGACTACGACTCACGGTCGGCACCAAAGACATGCGTTCGCTTCCAATATTGGTTACAGCTCCGGCACGGTCGGACTTCATGTTGCTGCTTTTGAATGCTGTTACTACAACTTCATCCAACAATTCTGAAGACTCTTTCAGTTGTGCGTCCAAGACATAGTTATCTCCCAACTGAAGATTGATGTCTTTAAAAATAAGTGTTTGATAACCGATGTACGAAATCTCTACTTTGTAAGGACCGCCGGCACGCATGCCTTGAATAGAGTAACGTCCATCAAAATTAGTAATTGCGCCATAGTGTGTTCCCGAAGGCTCATGAATAGCCTGAACAGTAGCACCGATAATGACCTCATTGTTTGTGTCAACCAATTTACCACTCATAGAAGAAGTAGTAACTTGTGCATTGACCGTAGCAGCAATCACTAGCATGACTGCTGATAAAAAAGATCGCATTCTTTTTACCATAAAACCTACTGAATTAATTAATATTATAATTAATGTCTTAAAAGACGTTGCAAAGATAGCAAATAAGAATGGGATATATACTACATTCTAATTACAAAATGGGGGGTTATAACAGAATAATGAATAAAAAACCCCTTAAAAGACAAAATCTCTTAAGGGGGAATCCGGCATGAAATATCAAATGCCCATCAATCTTCCATCAATTTGCGATAACGAACCCGTTTAGGCTCTTCATTGCCTAAACGCTTCATCTTATTTTCTTCATATTCAGAATAAGAACCCTCGAAGAAGAACACTTCACTGTTTCCTTCAAAGGCAAGGATATGAGTGCAGATACGATCCAGGAACCAACGGTCATGGCTGATAACCACAGCACATCCGGCAAAGTCGTCCAACCCCTCTTCCAATGCACGAAGAGTATTTACATCGATATCATTGGTAGGCTCATCGAGCAGTAACACGTTGCCTTCTTCTTTTAATGCCATTGCCAAATGTAAACGATTCCGTTCACCACCCGAAAGCATTCCACAAAGTTTCTCCTGATCGGCTCCCGAGAAATTAAAACGGCTCAGATAAGCACGCGCATTAATGTCACGTCCTCCCATTCGAATAAGTTCGTTACCTCCACTGATTACCTGATACACACTTTTATTAGCGTCAATATCTTTATGTTGCTGATCCACGTAAGCCAGCTTCACTGTTTCACCTACTTCAAAAGTACCTTTATCTACTGTCTCCAGTCCCATTATCAAACGGAACAAAGTCGTTTTACCGGCACCATTCGGTCCAATCACGCCCACAATGCCATTAGGAGGCAACATAAAGTTCAGATTGTCAAACAACAGTTTATCGCCATACGCCTTTGCCACTCCTTTGGCTTCAATCACTTTATTTCCCAAACGAGGACCATTCGGAATAAAAATCTCCAGCTTTTCTTCTTTCTCTTTCTGATCTTCATTCAATAGTTTATCATACGAGTTCAAACGAGCTTTACCTTTCGCTTGACGGGCCTTCGGTGCCATACGCACCCAGTCCAACTCGCGCTCCAACGTTTTACGACGTTTGCTGGCCGTCTTCTCTTCCATCTCCATACGTTTGGTCTTCTGCTCCAACCAACTGGAATAATTACCCTTCCAAGGAATACCTTCACCGCGGTCGAGCTCAAGAATCCATCCAGCCACATGGTCAAGGAAATAACGGTCGTGAGTGATACAGATAACCGTTCCTTCATATTGTTGCAAATGCTGTTCCAACCAATCGATACTTTCGGCATCCAAATGATTGGTCGGCTCATCCAACAATAAGATATCCGGTTTTTGCAACAACAAACGGCACAATGCCACACGACGGCGCTCACCTCCCGAAAGATTCTTCACCGGCTGGTCTTCGGGCGGACAACGCAAAGCGTCCATCGCACGTTCCAGTTTACTATCCAAATTCCATGCATCCGTCGAATCGATAATGTCTTGCAACTCTGCTTGACGAGCAAAAAGTGCATCCATCTTTTCGGGGTCTTCATAATACTCGGGAAGACCGAACTTATTGTTTATTTCTTCGTATTCGGCAAGCGTATCAACTATATTCTGCACGCCTTCCATTACGACTTCTTTTACTGTCTTATCATTATCCAAATGCGGTTCCTGTGCCAGATAGCCTACTGAATAACCCGGAGAAAAGACTACCTCACCCTGATAACTCTTCTCTAAGCCGGCTATAATCTTAAGCAATGTAGACTTACCCGAACCGTTCAAACCGATAATACCAATCTTGGCACCATAAAAAAAGGATAGGTAGATGTCTTTTAATACCTGTTTATTCGCCTGGAAAGCTTTACTCACGCCCACCATCGAAAAGATGATTTTCTTGTCGTCTGCCATATCTTTATATCTTAAATTTTATAACTGTTTTTCTTCCATTCTCTTATAATACCAACAGTGTGTCACCGTTTCATAAAGAACCAATGAAACCACACAGATGCCCAAACATATCCAATATATTGTGTCAGGATAGCTTTCTGTCCATATATTCTCGAAAAACAAACCTCCCAACAAACCTACTTCCCATAACAACTGATAAGTGTTATTTCCTGTACCTCTCTCACAATGCAACGGCAAGCTTATCATTATTACAAAAAAGCGGGATGCAGTGATTCCAATGCCGACACCCAACAAAAGGGCCGCGATATAACTGCTCACTAAACTGTTTGAAAATGCCATCAACAATATTCCTGCAACTAAAGCCGCTTGTCCGAACTCCATCTCTGCACGACACGAAGTATGCGAAAGGGCATACTTGGAAACAAGCAGTGAAACTGCAAAACCTATCAGAATGCAAATATAGAATATTTCATTATAAATATGTGCAATAACGACTCCAAATATAAAAGAGACCAACAACATGTTTATTCCGGGAAGAAGCGTGCGAGGCAATAAAAAACGGTCTAAAGAGAAAAGAGGAGGACATAAAGGTGCACGGAAAGGAATATGAAGCAACGGAATCAATAATAATGCACCTATTCCAAATGCCGCACACACATAAACCACACAGGTAAAGCTCCAATAAGGATATATATAAACACCTAACGCCAGTCCCAATGCCATTCCAAACCTTCCGAACCAAGTAAAAGCGACGTTAGCATCTGTACGTCGGCGTGAAGCTGTAACATCAATTACCAAAGTGCTTCCGGTAGTCATTGTCACCACACTGAACAATGCCCCTTGCGCCATACGCAGTAAAGCTACCATCCCAACGGTGGCGACATAGGGATATAATAAACTTACTCCGGCCAGTAACGCCAGAGTAATGATACATACACTTTTCCGTTTGAAGGTGTCTATTATATAGCTGTTACAAGGACCGGGCAGAAACATTGTCAATCCAAAGACGGCAACGGCTCCCCCTGCTTCCGCATAGCTGCAATACCAATGTTGCACTATCCACAAAGGAAGTACGGGCAACATGATATAGAGCGAAATATAAAGGAAAAAGTTTGAAAGAGACAGGATTATCATATCTCTTGTCCATAATTTCGCCTTTTCATACGGAAAGAAGAAGTCATCAAACATATCGGAACCTTTTAATATTGTTCGTTCTCGTTAGGGAAATCTCCGCTTTTCACATCCTCTACATATTGACCGATTGCACCTTTCATTACTGTGTGTAAGTCTGCATAACGACGAAGGAAACGCGGACGAAAGCCGTCAGTCATTCCAAGCATATCGGCTACGACAAGTACCTGACCGTCGACATTACCACCGGCACCAATGCCGATTACGGGTATAGTCAGCTCTTTTGCCACTCTTTCGGCCAATGCAGCCGGAATTTTTTCAAGCACGAGTCCAAAGCATCCGGCTTCTTCCAGCAAATGAGCATCACGAATCAACTTTTCCGCCTCTGCATCATCCTTTGCACGTACTGTGTAAGTTCCATATTTATTAATGGATTGAGGCATCAAGCCCAAATGTCCCATAATTGGAATACCTGCCGAAATAATCTTCTTTACTGCATCGATAATCTCTTCTCCGCCTTCCAGTTTTAATGCATCGGCATGAGTTATCTTCATTATTTTAATTGCATTGGTCACGGCTTCGTACTCAGATGTTTGATAAGTACCAAAAGGCATATCAACCACCACTAAAGCACGTTTCACTCCGCGCACCACCGATTTACCGTGATAAATCATCTGGTCGAGTGTTATTGGGAGCGTAGTTACATTTCCCGCCATTACATTAGAAGCGGAGTCACCCACTAGAATAACATCAATACCAGCTTCATCCACAATCTGTGCAGTGGTATAGTCATAAGAGGTCAGCATCGAAATTCTTTCACCTCTCTGTTTCATTTCCACCAAACGATGGGTGGTCACCTTGCGTGTATCACCAGAAATATATCCTGCCATATTTACTTTAAATTTTATAAAACGGCTGCAAAGGTAGATGTTTTATATGACATTACCTCATTATCTCTTTCATTTTTTCGAAACTAAACTCTTTAAAGTCCTGAATAACAAGATTCGCCTTATCGCGTATTGCCTCCTCGGGATTGGTCGTTGCCAGTCCCACTACCGTCATTTTCGCACGGTTTCCGGCTTCCAGCCCATGAAATGAATCTTCAAAGACAACACAGTTTTCAGGGACTGTATCACAGACCTTAGCTCCTAACAAAAAACATTCGGGGTCGGGTTTTGAATGGGTAAACTTTTCTGCTGTAAGGATAAAATCTACATTTGCTTTCAACTCAGGATGCACACGATAGGCGTTACTCATCTTTTGCGCATTCGAACTTGTTACTATAGCTATCTTTATTCCATTGGCACGTAATTCTTTCATAAAATTCTCTACGCCGGGTATATATTCATACAACATACTTTTCTCAAAGTTGTTCAAGCCATCTGTTATTTTTTTCTGAGCATCGTCCATTCCGGCAAAATATTTATCATAAATCTGCGTAAGGGTCTGGCCTTTAATCACACGTCCAAAATCTTTTATTTCAGGATGATATTGGCGTCCCTGCTCATCCCAAAAAACGCTATATTGAGTTTCTGTGTCCATCACCACACCGTCAAAGTCAAATAAAGCTGCAATATTTTTTGTTGTATCCATATATAAATTTAGATTGATTTAACGTGGCAAAGGTCTGAATAATCCATCACATTCTTAACTTTGCATTGCTTAAAAATCATAAAATAAGTATGAACCTTAGAAATGATTCTATTGTTATAATCTAATAATGTAAAAAACGAGATATGTTATTCAACGCAGAAAATATCCTATTAATTGGGTCGGTATTACTTTTTGTAAGTATTGTAGTTAGTAAAACAGGCTATCGTTTCGGTGTACCTACATTGCTGGTATTTTTATTAGTCGGAATGTTTTTTGGCAGTGACGGATTGGGGCTGCAGTTCCACAATGCCGATGAAGCACAATTCATTGGTATGGTAGCATTGAGCATTATTCTATTCTCAGGTGGTATGGATACCAAATTTTCAGAGATTCGTCCAGTGCTGTCACAAGGGATACTGCTCTCCACGGTGGGGGTATTACTGACTACACTTTTTACCGGTCTCTTTATATATTGGATTTCAGGTTTTGAGCATGTGAGTATCACCATGTCACTCATTACGGCCATGCTACTGGCAGCCACCATGTCTTCCACAGATTCAGCCTCCGTTTTCAATATTCTCCGCTCGCAAAGCATGAATTTAAAGCATAATCTACGCCCTATGCTCGAACTGGAAAGTGGCAGCAATGACCCGATGGCATATATGCTGACTATTGTTTTAATTCAGTTTATAAACTCTTCGGGTATGGGAATGATGGATATTCTAGGCTCATTCTGCATTCAGTTTATAGTAGGTGGAGCTTCGGGGTTCTTATTGGGCAGGTTAGCCATCCTCATCTTGAATAAGATAAACCTTAACAACCAATCCCTCTATCCCATTCTATTATTAAGTTTTATATTCTTCACTTTCACGGTCACTGATTTGTGTAAAGGGAACGGCTATCTGGCTGTTTACATTGCCGGTATCATGGTAGGAAACAACCGCATAACGAACCGGAAAGAAATTTCAACCTTCATGAATGGTATGACATGGTTATTCCAAATCATTATGTTCCTGACGTTGGGACTGTTGGTTAACCCCCATGAAATGCTGAACATTGCTGTTCCTGCCCTCCTTATCGGTGTATTTATGATTGTTTTTGCACGCCCTCTGAGTGTCCTGATTTGCCTGCTACCATTTAAGAAAATGAATTTTAACTCACGCATATTCGTATCATGGGTAGGCTTGAGAGGAGCAGTACCTATCATATTTGCCACCTATCCTGTGGTAGCCAATATACCGGATTCCAATCAAATATTTAATATCGTGTTCTTTATCACTATCTTATCTTTAGTGGTTCAGGGAACAACAATTTCATGGATAGCTAAATTACTCCATTTGGCCACTCCTCTCGAAAAGACCGGAAATGACTTCGGTGTAGAGATTCCCGATGAAATTAATACCGATTTAAGAGATATCATCCTGACTGAAGAAATGCTGGCCAAGGGCAACCGCCTGATGGACATGAACCTACCTAAAGGTACATTGGTGATGTTGGTAAAACGAGGAAACGAATTTATGATTCCCAATGGTTCACTGCAATTACACGCAGGAGATAAATTGCTGATTATTTCAGAAAATAAAGAAAGTACACCTGCCACTCCTCAATAAGGAAAGGGGCAAGTGTATCGAATAACAGGCCCTTCAGTTTAAAAACGCCCTCTTCTATTCAACTGAACAACAACATGATGTTGAGTATTGAAACAATAATAGCAATGGTATAGAGCACAAAACTGCTCCAACGGGAATTGACATACTTGCCCATCACTCTTTTAGAAGAGGTAAGCCCTACCTGCAAAAATACAGTAAACGGAAGCTGAATACTTAGAATCATCTGAGAAATAATCAATCCATAAAACGGATTGTCAATGAAAAATATAATCACTAAAGCCACCCCCAATGATAAAAGCACACCTATACGTGAGTGAATGTCCTTTATATGATATGATTCTCCAAAGATACCGGCAAAAATAGAACCGGCTGCCATACCGCTGGTTATCGTAGACGAAATACCCGCCATCAGCAAAGCCAATGCAAAAATCACTCCGGCATTATTCCCTAATAGCGGGTCAAGCAACGACTTCGCTTGTTGCAATTCCTCCACCGGCGTACTTGTTTTAAAAAAAGTGGCAGCAGCCAGCAATATCATTGCGCTATTTATCGCCCATCCCACAATCATGGAAAACAGCGTATCATAAAACTCGTATTTCAAAACTTTACGAATCGAACCCTCATCCTGCTTGTTATATTCATGACTCTGTATCACCTCCGAATGCAAAAATAAATTATGGGGCATCACTACTGCACCGAGAACACTCATTATAATAAGCATACTGCCCTGCGGGATACTCGGCACAACCCATGCACGTGCTGCCACCGGCCAGTCTATATCCACCAAAAAGAGTTCATATAGAAATGACAACCCGATAACAGAGACAAACGCAATAATAGCTCGCTCTATCTTCTTATATGAATTGGAGAACAGCATGATAACCACAAAGAGAGTGGTCAATATAGACCCCCACACAATAGGAATATCCAACAACATCTGCAGCGCAATAGCGCCTCCCAGAATCTCTGCCAGAGAAGTAGATATAGATGCCAAAACCGCACTCCCCAAGACTGAACGTGCTATCCATTTGGGACAATATTGTGTAGCTGCTTCGCTCAAACAAAGACCGGTAACAATGCCCAAGTGCGCAACATTGTGTTGCAAAACAATCAACATCACCGTGGAAAGTGTAACGACCCATAATAAAGCGTAGCCAAACTCCGAACCGGCTGCAAAGTTGGACGCCCAGTTCCCCGGATCGATAAATCCAACTGTAACCAATAACCCCGGACCAATATATTTAAAGAAATCAAGACCACCTAAATAGCGTTTATGGTCTTTCCGTTTTAGCTCATCTATGAAATTAGACATGTCTTACTTTTTTTGTTTGCACAAACATACGAATAAAAAACAAATAAACACTTGCTTTGTTTACATATATATTCTATTTTCGCCCTAAAATACCCAACAATAATGAAAAAAGAAATCGTATTATCCGCCTTGCTCATAGCTGCATTGACTGCTTGTACCAGCAAAGGACCGGCCCGCAAATTTAAAGAGACCGCCGAAAAACTAAATAAAACCTACCCTATCCGTTTGAATGAAACCGTTACCATTGACAGTACTCATTATGACGAACAGAACAATACTGTGAGTTACTATTATACTGTAACAGGAGAGCTGGACAGCCCACAGTTCATGAACAGTAATTATGCCACTTATAAAAAGGCTTTGCAAGAAGCTATTGATAATTCAGTGGAAATGGAGGAATATCGGAAATTTGGAAGTAAAATCAAATACATTTATTACTCGGGGAGCAATAAGAAGAAACTGGCGGAGTTCGCTTTCTAGTCAACTTCGGCCTACCCATTCCACACGTACGTACGTGTAGCCTCATGCGTACGTACGTGTGGGCTTATGCGTATATACGTGTGAGCTCATGCATACGTACGTGCAAACCCACGCGTACTAACGTTTATTCTTCCTCCGGTTTTGTAAAGCGAAACAGGGTCGGGTCTACCGGACGAATCAACACATTGTGTCCTTTTTGAAACTTAGATTTCAGTTTGGCAACCGTCTTCTCCAATTTCGATTTATTAGTATCAAAATACACAAAGCAAGTACGGTTCACCAGCCCTTCCTGGCCTTCCAAATAATTCTTCAACTGATAACTATAATGAGAACGTTGCGGCAACAATTTATTATTATCCAGTTTCACACTATCCAACAACTGGATATCTGTAAAATAAATCAATGAATCTGTAAACGAAGCAGACACACCTACTATATATACAGCCTTGGTTTTATTTCCTTTTAAAGAAAATGCCGAGCACAACATCAGCACGACAAATAAAGAGCAGAAAATCTTGATGAATTTCATAATTTGTTTTTTATTATTTTATTGAGGACAAAAGTAGTTATTTACCGCTAAATATAAAAAGGTAATAGATAAATTAACATTATTCCTCTATAAACGAACAAAAGCACAAGATGAAAGCTCAAACTTTCAACTCATGCTTTGTTTTTTTTTGTTTTGGAAACCGAATTTGGTCTTATCCCAAATAGGCCTTGAGCAGCTTGCTACGTGAATTTGCTCTTAATCTTCTAATGGCTTTCTCTTTAATCTGACGTACGCGCTCACGAGTGAGTCCGAATTTATCGCCGATTTCTTCCAACGTCATTTCCTGCGTGTTAATACCGAAAAACATCTGGATAATATCCTTTTCTCTTTCGGTTAACGTAGAGAGTGCTCTATCGATTTCCTTCGAAAGTGACTCATTAACCAAGGAACGGTCTGCCATAGGCGAGTCGTCATTTACCAGCACATCCAACAAGCTGTTGTCTTCTCCTTCCACAAAAGGAGCGTCTACAGAAATGTGACGGCCTGAAACTTTCAACGTGTCCGAAATCTTGTCTACCGGAATTTCCAATTCATCGGCTAATTCTTCCGGAGAAGGACGACGCTCGTTTTCCTGTTCGAACTTGGAAAAAGCTTTGCTGATTTTATTCAGCGAACCTACCTGGTTCAACGGCAAACGAACAATACGTGACTGTTCTGCCAATGCTTGAAGGATAGACTGACGAATCCACCATACAGCGTAACTGATAAATTTAAAGCCTCGGGTTTCATCAAACTTTTCGGCTGCCTTAATCAGTCCCAGGTTTCCCTCATTAATCAAGTCAGGAAGACTTAACCCCTGATTTTGATACTGCTTGGCAACAGATACAACGAAACGCAAGTTTGCACGTGTCAGTTTTTCTAATGCCACCCGGTCGCCTTTACGGATACGTTGAGCGAGCTCTACCTCTTCTTCTACAGTAATCAAGTCTTCGCGCCCAATTTCCTGTAGATACTTATCAAGAGATGCGCTCTCTCGGTTAGTGATACTTTTAGTAATCTTTAATTGTCTCATTCTCTATAAAACAAATTTGGGATGCAAATTTACAACATTAAAATGGAATAACATCCATTTTGTTTGGAATATTTTTGCCAATAAATCAAAAAAGGACTTTTATCAGGGTAGTTCTTAAAATTATTAGGTTATTCCAATGCATATAGTCCTATTATTTTCATTAAGGACACTCCTTTAAATATAATAGGATGCACGACTAGTATAATACTGCCGTGCATCCACCAAACACACACCTATTGAAAAAATCTTATTACCTTATGTCTTTTTATCCTTTATGAATTATTCTTGAGTCAAGTCTACAGCGTAATTGGCGCGTTTACCTGACGGAAACATACCGCTTAAGAACAATACCTGATCGGGTGACTGAGTTGCAGCCTTCAGCACATTCTCCAAATCATTCACCGTTCTAATGACCTGTCCATTAGCTTTCAGAATAATGAATCCCTTACGGACACCGGCAGCTTTCATCTTGCCTTCCGTCACACCTGTTACTTCAATACCCGAACCGAGATTCAGTTGTTTCTTCAGCTCTTGAGGAACTTCGCGGAACGCAGCACCCAATATTTCCATGCCTGCATTCTTCACTACCTTCGTAGTCCCCTGTTCGTTCTTTAAAGTCAATTCAATATCTTTTTCTTTCTTGTCACGTAAAACTTTTACTGTAACCTTGTCACCCGGACGATGCTTAGCCAAACCTTCCTGCAGTTCTGCAAAGTTCTTCACTCTCTTGCTATCTATTCCAATGATAACATCATTCTCCTGCAACTTACCTGCAGCAGAACCTCCTTCGATGATTTCACGAACCCATACGCCATCTACTGCGCCCAAGTCTTTCACTTGTTTCTTCATTGCATCATCCATTAACTGCTGGTCATCATTAATCGGTGTGCCTTTAATACCTAGAATAGCACGCTGCACAGTCCCATACTCTTTCAAGTCTGATACAACTTTCTTCATAATGCTGGTCGGGATAGCAAAACCATATCCTGAATAAGCCCCTGTCGGTGAATACAGTACAGAGTTGATACCAACCAATTCACCTCCCGCATTAACCAGTGCCCCACCACTATTACCTTGATTAATGGCAGCATCCGTTTGGATGAATGATTCTACACCTTGATTATATACACCCAATGTACGAGCTTTTGCACTGACAATACCGGCAGTTACAGTAGACGTCATGTTGAATGGATTACCTACCGCCAACACCCACTCTCCTACCTTCAATGCATCCGAGTCACCTATAGGTACTGTCGGAAGGTCATCAGCTTCAATTTTAACTAAAGCTAAATCCGTACTGGGGTCTGCACCTATCACGCGTCCTTTAAATTCACGTCCGTCGTTCAGTTTGACACTGATTACATCTGCATTATCAATCACATGGTTATTAGTAACAATATAGCCATCCTTTGATATAATCACACCTGAACCAAAGCCAACCCTTTCCGGAGTTTGTACCTGGCGTTGCTGGCCTCCGCCTCTACCGTTTCCAAAGATATCACCAAAGAAATCGGAGAATGGGTCACGAACTGTTACAGTCTGAGTCTTAGATTCTTGGGTAGACTTTATATGGACAACTGCATGTACAGAGTTCTCGGCCGCCTGAGTCAGATCGACCGGTTGCATATTTATTGCATCCAGAGCTGCCAATCTTGTATTCTGGTTTTGTTGGAATACATCATTAAAAGCCAAACTCTTATTCTGTTCAGGCTTCAACATAGTATAAGTCGTTACTCCTGCCACACCTGCGCTAACAGCTACAATCGCCGTTGCTCCTAGTACCATTTTAGTTGCTTGTTTCATAACTTAATATCTATTAATTTGTTAATTTCATTTTTTAGTTTAACTTTTATATCGCTAAAGTAATGACAAAATATGTACGGTTGTATGCATTGTCAGGTAAATTTTCCCTCTTTTAACAGAGACATACAGACACTTAACAGGGGTTAACCGCAATATCTGCCAAATTTGCATTCGTTATCAATAGCTGACAGCACATCTGTCAGAGGCATAAATTCAACATTTTACATTCATTTAAATACTTTTTCTCATCCTTTTGCTGCACTTCGGGCCAAAAGCATTATCTTTGTCCGCTCAAAGCAGTCGGCCGGTCTGTCGCTGATGCCACAAGGCAGAAGAGGAAAGTCCGGGCAACATAGAGCATCCTACTTCCTAACAGAAAGCTATCTGCGAAGGTAGAGTAATGCAGAAGAAAAGAACCGCCCTGTTCTTTCGGGGACAAGGTAAGGGTGAGAAGGCGGGGTAAGAGCCCACCAGCCGCATGGTGACATGTCGGGCTGTGTATCTTAGGAGTTGTAAGGTCATGTAAACCGGCATTATGAGGGTTGCTCGCCCCACGTCGGAGGGTAGACCGCTAGAGCCTGTTGGTGACAACAGGCGTAGATAAATGACAGACGCTTTGCCGCAAGGCAAGGAACAGAACCCGGCTTATAGGCCGACTGCTTTTTTTTATATATAAAGAGCCTAAATGAGTACCATGAACAAGGAAAAGCTGAAAGGCCTGCAATCGTTTCTCAAAGATGATATATGGCGAGTGACGGAAGACGAGGTTAGCAAATCTCGTGGAATACTTTATAATGCAATAAAGATAGCAACCCTCTCCATCCGTGAATTTACCCAAGGACGTATTATCAACAAAGCTTCTGCGCTGACATACAGCACATTGCTTTCCAGTATTCCTATATTGGCCATATTATTTGCCATTGCACGCGGCTTTGGTTTCTCCAATTTATTGGAAACCCAGTTTCGCAGTGGACTGGAAGGCCAGAGTGCAGCCGCAGAGACGGTTCTCGGATTGATTGACTCTTATCTGATTCACGCCAAAAGCGGCGTATTTATCGGTGTCGGTTTAATCATGCTGTTTTGGACTATCCTCAGCCTGACATACAACATAGAACGTACTTTCAATTACATTTGGCAGGTGAAGAAGCCACGCACGCTTTACCGTAAAATGACAGACTACTTTTCCATCCTTTTACTTCTTCCGTTATTAATTGTATTGTCAAGCGGTATTTCAATCTTCATGACGACAATGCTGAAAAATATGGAGGATTTTGTATTGTTGGCACCGCTAATGAAATTTATGGTCAGGCTTATTCCTTTCATACTCACGTGGGGAATGTTCACAGGGCTATATGTGTTTATGCCCAATACAAAGGTAAAAATCAAATATGCTATCATACCCGGTATCATAGCCGGTACTGCTTTTCAGGCATTCCAATATTTATATATCGGAAGCCAGATATGGGTTTCGCGCTACAATGCCATTTACGGTAGTTTCGCCGCTATCCCGATGTTCCTGTTGTGGACACAAATATCGTGGAGTATCTGTCTTTATGGTGCGGAACTGTGCTATGTGGCCCAAAATCTGAAGAATTACAGTTTCAGCAAAGAGACAGCACATATCAGCCGCCGGTATCATGACTTCCTTTGTATCCTCATCATGTCACTCATCTGTAAACGTTTTGAAACGGAAGAACCTCCTTATACTGCCGTTACATTGAGTGATGAGCATAAGATTCCCATCCGGCTTACCAAAAATATATTATACGAACTGCAAGACATGCACATGATTTATGAAACCCCGGTAGACGATGACGATGAATCTTTTGCATACCTTCCGTCTGTAGATATAAACCGGATGAATGTAGCAATGCTCCTGAACAGACTGGATGTAGCCGGTTCAGAAGCATTCAAGATTGACCGCGAGCGATACAGTGCTCCGTGGGAGGCACTGATGCAGGCCCGCGAAGAATATTATCAAAGCACCAGCAAGATACTGCTGAAAGACCTTTAGTTATTGAACTGCATCATGCGGCTCAAATATTTGCCGATGATATCGAACTCTATATTTACGATACTTCCCGGTTGGAAAGTGTGGAAATTGGTATGTTCGTAGGTGTAAGGAATAATAGCAACCTGAAAAGTGTCATCTGTCGGGTTGCATACGGTCAAACTAACCCCATTTACGGTAACCGAACCTTTATCCACTGTAATATAACCACGTTTTGCCATTTCCTTGTCAAATTTATATTTGAAAGTATAATAACGACTGCCGTCCACGTCTTGAATACCGATACATTCCGCAGTCTGGTCTACATGCCCCTGCACAATATGTCCGTCCAAACGTCCGTTCATCATCATACTGCGCTCCACATTCACTTTATCCCCTACCTTCAACAGTCCGAGGTTGGAACGTTCCAACGTTTCTTCAATAGCAGTCACTGTATATGTACCATCCTGAATGCTTACCACTGTCAGGCAAACACCATTGTGAGCAATGCTCTGGTCTATCTTCAGTTCGTCTACAAACGAACATTTCAATGTAAGGTGTAAATTAGTTCGTTCTTTTTCCGAACGTACTACTTCTGCATATTCTTCTACAATTCCTGAGAACATAATTCATTAATTTAATAGTTGAAGTGCAAAGATAAAGAGAAAAAGCCGTCTTAAATAAAAGATTTATGTATTTTTGCACAAATTACATTGCAAACATTACTAATACTAACAAATATGGATAGCACAAGAATCGTTGGCGAAAAGATTAAATCGCTGCGTGAAACAAAAGAAATCAGTGTAGCAGAACTAGCAGAACGTTCGGGGCTTGCCGAGGAACAAATCAACCGCATAGAAAATAATGTAGATCTTCCTTCCTTAGCTCCTCTCATCAAAATAGCACGTGCACTGGGTGTACGCTTGGGCACTTTCTTGGATGACCAAGAAGAGCAGGGGGCAGTAGTTTGTCGCAAAGAGACTGCCGAAGATACAATCAGTTTTTCAAATAATGCAATGGACTTACGCACTCACATGCGCTACCATTCTCTTTCAAAATCGAAAGCCGACCGTCACATGGAACCCTTCATTGTTGATGTAGCTCCGAATGAGAATGTTGAGTTTACTCTTTCATCACATGAAGGAGAAGAGTTCATTTATGTCATGGAAGGCGCCATTGAGGTATGCCACGGCAAGAAATGTTATGTAATAGAAGCCGGTGACAGCATTTATTATGACTCTATTGTTCCTCATCATGTACATGGACTTTGCGGACAGGCAGCCAAGATATTGGCAGTAATTTACACACCCATCTAAACCGGATTTGACATGGAATTATATACCCGAACTCTTGGGGACTGGCTCGAACATTGGGCTGAAACCACTCCGGATAAAGAATATATCGTTTATTCAGACCGCAACCTGCGTTTTACCTGGAGACAATTCAATGAACGTGTGGATAATATGGCAAAAGGGTTGCTTGCCATCGGTGTCAAACGAGGCACTCATGTAGGAATCTGGGCAGGTAATGTACCCGACTGGCTCACTTTCCTCTATGCCTGTGCCAAAATCGGTGCCGTAGCTGTAACTGTAAATACAAACTACAAACAGGCCGAACTGGAATATCTTTGCCAGAATTCAGATATGCATACATTATGTATCGTCAATGGCGATCGCGGCTCAGACGATTATGTCAACATGGTTTATGCTATGCTACCCGAGCTGAAAAGTTCGCAACGCGGATATTTAAAAAGCAAACGTTTTCCATGCATGAAGAATGTCATCTACATTGGCCAGGAAAAATACAGAGGAATGTATAATACCTCCGAAATTCTTCTATTGGGAAGCAATGTAGAGGATGACGAACTCACCGAAGCCAAAAAACAAGTAGACTGCCATGATACGGTGAATATGCAGTACACTTCCGGTACGACAGGATTCCCAAAGGGAGTCATGCTTACACATTATAATATAAGCAACAATGGCTTCCTCACCGGAGAGCACATGAAGTTTACTTCGAATGACAAGCTATGCGTTTGCGTTCCTCTTTTCCATTGTTTCGGTGTAGTACTTGCCACCATGAACTGCCTGACACATGGATGTACACAAGTAATGGTCGAACGTTTTGATCCGTTGCTAGTACTCGCATCTATTCATAAAGAACGGTGTACAGCTCTTTACGGAGTGCCGACAATGTTCATCGCCGAACTGAATCATCCGATGTTTGACATGTTTGACTTGTCAAGCCTTCGTACAGGCATTATGGCAGGCTCTCTCTGTCCGGTAGAACTGATGAAAAAAGTGGAAGAAAAGATGTTTATGAAAGTGACCAGTGTATACGGACTGACAGAAGCCGCTCCCGGCATGACGGCCACTCGCCTGGACGACCCATTCGATGTGCGTTGCAACACGGTAGGCCACGATTTTGAGTTTACAGAAGTCCGGGTCATCGACCCCGAAACAGGCGAAGAATGTCCGATAGGCGTACAAGGAGAAATGTGCAACCGCGGATACAACACCATGAAAGGCTATTATAAGAACCCGGAAGCCACGGCCGAAGTGATAGACCAAAACGGCTTCCTACATTCGGGAGATTTGGGAATTAAAGACGAAGATGGAAATTACCGAATCACAGGACGTATCAAAGATATGATTATCCGTGGTGGGGAGAATATCTATCCGCGTGAAATAGAGGAATTTCTCTATCAGATGGAAGGAATCAAAGACGTACAAGTAGCCGGCATCCCATCGAAAAAGTATGGTGAGGCAGTAGGTGCCTTCATTATCCTGCACAAAGGAGTAGAAATGAATGAATTTGATGTTCGCGAATTCTGCACAGGCAAAATTGCACGATACAAGATTCCCAAATATATCTTCTTTGTAGATGAATTTCCAATGACCGGTAGCGGAAAGATTCAGAAATTCAAGTTAAAAGATGTAGGACTGGAGTTGTGCCAAAAACATGGAATAGAAATTATTTAATATATGTTCATGAGGTCAAAACAGGGATAATGCTGTCGTTTAATTCGTAGGGGCGAGGTTCGCTCGCCCGAAAACAGTTTACTTTGTGTCTTCGGGCAGGCAAACCCTGCCCCTACAGCTGACGATGGGATAGGCCGATTTAATTTCGACACACCCTCACGTTTTCCTTGTTATAAGATCCAACAACAAGCATCAGTTACTACTTTCTTACCATTCTTTGCCGATACTTCTATCATGTTCTTTCCTTTGTTCAGCCGGATATCTTTAAAGACGCATACTTTCACGCCATCCGGTTGCATTTTTCCTGCCAATTGGTTATTTACCTTCAGAGTTACCTCAGCACAATTAGAAAATACCTGTACCTCTGTCACCGGTTTTACGCGATTCACGCTACGACGCCCGGCAATATACACCATCGGTTCAGGGTTCCAGTTGGCCTTATAGAAATAGAATGCATCCTTTTTAACTTTACGGTTGTGTGTTACCAACCCTTTATCATTGATACCCGGACGATCACCTTCCGTACGATGAGCAGCTCCGAAGTCAAACATATTCCAAACAAAGCTTCCCCAAACGTATGGACGTTCACTGATAATCTTCCAGTTCTGAATATGGTATTCCGTCTGCCAATTTTCCGGATGCCACCAACTTCCCGGACTGGTCTGCACCAATGAATCCTGTTGATGGTAAATACTTGCTCCTGCCCCATACTCACTGATAGCAATCTTTATTTGGGGATGTGACTGATGTGTCTTGTCCAACCACGAAGCCAATGTCGCCGGGGTTGCTCCATACCAACCGTCATATCTGTTCCAGGCAATATTATCTGTTATGAAATTAATAGCACCGCCCTGGTTACTGGCTGATGTAGTGGGACGTGTCGGGTCTTCCTGATGTGCCAGCACATTCAGTTCTTTGATGTACTCCAACGGATTGTCTCCATTTTCTTTCAGTTCATTAAACAACCCCCAAAAGCATATACTAGGATGATTAAAATGCTGGCGGACCATCTCCTTCAACTGTTCTTTACCATTCTCACGAAAAGAAGGCTGGTCGACAAAACCTTTGTCTGCATAACCTCCCGGGCCCACAAACGGTATCTCCGCCCACGTCACTATTCCATTCCTATCCATCAAATCATACATATAAGCAGCTTGTGGATAATGGGCCAGCCGAATGGCATTCACCCCCATCTCAAGCATCAACCGGGTATCTTCTTCATGGTGCATAGGATGGAGTGCATTTCCCACCTCCGCCCATTCCTGATGGCGGCATACCCCATGCAGAGGCAAATGTTTCCCATTAAGAAAGAAACCCTGATTGGCATCTGTCGTATAATAACGAAGTCCCAATGGTTGTTCCACTTTATCTATCTCTTTTCCATCCTTCATGAGGGTTATCACGGTCTGATACATAAAAGGATCTTCAGTACCATTCCATAAATGGGGATTTGGCAAGGTAAAGCTCATTTCTTCAGATTGCACCTTGGTATGGGGTGCAACAGTCACATTCTTATCTGCCTGATAAACCACTTTATCGCCCTCTTTCACTTGGAGCTTAAGAGTTGCCTGCCGGGGGTGTTCCGTTCCGTTCGACAGGTTGATACGGGCCAAAATGCCGGCTTGCTTCTTATCCACCTGCTGCTGAACAAGATATACTCCCGGAGAAGCATAATCTAAAGGAGAGATGCAAATATCTTCTGTAACAAGTAAATGCACATCCCTATAGATACCCCCATAGAAATTAAAGTCACCTACCAAGGGCATGACATCAAGCTGTTCACCATTGTTCACACGAACCAGCACAGTATTATCTTTCCCATAATTCACCTTATCAGTGATTTCAAAAATAAATGCCCCATAACCACCCCGATGCTCTCCTATCTGTTTGCCGTTGATGAAAACATTACTTACACAGTTCGCCCCTTCAAAACGGAGAAACAGTCGCTTGCCTTTCCACTCGGAACGAATAAATAGTTTCTTGTCATAATTACCGATACCGCGTTTATAGTCGGGCTTGCCACTCAAAGCATCTTGTGCATTCCAAGTATGGGGTAAATCTACCCGGCGACTTGAATTCTTATCCACTTGATGGGAGAACCGGAAGTTCCAATCTTGATTGATGAGTATATTCTCTCTTTGTGCAAGAGTCTGCATACTTACTGCCATGGCAAATAATGCAGAGAAAGTCAGTCGAAGGTGTTTCATGTTCTTATCTTTTAGCATCCATGCAATTTAAGTTTAACAATATCATTACCTCTACAGAGGGTTTATTGTACAAAGATAGAGCAGTATCGCTACCACCAACTATAACTTTTGTCGATTTCATCTCATAAATTTGTCCAAATAAGGGAAGAACGGAGTATATGGGCATAAAAAAAGGAGCAACGCCTTGCTCCAACCTTTGTTAACCTTAAATCTAATACTATGAAAAACACAGTGCAAATGTACGGACTTTTGGGAATCCTGCAATAGTTTGTCCGTCTTTTATGCATCAAAACAATGTTATTTAACATAAATCGGCATCCCATTTACAGCTGTTAGCTAAACTGGGATACCGATTTTAATTTCATTAAAGCTTGATTAATAAGTATGGCTGTCTTTTCCCAATTCTTTTGCTGTAATAGGCTTTCGGTCTATTGCACGCCAAGCATAAACAATGTATGCCAAAACAAAAGGTACTAAAATAGATACATAAGCCATGACGCGCAAAGTAAACTCACTGGAACAACTGTTGGCCAGTGTCAATGAACTTTGCAAGTCAGCAGTAGAGGGATAATATGCTGTATTATTATAACCCACACAAAGCAACAGTGACAAAACTGTCAGCACAGTACCGATACCCGCAAACCAGATACCATTGGTAGATGTCTTACTGAAAATAGATTTACCGATGCCGAATAGCACACCGACCACTCCTATCAGGAATAAAACCAAGAGGATAGGCATATCAATGAAATTCATAAAATACTTGTAAGGTTCCATATATACTTCCTGTGTATCGGGACTGACAGCAAAGCCATCACTCAATAATGTACGTATCACAAATGCCAGAAAAAGAATAAGAAAAGGAATCGTATCCGTAATCAATTGGCGGCGGCAGTGAGGAATTAATTCTTCATCGCGGATATTATTGATAAAATATAAATTACCCAAGATACGTGCCAAGAACAAGACAGCAAAACCCAAAACAAGATTCCACGGATTAGTCAGTGCATCCAACCCATGCCATCCATTAGCCCAACTACTGATGACAGGCATCAGTTCATTACCCATATTTCCTTTATTCACCAAGAAATTAGAACCGGTAAAGAATGTAGCCACTGCCCCACCCAGTAATAACGGTCCTACCACTCCGTTAATTACCAAAAACCATTGATAGGTGCGTTTACCTAAAATATTACCCAGTTTAGACTGAAACTCATAAGACACAGCCTGCAACACGAAAGTGAACAAAATAATCATCCACAACCAATACGCACCACCGAAACTGGTGCTATAAAACAAAGGAAAGGAAGCGAAGAAAGCTCCTCCGAAAGTAACCAACGTAGTAAAAGTAAACTCCCACTTACGCCCGGTGGAATTCACCAGCATGGTACGCTCTTCGTGAGTACGGCCCAAAGTGAACAATAAAGAATTGCCGCCCTGTACAAAAAGCAGGAACACCAACAGGGCACCCAGCAATGAAACCAGGAACCACCAATAGTTTTGTAGAAATATATAGTCCATAGAATTTTATTTAAATGATAAATGATGGAATTACAGCGAACAAGGTTATTCACCCTTTATTGCCTCCGGCCCTTTCTTTATGGCCTTAACCATAATATTGATTTCGGCAATCAGCATAACGGTAAACAGAATCAGGAAGATAAAGAAAGTTATCTGTACGGAGCTCGTCTGCAACTTGGATATAGCGGCTCCCACCGGCAACATATCCTGAATAGCCCACGGCTGACGACCGACCTCGGCTACCACCCAACCAGCTTGTCCGGCAATGTATCCCAACGGAATAGTCCAAAGTGCAAGTTTCTGCAACCACCTTGCATCTTTCAACTTGTCTTTCTGCGACAGGACAAGTACTACAATAAAGAATAAGATGAAATATCCTCCCAGCCCTACCATGATGCGGAACGACCAGAAAGTCAGCCCGACAGGAGGAACTAAATGAGTAGGATCTTTGATATATCCATAGCCGAAATAAGCCACATTCTCGTCCAATGTTCGGCGCGCTACACTTGCAGCCTCTTTATTACCTTCTTTCTGGGCTTTACGGAAAGCGTCCAAGGCAGCAATCGCCTTCTGACCACGCTCTATCTTCTCTTGTGCAGAAAGAGCGATGGTTCCCTCCGGAGTTTGATAACCGCCTTCCAGTAAATTGTTGATGCCCGGCACATACCCATCTATGTCATGAGTAGCCAGAATAGAAAGCATTTTTGGAATCTTAATATCTCCTATCACAGTAAACGGCACTCCGTTGCCGCCATCTCGAAGTCCTTCGGCCGCTGCCATTTTCATTGGCTGCACTTTCGCCACCTGCACACCGGAGATATCTCCGGTCCATGCTACTATCAACGAAGCTACCAAACCAAAAGCGGCAGCTACCTTAATGCTTGCTTTTGCAAATTCAGTCTCGCGCTTGCGAAGCAGATACCAACAACTGATACCCACCACAAACACAGCACCGAGTACCCAGCCACTCAGTACGGTATGGAAAAACTTAGCCACTGCCATTGGTGAGAGTGCCACCGCCGCAAAGTCCACCATCTCATTACGCACCGTCTCAGGATTGAATGCCATACCCACCGGATACTGCATCCAAGCGTTGGCTACCAAAATCCACCATGCGGAAAGCGTTGCACCGATACCTGTCAGCCATGTAGATGCCAAGTGAAAGCGTTTACTTACCTTGTTCCAGCCGAAAAACATGACGGCAATAAACGTCGCTTCCATAAAGAAAGCCAAAATACCTTCAATTGCCAACGGAGCACCAAAGATATCACCCACAAACCATGAGTAATTACTCCAGTTCGTACCGAACTCAAACTCGAGGATTAACCCTGTTGCAATACCTACAGCGAAGTTAATACCGAAAAGTTTCATCCAGAACTTTGCCGTGCGTTTCCAGAATTCCTTACCTGTGGCTACATAAAAAGTCTCCATGAGCCCCATAATCATAGCCAGTCCCAATGTTAGAGGAACAAAAAGCCAGTGATACATGGCCGTCAGTGCAAA
This sequence comes from uncultured Phocaeicola sp., assembly GCF_948499155.1. Lineage (NCBI taxonomy): Bacteria > Pseudomonadati > Bacteroidota > Bacteroidia > Bacteroidales > Bacteroidaceae > Phocaeicola > uncultured Phocaeicola sp. The sequence goes on along the minus strand of NZ_CAOOSE010000001.1, from coordinate 354,171 downwards.
TTGCGCCCGCGACCAGTCAATTAGCGAAGTGTCAATGTTTTCAAACATACCGTTTTGATATTAAAATGTTTATGGATTTGCACGTTTAATCAACTCTTCCCCCACATATTGCTGCTTCTCCTGAGGGGTCTTCTCCTTTAAAAAAGAAGGAAAGAAAAAAAGCTTCAAAATAAAAAACATAATAAACAGTTTGATAAGGATAATGGCCCAAAGCGTCCGGCCAAGGGTCATTTCACGGAAACCGTCCCGATAGAACGTCCATATACGGGCTAACAAAGTATTACTCATAGAAACTTATCTTAAACTTGTAATTATTACAAAGGAAAACACTTTATCGGTAAAAAGCAAGTTTTTGTCCATAGAAATATGCCGATAATCTATATTTATTGCCGATAAAAGCAATGCTCCCTACATTTGCAATAACAAATTAAACCCCAAAAAGGATGAGACAACGAGTAGTATATTTAGCAATTAGCTTATTAGCGGCCTCTTCATTAACCGCCCAGGAAGCAAAGAAATGGACTTTGAACGACTGCATTGAATATGCCTTGGAGAAGAATATCCAGTTACAGCAGGACAAAATCTCATTGGAAGAAAGTGATGTGGATGTAAAGACTGCGAAAGCAGCCCTCTTCCCCAGCCTATCGTTCAGCACCGGACACAATGTTACAAACCGTCCGTATCAGGAAAACAGCAGCACCGTCAGCGGTACTGAAATCATCAGCAGTAACAACAAAACCACTTATAGCGGCAACTACGGACTGAATGCCCAATGGACGGTTTGGAATGGGAACAAACGTATGAATACAATCAAGCAAAGAAAAATGAACCGCGAAATAGCGGGACTCACCGTAGCCGAAACAGAAAACTCATTGCAAGAACAGATTGCACAAGTGTTTATCCAAATTCTATATGCCGACGAATCGGTGAAAATTAATGAGAATACCTTGCAAGTGAGCCGCGCCACTTACGAACGTGGCGTGGAACTCTTCAACGAAGGAAGTATCTCCAAAGCCGACCTTGCACAGTTGGAAGCTCAGGTTAGTAATGACCAATACCAATTGGTCACAGCCCAAAGTTCACTTCGGGATTATAAATTGCAACTCAAACAACTGCTCGAGCTGGACGGAACGGAGGAAATGAATCTTGTTCTCCCCGAATTGGCAGACGAACACGTGCTACAGCCCTTGCCCAGCCAGACAGATGTATATCAGCAGGCATTGGCTTCACGTCCCGAAATACAAAGCAGCAAACTTAATATCGAAAGTTCAAAGTTGGACATTTCCGTTGCCAAAGCCGGCTACTACCCCACCATCAGTTTAAGTGCCTCTACAGGCAGTACCACCAACAGTGCCAGCGAAAACGCTTGGGGGAAACAGATGAAATATGGTTGGAACAACATGATAGGAATTAATCTCAGCATCCCTATCTTCGATAACCGCCAAAACAAAAGTGCTGTTCAGAAAGCACGTCTGCAATACAGCAGCAGTCAGCTCGATTTGATTAATAAACAAAAGGAGCTATACAAAAATATAGAAAGCCTTTGGCTGGATGCCACAAATGCCCGGCAGCAATATGATGCTGCCGAAAGCAAACTGAAAAGCAGTCGGACCAGTTTTGATATGGTAAGCGAACAATTCAATCTGGGCATGAAGAATACGGTGGAACTCCTGACCGAAAAAAACAACCTGCTCAGTGCACAGCAACAACGCATTCAAGCCAAATATATGGCTATCCTGGACCGCACGTTGCTGAACTTCTATGCAGGACAAGAAATAAAGTTATAATACCGAAAATATAAACGTCATACATAAATATAATATGGAAAAGAAAAAAACTATCCTCCTCAGTGCCGCAGTTGTAATGGTTGCAGTCAGCGCTTTGTGGATGCTCGGAGGCTCTGAAGCAAAAAGTACAGTAGGCTTTGCAACAGAAAAGGTGAAGAAAGGTAATATCAGCAACTCAATCACAGCTACAGGAACAATCGAACCTGTGACGGAAGTCGAAGTCGGTACTCAAGTATCCGGCATCATCGACAAGATTTATGTAGACTATAATTCCGTAGTAACCAAAGGCGAACTGATAGCCGAAATGGATAAAATCACACTCCAAAGCGAACTTCAATCTGCCCGGGCTACCTACGATGGCAGCAAAGCGGAATACGACTATCAAAAAAAACTGTATGAACGCAACAAGAAATTGCACGACAAACAGCTCATCAGTGATACCGATTACGAACAGTATGTATATAACTACGAACGTGCCAAAAGCTCATTCGATGCCAGCAAAGCCGCCCTTGCCAAAGCCGAGCGCAACCTCTCGTATGCGACCATCACCTCCCCCATTGACGGAGTGGTAACCAGCCGTGATGTGGAAGAAGGACAGACTGTCGCTTCCGGTTTCGAAACCCCGACTCTCTTTACCATTGCTGCTGACCTGACCAAAATGCAGGTAGTGGCAGACGTGGATGAGGCCGATATCGCCGGAGTGGAAGACAGCGCCCGCGTCACCTTCACTGTCGATGCCTATCCCGACGATGTATTCGAAGGTTATGTAAGACAGATACGTTTGGGAAGTACGAACAGCAGTAGCAGCAGTTCCACTACCAGCAGTACCACAGTTGTCACATACGAAGTAGTCATTACTGCCGACAATCCCGACTTAAAACTGAAACCCCGCCTCACAGCCAATGCCACTATCTATACATTAAACAAAAACAATGTATTGACTGTACCTAGCAAAGCACTGCGGTTCACACCGAATAAAGACATAGCCAAAGGATATAAAATCAACGACTGCCAAGGAGAGCACAAAGTGTGGACACTGGAAGGCAATACGTTCACCGCACATCCGGTTAAAATCGGCATATCAAACGGTACACAGACCGAGGTTCTAAGCGGCATCACCGAAAATATGCCTGTCGTTACCGAAACGGTAGTCAACAGCAATACTCCCCAAATGGAGGAATCGGCCGAAGGTGGAGAAAGAAGTCCGTTTATGCCCGGCCCTCCGGGAAGCAAGAAAAAAAACAATAAATAAACTTGCGCAGTCAGAACCTATTTATTCCAAAAACAGATGAAAAAGATTATCGAACTTCAAAATATCAAACGAAACTTTCAAGTGGGTGAAGAAACCGTACACGCTTTGCGCAGCATCTCCTTCACCATCTACGAAGGAGAGTTTGTCACCATCATGGGCACCTCAGGTTCGGGTAAATCCACCCTGCTGAATACATTGGGTTGCCTTGATACTCCCACCAGCGGAGAATACCTGCTGGACGGCGTATCTGTCCGCACCATGAGCAAGCCACAGCGTGCCATACTGCGCAACCGCAAAATCGGTTTCGTATTCCAGAACTACAACCTGCTGCCCAAAACCACAGCAGTGGAAAATGTGGAACTCCCGCTGATGTACAACTCTTCTGTCTCGGCAGCCGAAAGACGAAAAAGAGCGGTTGACTCACTGATGTCTGTCGGTCTGGGCGACCGCCTGGAACACAAGTCCAACCAAATGTCGGGAGGACAGATGCAACGCGTCGCCATTGCCCGCGCTTTGGTCAACAATCCGGCAGTAATCCTTGCCGACGAAGCTACCGGTAACCTTGACACCCGCACTTCCTTCGAAATCCTTGTACTCTTCCAAAAGTTGCATGCCGAAGGACGTACCATTATCTTCGTTACCCACAACCCCGAACTGGCACAATACAGCAGCCGAAACATCCGCCTGCGCGACGGTCATGTGATAGAAGACACTGTCAATACCCATATCCTGTCTGCCTCCGAAGCACTGGCTGCCCTGCCCAAAAATGATGAAGACTAATCTTCATCAGCAACAAGAAATAAATTAAACAATACCCAATTATGAACGGAACAAACCTATTCAAAATAGCTCTTCGGGCTCTAGCCAACAACAAGCTGCGTGCCTTCCTCACCATGCTGGGAATCATCATCGGTGTGGCATCCGTTATCGCCATGCTTGCCATCGGCCAAGGCTCAAAGAAAAGTATCCAGCAACAAATCTCGGAGATGGGTTCGAACATGATTATGATTCATCCGGGAGCCGAGATGCGCGGCGGGGTTCGCCAAGACCCTTCGGCCATGCAGACATTGAAACTGGATAATTATGAGAAACTCAGTGAAGAGTGCACTTACCTTTCGGGCATTAGCCCCAATGTATCTTCCTCCGGACAACTGGTGGCAGGCTCGAACAACTACCCTTCTTCCGTCAGTGGAGTCAGCATTGATTACCTCAACATCCGCCAGCTCAGTGTGGAACAAGGCGAAATGTTTACCGAAAACGATATCCGCACCGCAGCCAAAGTCTGTGTCATCGGCAAGACCATTGTCGACAATCTGTTCCCCGACGGTTCCGACCCCATCGGAAAAGTCATCCGCTGCAACCAAATTCCCATGCGTGTAGTGGGTGTACTGAAATCAAAAGGCTACAACTCCATGGGGCAAGACCAGGATGATGTGGTGCTTGCTCCTTACAGTACCGTCATGAAGCGATTACTCGCACAGACCTATCTGGGTGGCATTTTTGCCTCTGCCCTGACAGAAGACATGACTGAAGAGGCTGTGGAAGAAATCACCTCCATCCTGCGTCGGGAACATAAGTTGAAAGCCACCGATGATGACGATTTCACCATTCGCACCCAGCAAGAGCTAAGCAGTATGCTGAATACCACCACCGACCTGATGACTACCTTGCTGGCTTGCATTGCCGGCATCTCGCTCGTAGTCGGGGGCATCGGAATTATGAATATCATGTATGTTTCCGTTACCGAACGTACACGCGAAATCGGCCTGCGGATGTCAGTCGGGGCACGTGGCGTCGATATCCTTTCACAGTTCCTCATCGAAGCCATTCTTATCAGTATCACCGGCGGTTTGATAGGCGTGATTATCGGTTGCGGTGCCAGCTTTATGATTAAGGCAATAGCGCATTGGCCCGTGTTCATCCAACCTTGGAGTGTCCTGCTTTCCTTCGCCGTCTGTACGGTTACGGGAGTTTTCTTCGGATGGTATCCGGCCAAGAAAGCGGCAGACCTCGACCCGATTGATGCCATACGTTATGAATAAAAAGGTTTGGCACCGGCCATTCTTCTCGTTTCATGCCTGTGAGATACTTCTCCACAGACAAGGAACGAGAAATTTATCGGTACGATAAGATAAATTTAATACCTTCAGAATCCTATTTTAACCCTGAACTTTTTTATCTTTGCCTATTATGAAACAAATATTATCTCAACGTCGTCCGCTGGAACTGACCATACATATTGTCAGTTGGCTGCTGATATTCGGCTTCCCACTTGTTTTTGTAGACAGAGGAAGCGGCATGAACTGGCATCAGTTCCTACGCCACAGTTGTGTCCCCCTCTGCTATTTCCTGATATTCTATATCAACTACTTATGGTTGGTGCCGCGTTATCTCTTCAATGATGAGATACGAAAATATATTATCGGCAATACTATCCTGATTCTTCTCTCTTCATTGCTACTCCACCTGTTGCTGGAGAAATTCAGCACTCCTCCACCCGAGGAATTTGTACGCCGCATGCCTCCACGCTGGATATTCTACATACGCGATGTCGTATCAATGATATTCGTTGCCGGACTGGGAGCTGCCATCCGCACCAGTCTGCGATGGAGGCAAGCACAAGAGATGCTTCTGGAAGCCGAACGACAGAAAACGGAAGCGGAACTGAAGAATCTAAAGAACCAATTGAACCCGCATTTCCTGCTCAACACGCTGAACAATATCTATGCCCTGATAGCATTCAACAGTGACAAGGCGCAAGAAGCAGTTCAAGAGCTGAGCAAATTGCTCCGACACGTGCTTTACGACAATCAGCAAACCTTTGTTCCGTTAGAGAAAGAACTTGACTTCATCCGCAATTACGTGGCACTAATGCGCATCCGCCTATCTCCACAAGTGAAAGTAAGCCTGCATCTGGCAACAGATTCAGGCAACTCGTTGCTCATTGCTCCTCTGCTCTTTATTTCTTTGATAGAAAATGCCTTTAAACATGGCATCAGTCCCACTGCCCACAGCTTTATCAGCATCGCCATCACCGGAAATGCCGATGGCACAGTGCGTTGCGAGATACTGAACAGCAACCATCCCAAGACCGAGCAGGACAAAAGCGGCAGCGGCATCGGACTGGAGCAGGTGAGCAAACGACTGGAGCTGATTTATCCCCGACATTATGAATGGGAAAAAGGCATCAGTGCCAACGGTCAGGTCTATTCTTCTATATTAACCATTCAAACCAAGAAACTATGATACTGAATTGTGCAATAGTAGATGACGAGCCTTTGGCTTTGGAGTTATTACAAAGCTATGTGGAAAAGACTGCTTTCCTACGGCTGGTAGGCAAATACTCCAGTGCCGTGCAAGCCATGAATGAGATTCCCGCACACGAAGAAGTCCACATACTTTTTCTCGACATACAGATGCCGGAACTGAATGGATTGGAATTTTCGCACATGGTAAGCTCTGAGACACGTATTATCTTCACCACCGCTTTCGGGCAATACGCATTAGACAGCTACAAAGTCAATGCGCTTGACTACCTGCTAAAACCAATAAGTTATGCCGACTTTCTGCAGTCGGTAAACAAAGCGGTGCAATGGTTTGAACTGAAACAAAAAGCCGGCAACGCACCGGAGGAAGAAGCAAGCCACGAATATATTTATGTTAAAAGCGATTATAAACTGGTACAGATAGCTCTCGACAAGATTCTATACATCGAAGGCCTGAAAGATTATATAAAAATACATCTGGAAAACGAACCGAAAGCCATCTTGTCGCTTATCAGCATGAAAGCCATGGAAGAAAAACTTCCATCAAGCCGTTTTATACGCATACATCGCTCATTTATAGTGCAAAAGAGCAAAATAAAGATAATTGACCGGGGACGCATTGTTTTCGGCAAGGAATACATTCCCATTTCTGACAGTTACAAGCAAGAGATACAAACTTATTTGAATAGTCATTCTGTATAAAAAATCTTATTATTAATAGGATAATAAATCAAATTCGTCGATATCTTTTTGCTAAAAACAAATAAATAACGTATATTTGCAACATAGACAAGGGAAGTTGTGAAACTTCTTAATAGAATAGTTTAGTTAAGTCTAGTTTAGTTTTTGTGTTGTAAGTGCTCCCTCCATTAGAGAATGGTTAGGGAGCACATTTTTTTCTTGGGTCAGCCTTTATTCCGGGGGAGTTTCACATATCATATCACAACAAAGGGAAGAGTAAGCCGTTTCATAGGGTCAGTCAAGGCTTTTTAAACGGAAGATTATTACAGTCTCCGGTAGCAGACCGTACAGTCCACTGCTGCAGACTGTACAGTCCATTACCGGAGACTGTACGGTCCACTGCCGGAGACTGTAGTAATTCGACTGATAGACAGGCATAATCGAAAGGACAAAAACGCTTAGTCTGGCTAATGAAACGACTTGGGGAATTTAAAACGTATGCAGAGGTTGAAAACCGGAGGAGGCAACATCCGGTGGCAGGATATAGAGATGTCTTTATTTAATTTTAACGAATTTATTTCAGTGGGAGGGTGAACTAAATGAATGAATGGCGCGTTATATATTTGTGTTTTTCATAGTAATAGATTTAAGATTAATAGTTAGTATTTGCTTGTGAAAGTCAGTACACTTACAGATAAAAGCGTTTATCTGAAAAGAAAAAAGAGGTCACTCAGCAATGGGTAACCTCTTTCTTCTTTTATTTCATCTCACGCAATGCCTTGCATAGTTGGTCAGGACAGGAAGTGGAACGATTTCCACACTTCACTCCTTCCAATTTATCGAGCACATCTTCAACTTTCATTCCTTTTATCAGCCGACTAATCCCTTGCAGATTTCCATTACATCCGCCCCAAAAGAAGACCTGTTGAATGACGCCGTTCTCTACTTCCACCTCAATGTGGCTACTGCAAGTACCCTGCGTCTTATAAGTAATCTTCATTTTACTCTTCTTCAGCTGGTTTCATGTTTGTATAAACGGTCTGAACATCATCAAACTCTTCCAGACGGTCTACCATCTTATCAATTGTTTCGCGCTGTTCGGGAGTTACATCCTTCAGGTCGTTAGGAATATAAGTAAAGTCACCACCTACTTCCTCGAAACCACATTCTTCCAAGTGCTTCTGAATAGCGGCATAGCTCTTCGGGTCACCATAGATAGTGATTGTTCCTTCTTCTTCATCAATATCGAATTCATCTTCTACACCGTAATCAATCAAATCAAGAATCAGTTCTTCCATGTCAAGACCTTCTTTCTGCTTGAAAGTAAAGACACATTTATGATCGAACAAGAAAGCCAATGACCCGGTAGTTCCCAAATTACCGCCGAATTTATTGAATACAGAACGAACGTCTGCCACGGTACGAGTGGTATTATCGGTCAAAGTATCAACGAATACTGCCACCCCGTGAGGGCCGTATCCTTCGTAAGTCATACCTTTGTAGTCGCTGGTATCCTTACCCATTGCATTTTTAATAGCACGCTCGATGTTATCCTTCGGCATGTTTTCGCGCTTACAAGTAGCGATAACACCACGCAAAGTGGGGTTATTTTCCGGTTCCGGTCCGCCTGCCTTTACAGCAATAGCGATTTGTTTACCCAGTCTTGTAAATGTCTTGGCCATGTGGCCCCATCTTTTCAGCTTTGTAGCTTTTCTATATTCAAATGCTCTTCCCATTGGATTATATTTTTATAAATGGTTATTTTATTATTTACTTTTCTTCGCTGAACATAAGACTCCCAAGCCTAATATATTTAAGGAAGGCGAAATCAGCCCCCTATCCCATCCGTCTGCCGAATACCTATAAATCCAAAGACCCACAGCACTTATCAGCAAAATAATGAAAAGGGCAATCAATGCATATTTCTTTTAGGAGTCATTATATCCTTATCTTAGTTTCGCATTCAATTTGTTTTCCAGATTGGCAATCAGCTTAGACATAATCTTGTCGATTTGCTTGTCGTTCAGTGTTGCATTTTCATCCTGCAACAAGAAGCTGACAGCATAGCTCTTCTTACCCGGTTCCAAATTCTTGCCTTCGTATACATCAAACAGTTCTACTTCTTTCAGCAGTTTCTTTTCTGTCTCGTAAGCTATCTTTTCGATTTCGGCAAATTGTATGTTCTTGTCAAGCAACAGCGCCAAGTCACGTCTTACAGCCGGGAACTTAGAAAGTTCCTTAAAGTTGACCTTCGAAGTCTTGATAGCTTTCATCAGCTCATTCCAATTGATTTCGGCATAATATACCTCATTGTCAATATCGAATGTTTTTTGAATCTTCTTGCTGACAATACCAAACGTAGCCAGCAACTTACCGCCGCGCGTGTGTACGCTGACAGCTACAGAATAGATATCATTACTCAAATTACCGAATACCACGTTACCGAAGTTCAAGCCCAAACGAGTGAATATATTCATCACGTATGCTTTCAGTTCATAAACGCTGGTGTTTTCATCGGGATGTGCCCATGAGTTGCTCACGCGCTTACCTGTCACCCATAATCCCAAATGATATTCTTCTTTGTATGCAGCCAAAACCTTTTCGGGGTTCTTCTTTTCTGCATTAAAGAAATAGCAGTTGCCGAACTCAAAGAACTTCAAATCGGCATTCTTACGGTTGGCATTGTGCTGGATGCTTTCCAAACCGCCGAACAACAGAGTCTGACGCATTACGTTCAGGTCATTGCTTAACGGGTTCATCAAATTGACAAGGTTTTCGGACTTATAAGTTTCCAAACCTTCATAATATCCGGCAGCAGTCAGTGAGTTATTCAGGATTTCATTGAATCCGCAACCAATCAGCTGTTCGGATATCAAGCTCTGAAGCTGTTGGGATTTATCTACTTCCCCCTTCGTAGTCAGGCTTGACTTTAATGTTGTGGGAATTTCCACATTATTATATCCATAGATACGAAGAATGTCTTCTACCACATCACAGTCACGCTGAACGTCTACACGATAAGCAGGAACTTGTAAAGTCAGTCCTTCGGGAGTCTCGTCTACAATCTTCATCTCAAGACTGGTAACGATACTCTTTATCGTCTCCACCGGAATGACTTTTCCAATCAGTGAATGAGCCTTCTCATAGTTTAGCTCTACCATGAAATCAGCAACCGGATGAGGATAATTGTCTTTAATTTCAGAAGCGATGGTTCCGCCTGCCAGCTCTTTCACCAGCAGAGCAGCTTCTTTCAACGCATAGATAGTTCCGTTAGGATCAATACCACGCTCGAAACGGAAAGAAGAATCGGTACTTAATCCGTGACGGCGTGCTGTTTTACGCACCCAAGTAGGATTGAAATATGCACTTTCGAGGAACACATCCACGGTTTGTTCCGTAGTACCTGAATCCAAGCCACCAAATACACCGGCAATACACATCGGTTCTTCAGTATTACATATCATCAAATCTCTATCAGACAAGGTACGTTCCACTTCATCCAAAGTGATAAACTTAGTGCCTTCGGCAACGGTCTTTACAACAATCTTACCACCTTTAATTTTATCGGCATCAAAGCAATGCAACGGTTGACCATAAGCGTGAAGAATGTAGTTGGTGATATCCACAATATTATTGATTGGACGAAGACCTATCAAACGCAGTTTGTTTTGTAGCCATTCGGGGCTTTCTTTTACAGTAACTCCCTTAATGGAAACTCCGGCATAACGAGGGCATGCTTCGGTGTTTTCCACTTCGATGGCAATATCCATATCATGGTTGTCCACCTTAAAGCCTTCCACTGAAGGACGGCTCAACGTAGCCTGTTTGCCGTTCTGAATCAAATAAGCATACAAGTCACGGGCCACACCATAGTGAGAGCAAGCATCTGCCCGATTCGGAGTAATGTCCACTTCAAGCACATAATCGCTCTTGATGTTATAATAATCTTTGGCAGGAGTTCCGGGCACAGCATCTGCCGGCAAAACAATGATACCGTCATGACTGGTTCCGATGCCAATCTCATCTTCGGCACAAATCATACCGATGGACTCAACACCGCGAAGTTTTGATTTTTTGATGGTAAAGCATTCTTCACCGTCATATAGTTTAGTACCCAGAGTGGCAACCACTACTTTTTGTCCGGCAGCTACATTAGGAGCGCCGCAAACAATCTGCACAGGTTCTCCCTGTCCCAAGTTAACCGTAGTCACATGCATGTGGTCAGAGTTGGGATGAGGTTCGCAAGTCAGCACTTCGCCGATAACAATACCTTCCAGACCACCTTTAATTGTTTGGACTTCTTCTACGCCTCCTGTTTCCAGACCGATAGAAGTCAGCGCTGCTGCCACTTCCTCAGGGGTCAAATCGAAGTTGACGTATTCTTTCAGCCAATTATAAGAGATATTCATATATGATATATTTTATGTATTTCAAAATGACCTGCAAATTTAATAGTTTTTTTTGGGATAAGCTTTGTTTTTATGAAAAATGTCAGAAAGGCAAAGGCCCTTCGGGAATCGGCGCACCAAAAGGATTATTCTCTGCCGGAGCCGCATCTGCCGGAGGAGGAGGAATACTGCCCCCGCCCTTGCCATTCATTTTGGAGCGGATAATACCCGGTTCTTCTCCCGGCAACGGTATAATCATCTCATCATCCGGATTCTGGAAACGGGCGAATTCACCGCGGAAGCGCAACAATACATCACCTACAGCACCATTACGATGCTTGGCAATAATGATTTCCGCCATACCATGCAGGTCGTTTCCTTTTTCATCCTGAAATATCTTGTAATATTCGGGACGATGGATGAAGCACACCATGTCGGCATCTTGCTCGATGGCTCCGGATTCGCGCAGGTCACTCAACTGAGGACGCTTTCCGTCAATACCTTCACGGCTTTCCACACCACGGTTCAACTGACTCAGAGCAATAATCGGAATGTTCAACTCCTTTGCCAATCCTTTTAATGAACGCGAAATGGTACTAACCTCTTCCTGACGGCTGCCAAACGACATACCACTCGCATTCATCAACTGCAAGTAGTCAATGATAATTATTTTCACTCCATGTTCACGTACCAAACGCCTTGCCTTTGTTCTCAATTCGAAAACCGAAAGAGAAGGAGTATCGTCGACAAACAAAGGAGCGTCATACAACTCCTTAATCTTATAGTCTAACTGGCCCCATTCGTATGGAGCCAACTGCCCACTCTTAATTTTCTCACCCGGTATCTCACACACATTGACAATCAAACGATTTACCAACTGTACATTCGCCATTTCAAGCGAAAACAAAGCTACCGGAATCTTTGCATTGACTGCCATATTCTTAGCCATTGAAAGCACAAACGCAGTTTTACCCATGGCCGGACGAGCAGCAATAATAACAAGGTCGGAGTTCTGCCAGCCCGAAGTCATTTTGTCCAACGCATGGAAACCACTTTCCAAACCACTCAAACCATCTGTACGCGCCGCCGCTTTCTGAAGCATCTCATACGCCTCCTGAATAACCGGATTGATTTGCGTATAATCCTTCTTCATATTCTGCTGCGAGATTTCGAACAGCTTCCCTTCAGCCTCTTGCATCAAGTCATCCACATCCTGTGTCTCATCGAAGGCTTTTGTCTGAATATTACTGGTAAAAGAAATCAGTTCGCGCGCCAAAAACTTTTGGGCTATAATTCGTGCATGATATTCAATATGGGCGGACGATGCTACCTTACCACTCAACTGAGTGATATAAAAAGGGCCTCCCACCTCATCCAAATCACCGGTGCTACGCAACTGTTCGGCAACGGTCAGAATATCCACCGGCTGTTGGCGTAATGCCAAAGCTGTGATAGCCTGATATATCAACTGATGACGATGTTCGTAAAAAGATTCGGGGCGAAGAATCTCACTCACCAGTGAATATGCGTCTTTTTCTATCATTAACGCTCCTAATACTGCCTCTTCCAATTCGGGCGCCTGTGGCTGCAAATGCCCATATTCATCAACGGGTTTTGCCTTTACAGTTTTAGGAGTACGTGTCGTTTTTCTTACTTCTGCCATTTCCATTCGTTTAAAGTAGGGCAAAGATAGAACTTTTTGACGAGTTGAACATCCAGCCGGGAGCAAAAATAACAAAAGAAATACGAAGGCTTTTTTCTATAAAATATGAACAATCCATACACAAAATGGTTTTTTATATGGTTAAATGAAAAGTTTACCTTATATTTGAGCCGTGTCACGTGCTCAGAAGCCATAATAAAGACACACTAGAAATTAATCTAAATAAAAGAATATGATAACATTTCCGAATGCCAAAATCAATCTGGGTCTGAATATTATAGAAAAACGCCCGGATGGTTACCACAACCTAGAAACAATTTTTTATCCTATCAACCTTCAAGATGCGCTGGAAGTCACACGTTCTACAAGCAGTGATAAAGAGTACAATCTTCATGTAAGCGGTACAACCTTAGACGGCGAACCGGAAGATAATCTGGTAGTCAAGGCTTATAAGTTGCTGAAACAGGATTTTCCACAAATGGATGCCATCGAAATTCACATGTACAAGCATATTCCTGCAGGAGCAGGATTGGGTGGCGGCTCGTCAGATGCGGCACACATGATTAAACTATTAAATGAAAAGTTTGCCCTGAACATCAGTCGTGAGAAAATGGAAGAATACGCAGCACGCCTCGGTGCCGACTGTGCATTTTTCATTCAAAACAAACCGGTATTTGCAACGGGTATCGGCAATATCTTCGAACCGGTTGATTTGTCTTTGAAAGGATATCACATCGTATTGGTTAAGCCGGATATTTTTGTTTCTACCCGCGATGCTTTCGCTGCCATAAAGCCACAGCGTCCTGCTGTTTCCTTAAAAGAAGTAATCAAGCAGCCGATAGAGACATGGAAAGACAACATGAGAAATGATTTTGAAGACAGTGTATTCTTAAAATTCCCCGAGATAGCTGCCATTAAAGATGAATTATATGATTTGGGAGCCATATACGCTTCTATGAGTGGCTCTGGTTCATGCGTATATGGTATATTCAAAGAACCTATAAAGAATGTAGAAAACAAGTTCTGTCAATGCTTCTGCAGACAGCGTGAATTGGAATAAGAGCAATAGACCGTTCTTCCCATTTATCCGAGAAACTCTTTAAACAGCATGAACCGGCTGTTTGAAGAGTTTTTTTATTCAGTTTGAGAACTTGGTTAACATAAAGAGACTCTAAAAGTTTCATAAGGCTATACAACTTATGGCATCGTATGTGTAGTCCGACACCTGCGTATGTGTAACCTCGCACGTTTTGCATCATTCTTTCGTGAAGGCATTCTTTGAAACAACACAAAGAACGGAGAATGGACGCCTGATTTTTATGGAGTCAAATATAGAACTACCAAACATAAAAAAAACTGTCCCCCGACTCACGTCGAGGAACAGCCACAACACAAACACAAAATAAAACACGACAAAACTACTATGCAATTTTTTAGCCTGCTCTATGTTTGAGTAACATAACTTACCGCCGGTCAGGTATTCACATATCCAAGAGGGGTTTCAGGTTATTTGCACTATAAAAACGCCACACTAGCGTCCTTTGTTCATCGGTCTTTCTAAAAATATCTTAATTCTTTATTGAATTCCTCTTTCTCTTAACTTAACCTGCCAATTCCATGCAGATTTCAGTGTTTCTTCGATAGTAGCCTTTGCCTGCCATCCCAACTCTTCGTTAGCGAAAGTCGGATCAGCCCATACCTTAACGATATCTCCCTGACGACGGCCTACAATCTTATAGTTCACCTTCACGCCTGTAGCAGCTTCAAATTTATTCAGCAATTCCAATACAGACAAACCACGGCCTGTACCGATATTGAATACTTCCACACTTTCTTTCTGTTTGTCATTCAGGATACGATCCATAGCAATTACGTGAGCCTTAGCCAAATCCACTACATAGATGTAGTCACGGATGCAAGAACCGTCAGGAGTGTCATAATCATCGCCAAATACACTCAATTGTTCCCGGATGCCCATTGCAGTCTGAGTGACATACGGCAACAAGTTTTGAGGTACACCATTAGGCAACTCACCAATCAATGCAGACGGATGTGCGCCAATCGGGTTGAAATAACGCAACATGATAGCGTGAACAGGAGAACCTGATGCTACCGTATCGCGGATAATTTCTTCATTGATTTGTTTTGTATTACCGTATGGTGATTCCGCTTTCTTGATAGGAGCAGCTTCGGTTACAGGCAACACATCAGGCTGACCATATACTGTACATGATGAAGAGAAGATAATACCTTTTACATTATGCTTAGGCATCAACTCCAATAAGTTAATCAATGAAACCAAGTTGTTACGGTAGTACAACAACGGTTTTTGGCAAGATTCACCGACTGCCTTGCTGGCTGCAAAGTGAATGATACCTTCGATACCGGCATATTTAGTAAACAGTTTGTCCATACCTTCATAATCCAGACAGTCCAACTTCTCAAATGCCGGACGGATACCTGTTACTTTTTCAATATTGTCAACTACATCGGCGTTAGAGTTTGAGAGATTATCTACAATCACTACGTCGTAACCGCTTTGTTGCAGTTCAACTACGGTATGAGAACCAATATATCCGGTTCCTCCTGTTACTAAAATTCTCTTTTTCATAAGACTTATTATTCTGTCGTTTTTTTAATAGGTTCAAAACAACTTGGAAGGATAGATGCCCTTACGAATCATGTCATTGATACGAAGAACCACCTGAATCTTATCATCGTGCGAAACCAACCCCATCCATCGGGCAGGCGTTTCAATCACTTTCACTCTGACTCCTTCTCTTATCCGTTCATTCATAAAAGCAGGTATGGAATAATGAGCTTTCAAATCCATTCCGTTTTCATCAATAAACTTATCGAATGCAGCTTGCATCTCATTAAATATATCCGGTCTAAAACCCCACATATTCATCGAAACCAAGCTATTATCATCCAGCGCCACCCATTTATGCACCTCGTTAGGATACATAGGATTACCACTGATACGTTCTACTCCTGTACGGTCTGTCACAGAAATCAAATATCCGTTTTCATCCACTTCACAAATTCCCCGGGTTACTCCCCCACTCTCCGCTAAAACGTTTTTCAATCTATAGCAAACATTGAAACTATGGTAACCGGCATCTTTCAATGCCACTAAATTATTATACAATAATTCAAAACTCTCACGCTGATAGAAATTAACCGCATTAATCACTCCAAACGGGGCATCTATTAACTTTTCGCCCATCAATACAGCTCTTACCGAACCATAGAGTGCTGTTCGCTTCGGATTACGTTTCTCTTCGGGAATGGTTTCTACATCCTGATAAACATATTCCACATCCACCACGTGCTCGTATTTGCCTGAAACCAGTTTCTTGAACTCTTGTTCAAAATGTCTGCTTATGACAAATACTATTTTATCAAATCCCACTCTTACGGCATCATATACGGAAAAATCTAATATCGTCTCGCCATTGGGTCCAATTCCCTCCAGCTGTTTTAATCCGCCATACTTATTCCCCATAGTGGCCGCAAGTACAATCAATGTCATAGCCATTTGGTCTCTCTATTAATTCTATTGCAAAAATAAGCATAATAATTGAATTAAACAGTACGAAAGACGAAATTCTTTGTACAAAAAAGTCCGAAGCAGTGCTCCGGACTTCTGAATCGGTCTATTTGGACGATGAATTAGATTATTCTATACCAAACAACACTCCCAAACCTTTGTCTACACCAGAGAATCCCATGAACGCCATGGCCAACAGACCGGCAGTAACCAGCGCGATAGCCATTCCCTGCATTCCTTTCGGAATATTCACCAGACTCAACTGTTCGCGGATACCGGCAAACAGCACCATAGCCAAAGCAAAACCAAGAGCTGTCGAGAAGGCGTAAACCACACCGGTCAACAAATCAAAGTCTTTCTGGATGACCAGGATAGCCACACCCAGAATACAGCAGTTCGTGGTAATCAGCGGAAGGAATACTCCCAATGCCTGATAAAGGGCGGGAGAAACTTTCTTCAAAATGATTTCCACCATCTGTACCAATGCCGCAATGACAAGGATAAAGGCAATGGTCTGCAAATATTCCAGCCCGAAAGCATCGAGCACGAACTTTTGGATAAGGTAGGTGACAATAGTAGCAATGGTAAGCACGAATGCAACGGCTGCACCCATACCCGTAGCTGTCTCAACTTTTTTGGATACACCGAGGAACGGGCAGATACCCAAGAATTGTGACAACACAATGTTGTTCACAAATATAGCGGTGATAAATATCAATATATATTCCATATTCTTACTTTTTACGGGTTATGCTTTCTTCAGTTTATTCACAATCGCAATAAGGTAACCTAATGCAATGAAGGCTCCCGGTGCGAGAACGAAAATCAACATTCCGTATTGCTCAGGCATAATAGCGATATCAAACAGCTTACCTGTGCCAAGGAACTCACGTACGCCACCGAGGATAGTCAATGCAAGAGTAAATCCGAGTCCCATACCCAGTCCGTCGAAGAATGAAGGTACAGGACCATTCTTTGCAGCAAAGGCTTCGGCACGTCCCAGCAAGATACAGTTTACTACAATCAGCGGAATAAACAAGCCCAATGTAGCATAAAGCGCCGGCACGTATGCTTGCATAATCATCTGCAACAAAGTCACGAATGATGCAATAACCACAATGAACGCAGGAATACGCACCATATCAGGAATCAGATTCTTGATAGATGAGATTACCACATTCGAACAAATCAACACAAACATGGTTGCCAGTCCCATACCCATACCGTTAATGGCCGAGGAAGTGGTTCCCAATGTAGGACACATACCCAAAAGGAGTACAAACGTAGGATTCTCTTTTACAATCCCGTTCATCAATACTTTAAAATTATTCATAGTCTGCTCCTTCCTTATTTTTTGTTTTTACAATCTTGCTTGGGGCATTCTGCTTTTTTACAGTCTGCCTTGTCACAGTTAGCTTTCTTGCAGTTAGCTTTGTCACAGTTCGCATTCTTGCAAGTCTCTTTGTCACAGTTAGCTTTCTTGCAATTTGCCTTGTCACACTTGGCAGAATCACATTTATCACCGCAAGCCGCTTTACATGCAGTGGAATCACAAGCCTGTTTACAGGCTCCGTCTCCCTTGCATTGAGCATCACAAGCGGCAGCACTTTCGGCAACAGCCTCAGACACCTGCTGAGTTGCGCCACTAGCTCCGTCTACATTCTGACCGCTATATGCTGCATAAGCATTATTCACAGCTTTCAAGAAAGCACGAGAAGTGATAGTAGAAGCGGTGATGGCATCTATCTGCCCGCCATCCTTACTTACTGTCAATGCTTTTGCGCCCGGATTCATTCCGGTAATATCGCCTTTGCCGCCTTTCTTAAACCAGTCGGCTGCTTTTGATCCTAATCCCGGAGTCTCGGCATGGCTCAACAAAGAGTAATCAATAATATTACCCTCCTTATCGAAGCCTACCAATACATTCAGCGCGCCGCCAAAGCCATTTGCTGAAGATTCTACAGCCGCACCGATAAATTCCCCGCCTTTGGTTGCTTTATATATCTTATAGGTAGCACCTTCCAGTTCGATTGTTTCAGGAGCTTCAGCAGGATTATTATCGAATTCCGAAGGAACAACGATAGCGATGGCATCACTCAAAGCCTTGGCATTAGCCTGTGCAATAGGTTCTTTCGTCAACTCATTTACATAGCCTAATAATGCTCCGGCCACCACGGTTACGCCTGTCAGCACGATAACCATGTTCTTCAAAGATGATTCTAGCTTTTTCATTTCTTCACTACCTCCCCGAATCTTTTAGGTTTACAATAAGTATTGATCAACGGAGTGAATGCGTTCATGATGAATATAGCGAAAGACATACCTTCGGGATACGCACCGAACAAACGGATAACCACGGTCAGGAAACCAATAGCCACACCGTAAATAATCATACCTTTATGAGTCATAGGCGAAGTAACATAGTCAGTTGCCATAAAAATAGCACCCAACATCAAACCACCTGTAAACAGGTGAACCAATGGAGATGCATAAGCAACCGGATCAACCAGATGCATCAGTCCCGCACATACAAATACAGTCACCAGAATAGAAACAGGAATATGCCAGGAAATAATCTTCTTCCACAACATATAACCCAAGCCGAGCAACAAAGCCAAAGCACTCACCTCACCCAATGAACCCGGATTATTACCCAGGAACAGGCTTAATGTATCGGGCAACTGTCCCAACGCATTCACATCACCTTTTACAGCCATCTTCATCAATGCCAACGGAGTAGCACCGGTTTCGGCATCTGTATAACTGGCCCATTGCTGAACATTAGGCCATGAAGTCATCTGCACGGGGAAAGAAATCAGCAGGAAGATACGACCTACCAACGCAGGATTGAAAGGATTGCATCCCAATCCGCCGAAAGTCATCTTACCCACACCGATAGCCACCAATGCACCGATAATAATAATCCAAAGAGGCAAGTTGGAAGGCAGATTGAATGCCAGCAACACGCCGGTTATGATAGCCGAACCATCACAGATGGTAGAGCGTTCTCTCTTCAAAATAAACTTGGTAATCGCCCATTCGAAGAATACACAGGCAGCAACCGAGGTCAGGGTTACCACCACGGCGCCCAGTCCGAACATATAGAATGACACCAGCAACGCAGGTATCAGAGCGATGAGCACACCATACATATTCTTCTGTACGCTGTCACCGCTATGGACGTGGGGCGATAATGATACTATTAATTTATTAGCCATACTATTTTGTCGAATTATTTTTTAGCATTACGTGCACGGATAATACCGCCTACTGTGCCCTTACCCAAACGGATATAGTCCAGCAAATAACGATGAGACGGACATGTGAACTGACACGAACCGCACTCGATGCACGACATTACATCTTCTTTTTCTACTCTCTCCCAATCCTTGTGAGCCGAAAGTGTCGCCAATAAGAAGGGTTCCAGTCCCATGGGACACACACTGACACACTTGGCACAGCGGATACACGGCTGGGCTTCTGCACGGGCAGCCTCCTTATCGTTCATAATCAGCACACCCGAACTACCTTTACAGATAGGAACTTCGGTATTTACCAGTGCCTTACCCATCATCGGGCCACCACCAATCACCTTTCCGGTATCTTCGGGCAAACCGCCTGCCGCATCAATCAGCTGGCTCATCGGAGTCCCCATACGGGTGAGGAAGTTGGACGGATTCTTGACAGACTTACCGGTAACAGTTACGATACGTTCAAACAAAGGTTTGTTTTTCTGAACAGCTTCATAAACGGCAAATGCAGTACCTACATTCTGAACCACCGCACCTACATTGATAGGAATAGCGGGAGGAGCAGGAACCTGACGGCTGATTACAGCATCTATCAACTGCTTCTCACCACCTTGCGGATATTTCACTTGCAAAGGAACCACTTCGATGCCGGGATATTGAGCAGCCTTTTCAGTCATCAACTTAATAGCATCCGGTTTATTATTTTCAATACCGATGTATCCTTTAGTCACTTTCGCAGCTTTCATCAAGATGCTTACACCAACTAATACTTCATCAGCCTTTTCCAACATCAGACGATGATCGGCTGTGAGATAAGGTTCACACTCTACGGCATTGATAATTACACATTCGGCCTTGCAGCCCGGAGGAGGAGAAAGCTTCACATGGGTGGGGAAACAAGCACCTCCCATACCTACTACACCTGCATTTTTTACTTTAGCAACAATTTCTTCGGGCGTTAACGCACACTCTTTTACTAATGTTGAACTGCGGTCGATTGATTCTTCCCACTCGTCACCCTCCACATCGATAAAAATGGCCGGCTTGCGATAACCGCTTGCATCGATTACGGCGTCCACCTTGTTCACTTTACCGGATACAGACGAGAAGATGGCTGCAGAAACAAAGCCTCCCGCCTCAGCAATCTTCGTACCTACCTTCACTACATCGCCTTTTTTCACGATGGCAGTAGCAGGAGCACCGATATGCTGCGACAAAGGGAATACCGCTTGCTTAGGAAGTGCAAGGGTTTCGATAGCTTTGCCTGCCGACAATTTATTTTCTGCTGGATGTACTCCACCAATTCTAAATGTCTTCACTGTTATATCTTTTTAATTTTTACTTACTTTGAATTTGATTATGCTTCCGCCTTAGGAGCTTCAGGTGCTTTCGGAGCTTCCACCTTTGCAGCAGCGGGTTTAGCAGCTGCTTCACCGGCCGGGACTTCCACCTTCGGCTTACGCGGCGGGAAATTGATGGCTTGGATAGCACCCTTCGGACATTCTGATTCACACTTGCGGCAAGACTTACACTTAGCCGGGTCAATGTATGCCAGATTGTTTTCCAACGTAATCGCCTCGAACGGACAAACTTTCACGCACTTGCCGCAACCGATACAACTTGCCTTACAAGCTTTGTTAGCCACAGCACCTTTGTCTTTGTTCACACACATCACCACTACGCGGCGATTATTCTTACCCTTCGGACGGATTTCGATAATCTTGCGCGGACAAGCCTTGCTACAAGCTCCACAAGCCGTACATTTTTCTTCGTCCACTTCCGGAAGGCCGGTTTCGGGGTTCATGTGAATAGCGTCAAACTGACATACTTCCACACAATCACCACAACCCAGACAGCCGAATGTACAACCGGTCTCACCACCCGAAGTGGCATGAGCAATGGCACATGACTTGGCTCCGTCATACAGAGCAGTACGAGGACGATTTTCACAACTACCGTTACATCTTACCACCGCAACTTTCGGTTCGGCAGCAACGGCTTCCAATCCTAAAATGGCAGCAACTTTCTCCATAACAGGAGCACCGCCGACCGGACATAATTTACCCTCCAGCGAACCGGCATCTGCCGCCTTCACACAGGCACCTGCAAAACCAGAGCAACCGGGATAACCACATCCACCGCAATTTGCCTGAGGAAGCACTTCGCTAACTTGGGCAATCCGCGGATCTTCATACACAGCAAACTTCTTAGAAGCGGCATACAAGATAACCGCGGCAATCAAGCCAATCGCTCCCAACGAAATTACTGCAACCAGAATTAAATCCATAAGTTTTAGTTAGTTATTTATTAATTATTTTTTATAGGTTCAAGCGTAAAAGAGAACTTCTTGCTCAACTTCCCTCTATACATATATATAATAAGGTAATATGGAGCTAAAGCCAATAAAGAAATAATGGCCGACTTCAGTTCATCTCCCCCGGTGAGATGCATCGTGATGAATAAAGCAGCCAACAATATCAAGAAAGGGACGCCAAAAGCCAAAAATACGGCCTGCATCCCCATAGAAGTCGTTCCATAAAGCATCACCTCCTCACCCACTCGGTAAGAAGAAGCTTTCGTGTCGAAAACATCAACCAGTTTTTCTTTGCTCTCGGATGCGTTGCAGTGTCCTTTTACGCTGCAAGCAGAACAGGCAGAAGTTTGAACGATTCTCACTCGAATATGAGAACCGTTTATGCTTTCCACAATACCACGATGTTTGATTATATCGGTCATTTTTGCAAACTCTACATTACAAAACTGTGGCAAAAGTAATACTTTAATTGCAATCTATGAAGGATAAAATGATATTTTCGTTATAAAAATCGTTTTTTTATCGGGAGATATTGAAAGAACAAGCAAAAAAGGTATATCAAAAGCCCCCAGACACTCTTTTGATATACCTTTTTTCTTTTTAAACCTTATTCTTACTTTCTGCTACTTCCACCAGATAGACACTGATGCAAATCATAACAATCGCTCCCAGTTGCGTCCATGAAAAACGGTCTTGCCCCAGCAGGAATGAAGTAACGGTTGCCACTATCAATATCAGATATCCATAAATAGCCACTAATGTCGTTTTCAAGTATTTCAGTCCGATGGGAAGAAGCAGGTAACTGATGGTTGTCGGAAATATGAGTACAAAAAGCAATACCAACATCGGAGTAGAAAAGAGCGACATACTCATTATAGGTGCTTCAAATCCATAGATTGAGTTGACAATCAGTGACATTACTGCCGCTCCCAGGAATGTATATTTCAGCAAGGTCATATCTCCCACTCCCTTGAGAAACCGATTGCTGACAACTAAATATATGGCATAAACTACCGAACTGACAAAGCATATCAAATTTCCGGCCATGGCATTGGATGCCAAATCGTCACTGGGCTGTGTAGCGATGCAAAGAATTGCTCCTCCCAGTCCCAAACCGATACCAACAAGTTTCATCCATGTTACTTTCTCTTTATAAAACAAGACAGCGATAACAAACACCCAAATGGGTTCCAGACTGACAAATATGGAACTGGACACCGGCGTAGTCATACTGATACCTAAAAGGTAAAAAATCATATATCCGTACATTCCAAATGCTCCCAGCAAAAAGAGTTGCCATTTCTGGCGGGTAGTAGAATCTTCAGGTTTACAGAAAATATCGATAAGCCAAAATGCTGCCGCTCCGAATACCAGACGGAATGTAACCCCTGTAACCGGAGCTATCCACAAAGGTAAAAGATATTTTAACGCGTTCATATTAAAGCCTCCCAGTGCTTTGGAGACTATCATGCTAAGGTTTGCTTCAACTTGTTTGTTCATAATGAGCTTTTTTTTACATGGATATATAACCGTAAAAACAGCCTTTTGGTTCAAAGCAACCAAAGTTCTGTATACCGATAGGATAATATCCTTTGATGTGCCGCCTGTTTACACTACCTTTCCCATGCCTAACATGAAGTATTTCCCTCCCTAAGACTAAAAGAAAGGGAAGGGGGGCTGCCTTCCCCTATAAACACTCAGAATTCCAGCTTTTCCTGTTTCATCACAATAAACATGGCCATTAACGCAATCATCAGGTTTAACCAGAAAGCAAAGGTCTGCGAATGGGAATGAAACAGATTTTGAGCTATATTCACAATAAACGGACAGAGAAGAATGGCCACATAATTCATCGCCATTACAAAAGCGAGTGCTAATGTCACCTTATGGGGTACGGCCACATCAGAAGTCTTATCATAAATCAACGGTTGAATAATGCCATAGGCCAATCCGTTCAAAATACACCCCAAAGCAATCAGTATCTCGGAACGGCTTACCAAGATAATTCCCATACCACAAGCTATCAACAACAAGCAAATCATATAGATACGCCGCCCTAATGCTTGCACAATCTTATTTAATACAAAGCCCGGCGCCATGATAGCAAGGAAAAATAACGAAATCAGGATACCTGCCCGCCCACTGGACAATCCATATTCTTCCATCAAAAAAGGAAGATTAAAACTGATGATTATCACCAAATAAGTAGCCAGCCCGTAAAATGCCATAAGTTTAATCAATGCCTTTACATCAATGCCTCGCTTCCCCATCTCTTTAGAGGTAGCGGCAGGCGCGTCGTCTTTGGGATGATAGCCGGACAAATCTTTCTTTAAATAATAAGTAAGAAAGATGGATATAAACGGAAAAAGATAAACCAAAAACGGCAGGTGCCAGTTCACTTCTGCCAGATAACCGGTCAGTGTAGTGGCAAGTACTAACGTAATATTGGTGATAGCGGAACTGTAACCAAACTGTTTGGTACGGTAATTCCCCACAAAATAACGAGATATCAATCCTGTAGAAAGCGGAACAATCAAACCCGAACCTATACCGAGCATTGCGCTGATGACAATCAACTGCCACATCTTATTAGAAAGCAGATAAAGTATGCCACTCACTCCGAAAATAGTCAAGCCAACTTGCAGCAACAATAGATTATTCACTTTCTCGGTCAACTTTCCCGATAGCAGAATAAAAGGGATAATAAGAAGTGAAGGTAACGAGGAAAGCATCTGAATTTCCAAATCCGTGGCCGACGGAAAGATTTTGTTCAAATCCCCCAAGATGGGAGAAACTGCCAATCCCGGCAATGCATTTAATGCCGAGATAGAAAATATACCTATTAATGTAATGAGGGGAATAGTCCCCTGCCCTGTCTGTACTTTCATACTTGTAGTAATTTATTGTATGAGATACACAACAAGGCAAAAGACGTTTGGTTCAATACAACATATCGTTTATCCCTCTACTTTCCATTCATAAAGAATATCGGCAAGAAAGCTTTGCAAGCAGCGGAAAAAGAATCATAATCACCTGCGCGAAGTTCACGAGTAATCACTCCGTTTTAATAACTCAACCAAATAGGTCGGTGTTGTAAAAATCAACAAGCTTTTTCCAAAACGGCGGGAACGGCTCAAAAAATAATACGCCCCTGAAGTCACTATCTGATAAACCAATGCCGTTTTATCAATGTAAAGGTAATCTCCTAAACGCAGTTTATCAAATTACATGCTCCTAAAATATCGATTACAGGCATCCAATGATTTTATATATAAACAAAGGTATCTTTTTTTCGTTCATAGTCCAATGATGATTCCCATCGTTTTTTTTGTATTTCCCGATGCAACATTAAAAAACATAAAATCAAGGAACTTTTCACCAACCCCTATGTTGAGGGAGAAAAACGCGGGAAACTCCCACGTTCTTCATTATATTACTAACCTAAACTTTAAGTAAAATGAAAGATTGTAATTGTGATTTGAGAGAAGGTGATGCAAAGACATCTGTGTTTGGCTCAAACGAAATGCTACAACCCTCACCGGTAGACACTATTCCGATGAACCCTACTACCCCGCAGATTGCCTATCAAATGGTAAAAGACGAAACATTTGCTCAGACCCAGCCACGTCTTAATCTGGCTACTTTCGTTACGACCTATATGGATGACTATGCCACCAAATTGATGAACGAAGCTATCAACATCAATTACATTGATGAGACTGAGTACCCGCGTATCGCTGTAATGAATGCCAAATGTATCAATATCATGGCCAACCTGTGGAATTCCCCCGAACAGGCAAAATGGAAATCAGGAGCATTGGCCATCGGTTCCAGTGAAGCTTGCATGCTGGGTGGCGTAGCTGCTTGGTTGCGCTGGAGAGACAGACGTAAGGCCCAGGGCAAACCGACCGACAAACCTAACTTCGTCATCTCAAGCGGTTTTCAGGTGGTATGGGAGAAATTCGCCCAACTTTGGCAGATTGAAATGCGCCAAGTACCTCTTACTCTGGACAAGACCACCCTGGACCCCGAAGAAGCATTAAAGATGTGTGACGAGAACACCATCTGCATTGTTCCTATCCAAGGTGTGACATGGACAGGTCTGAACGATGACGTGGAAGCACTGGACAAAGCGCTGGACGCATACAATGCCAAGACCGGTTATGAAATTCCTATCCACGTAGATGCTGCAACCGGCGGTTTCATCCTGCCGTTCCTCAGCCCCGAAACAAAGTGGGACTTCCGTTTAAAATGGGTTCTCTCTATCAGTACCTCCGGCCACAAGTTCGGACTGGTTTATCCGGGTCTGGGATGGGTAGTATGGAAAGACAAGAAATACCTTCCTGATGCCATGTCATTCAGCGTCAATTATTTGGGTGCAAACATCACACAGGTTGGTTTGAACTTCAGCCGTCCCGCTGCACAGATTTTGGGACAGTACTATCAGTTTATCCGTCTGGGATTCGAAGGATACAAAGCCATTCAATACAATTCCATGGAAATCACCAAGTATATTCACAGCGAAATAGCCAAGATGACTCCATTCGTAAACTACAGCGACAATGTAGTGAATCCTTTGTTCATCTGGTACATGAAACCCGAATATGCAAAGAACGCCAAATGGACTCTTTACGATTTGCAGGCTAAATTACAGCAAAGCGGATGGATGGTTCCTGCCTATACTTTGCCGGAGAACATTCAGAATTATGTGGTTATGCGTGTTGTGGTACGTCAGGGATTCAGCCGTGATATGGCGGATATGTTGTTGAATGATATCAAGAATGCTATCACCGAATTCGAGAAACTGGAGTATCCTACTCAGACCCGCATCGCCCAAGACAAGAACATTCCTGTAAAGGGCACTGTGTTCACTCACAACGCACATAGCAATGCCGCTAAAAAATAAGCGTAGATAATAATAATGTAACTATCCGCCTTTATGGTGGATGGTTACTTCAATCAAATTAATTTATGGAAAGAACTATAACTATCCAACAGATAAAAGATGTCGCACAAGAGGCTTACAATCTGTATAAAGACAATACAGAAGGTAAAAATGCCGATTACATTCCTTATTTGGCTAATATCAATCCGAAACTATTCGGTATCAGTATTTGCCTGATGAATGGAGAAAAGATTCAACTGGGTGACTATCAATACCAATTCGGCATTGAATCTGTGTCTAAGGTATTGACAGCCATACTGATTCTTCGTCAATATGGTGCACAGAAAGTACTCGAAATGATTGGTGCAGATGCAACCGGACTGCCGTTTAACTCCATCATGGCTATCTTGCTGGAGAATGACCATCCCTCTACCCCATTGGTAAACGCAGGCGCCATCAGTGCAGACAGTATGGTGCAACCCATTGGCAACAGTGATGCCAAATGGAAAGCCATTGTCGACAATATGACAGAACTCTGTGGCAGTGCTCCCCAACTGATTGACGAACTTTATAAATCGGAATCGGCTACTAACTTCAATAACCGTTCTATTGCCTGGTTATTGAAAAACTACAACCGTATCTATGATGACCCTGATATGTCACTCGACCTCTATACCCGTCAGTGCTCCATGGGCATCACAGCCGAACAATTGTCAGTCTGCGCAGCTACAATCGCCAATGACGGCCTCAACCCTGGCACCCAAAAACAAGTATTCGATAAAGAGCTTGCTCCGAAAATCACTTCTCTGATAGCCACCGTAGGCTTCTACCAGCACACAGGTGACTGGCTTTACACTTCCGGTATTCCTGCCAAGACAGGAGTAGGCGGCGGAGTATTGGGAGTGATGCCCGGAATAATGGGCATTGCGGCTTTCGCACCTCCTTTGGACGATGCGGGGAACTCTGTAAAAGCACAACTTGCCATTAAATATATCATGAATAAACTAGGTATGAATATCTTTAACGGACATCGCATCAGCATCAGTTAAACCTGCCCCATTCTTAATCAAAAGCCGGTCTTCTCCCTACCCGTTCAGGAAAAGACCGGCTTTTCCTTTTAAAATATTTTCCTCAAAACATTTTTAGCATTCTGACATTATATCTATCTTTGCAAAGATAATTATTCAATATTATGAAAAGCAAGTTTATACAGAAAATCAGTCTAGGCGCTGCACTACTGCTATTTACAAGCAATGCCGCCTTCGCACAAACTCCCGAGCAAAGTTATACACCGACTCCCGAGAATATAAAAGCACGTCAGGAATTCCAAGATAACAAATTTGGAATATTCCTTCATTGGGGCATTTACAGCATGACCGCACAAGGTGAATGGTATATGACCACCCACAACATCCACCGCGATGAATATGCCAAACTAGCTTCGGGATTTTATCCTTCACGCTTCAATGCCGCCGAATGGGTATCGGCCATCAAAGCATCAGGTGCCAAATATATCTGTATTACCAGCCGCCACCACGACAGTTTCTCAATGTTCGATACCAAAGAATCGGATTTTAATATTGTAGACGCTACTCCGTTCAAACGGGATGTGCTGAAAGAATTGGCAGACGAATGCCACAAACAAGGCATCAAGCTCCATTTCTATTATTCACACTTGGACTGGCGCCGCGATGATTATCCCGAAGGAGGAGGCACCGGCCGCGGAACAGGACGTCCGAAAGGACATGGGGACTGGAAGAGCTACTATACCTTCATGAACAACCAGTTGACCGAACTATTGACCAATTATGGACCGATTGGCGCTATCTGGTTTGACGGCATTTGGGATCAGCCCAAAGATTTCGATTGGCAACTGGAAGAACAATACGCATTAATTCATAAGCTGCAGCCCGCCTGTCTGGTAGGTAACAACCACCACCGCATTCCGTATGCCGGTGAAGACTTCCAAATGTTCGAACGTGACCTGCCCGGTGAAAACAAAGCCGGACTTTCAGGACAGAGTGTCAGCTCACTTCCTTTGGAAACTTGTGAAACCATGAATGGGATGTGGGGATATAAAATTGAAGACCAAAATTACAAGTCACCGAAAGCGTTAATACACTATTTGGTTAAAGCAGCCGGAAAGAATGCAAACCTGTTAATGAATATCGGCCCGCAACCCAATGGAGAACTTCCTGCCACAGCTGTAGACCGCTTGAAAAAAGTGGGCGAATGGATGAACCAATATGGAGAAACAATTTATGGAACCCGTGGCGGAGATGTAGCTCCCCATTCATGGGGCGTATCAACCCGCAAAGGCGACCGTTTGTTTATCCACGTATTGGATTTGCAGGACAATACGCTTTATATACCTCTGAAGGCGAAAGTTAAAAAAGCAATGCAATTCACTGATAAGGCTTCTCTTTCCTTCAAACAAGACAAAGACGGTATATTGTTAAAGTTACCGAAAGTGCCCGACGAGATTGATTACGTGATAGAATTAATTATTAAATAACTTTATGAGCAACAAATCAAAAATTGAAATCTGCGCCAATTCCGTTGAAAGTGCAATAAAAGCACAGCAGGGCGGAGCTTATCGTGTGGAATTATGCGCAGGTATTCCCGAAGGAGGTACCACTCCGTCATTTGGCGAAATACGCATGGCACGCCAACTCTTACAACAAACTAAATTGCACATTATCATCCGTCCTCGCGGCGGAGATTTCCTATATTCTCCATTGGAACAAGAAATCATGTTGCATGATATCAAAGTAGCCCGCCAATTGGGAGCAGACGGAGTAGTATTCGGTTGTCTGACAGCCGATGGCAAAGTAGATATGGAAGCCATGGAAAAATTGATGAATGCCGTAGGCGACATGAGTGTCACTTTCCATCGCGCTTTTGATATGTGCCGTAATCCGCAAGAAGCATTAGAACAAATTATTGAACTCGGCTGCCACCGTATCCTTACTTCAGGACAGGAAGCCACTGCCGAAAAGGGTATTCCTCTTTTAAAAGAGTTGGTAGAACTGGCCGGCGAACGCATTATCATCATGCCGGGATGTGGAATAAATCCTAAAAACATTCGTAAAATAGCCGAAGAAACCGGTGCTTGCGAGTTCCATTTCTCAGGACGTACCACCTGCGAAAGCGATATGTTATACCGCAACCCCAAAGTTTCAATGGGTGGCACGGTGAAAATCGAAGAATATAAAAAGGATGTAACCGACCCGGATATCGTTAAAGCCGCTTGTATAGAACTAACCTTGAAGGACGATAATGATAAGGCTTTGGAAAAGAAAGCCAAAGAATCCAAAAAATCAAAGAGAGCTAAAAAGGATGATGATTGGGATGATGAAGATGATGACTTGGAAGATGATAAATAAATTCAGATGAGAGTCACTCGAATCAATCATTAAAAGAAACGAGGCTGTCCGGAATATTCGGAACAGCCTCACTTCTTTTATACCAGCCTATAAGATTCTAAAGCTTATGGATTACTTTCATCAGTTGCTCACCTAAACCGATGGTATAACCTTGTGAGACAAATACCACACGGTTAAAGGTATCGCCAATAATAAACATAGGCAGAATAGTCTTGTTAGGCAGCTTCATACCTTCAGCAATCTGTTTCTGGATAGAACCGTCTGCATCTATACCATAAGTAATAGTGGAAGGCAATCCCGGAAATTCTTCAGGTCGGAACTTTTTGAACTGTTCTTCATTGGGAAATAACAATACGATACTTCTACCCCACTGCTCAAAATCTTTGCTCAATGCTGCAATATCACGCAATGCATGGTTGGTGGGTTCCTGACCGGCTCCCAATACTGCCACGATATAATAACCGCGTCCGGTGGTAGAAAGGATGGATTTCAACTCATTGCTATCAATCGGCTTATAAAGAGACTCGGAATTGAAATTACCGATTACCTGAACATCATCCTTGCTTTCGCGCATCACCAAATCAACAGTCGTTGTTTCTCCCGGCTTGATGGTAAAGAAAGTGATATCAGAAAGCACACCACCGTTTGCCAGGCGAGTTCCCGTAACCATCATATAATTACCTTCATCAAGTGCCGTCCCGTTTTTCAGCAAATTGCTCCAGGTAGCACCACCTCCCATGTCGATATCACCTTCGTCATAATTCAATAATTGCAAGGTTCCTTCGGGAGTCACCTTTGAGATAGTGAAATGAGAATAGTATTTGGGATCTTCCAATGATTTGATGGGTGTATATTTTGCAATCAGTTTGCCTGTTTGTGCGGCAGACGGAGAAACAGCCTCAAAGTCTACATCAACCGGTCTGTCATCGCCTATAATTAGTTGTACTTTACCCGTCACCTCATCAATACGTGCCGGAATCCCCATACTGCGTGCCATCGATACAAAGAAAATATCACGGCTATGCGCATCAGCCACACGAGCACGCCATACTCCGGCAGGAGAAATCGGCGCACCACCCAAATTACAGTTTTTGTCCACCTGAATACTGTCGGCCACCCAAGTAGCCAGCTTCATCGGGTCGGCACGGAACGCTTCCATTTCTTGTTTTGAAATAACCTTACCGAAGAAAGACTTATACGGAGTCAGCATTTCATTACTTACACGTGGATTGCGGACAAAACGACGGAAATACTCTGCATTTTCACAAAGACGGGACTGCATGTGGTCTACCAACACTTCAAGACTGACATCACGCAAGTCTTTAGATGAAATTCTCTGCAGAAGGTCTATCCCACCCTTTTTGGATTTGTCGGAACGCAAACGGGCAAGGAAATCACGGATTACCAGATGATTACCACGTGACGCAACCAAAATCTTAGCCACGGCCTCTTCATCCAACTTATATTCCTTCGCAAAGTTACGGGCCGATTCATCACTCATAAACGTAGCGACATACGCATTGCGGATAGAATCTTCCTGTGCCATCCGGCGATTATTTTCCGCACGCTGTTCGGGAGTAACCTCAGGCATATTGGCACCTTCGGCAGGAGGTACAATATCCACTTCCATCCTATAATTATCTCCTGCTGTTTTATCCAGCTTCACGGTCAGATTATTATCTTTTCCAAACGAGAGTTTGGAATATCCAAACTTACCGTCCTTAGAGGCCCACACCAGCATATCACCTTTACCGGCAGTAAGGAACGTTTTTCCCTGAGCATCTGTCTGTTTACGGGCTACAGTATAAAATTCAGCATAATTATATACTTTGAATTCCACCTTTGCGTCAGTCACCGGATTGCCCTCGGCATCCACTACGGTCACCTCGGCTTTAGCTGTCGGCGCATAATTATCAATTACATTGATTTCTGTATAATTGGGAGTTTCATACATTACTTCTTCGGGTCCATTATATCGACCGAACACTTTTGTATGCATCAACATCCCACGTGAAGCCGGTGCGTTAAACCAGCCTAAATCCAAAACCGGTTCGGGCTCACACGCACCAAAGAAATGCCATTTTCCATCTACCCAAGCTTCCACCCAGGCATGATTATCATCTGTATGTGCCCAACGGGGCGTATAAACCTGACGGGCCGGAATACCTACCGAACGGAGTGCAGCTACCGTGAAAGTCGATTCCTCACCGCAACGCCCGTAGGCCGTCTTTACAGAAGCGAGTGGAGAACTGGTACGTGCATCGGATGGCGTGTAGACTACTTTTTCATGACACCAGTGGTTTACCTCCAGCACGGCATCATGTAATGAAAGTCCCTTTACCCGATTCTTTAACTCTTCATAGAACACCTTACGGCTATCGTCCAAGTTTTCATTATTCACCCGGACTGGCAGAACAAAATGACGGAACTCACGCTCCGGAATTGTTTTTCCCCACGGCATCTCCTCACGAGCCTTCAATGAGTAATCAATATTTTCCAGATAATACTCACCGGAATAGTCCGTAATGTCTCCTAATGGCATATAGGCATATAGGAAGGTCATAGCTTCCCGCTGTTCATCACTCATCGGTTGTTCGAACACCTGAAACAGGTCTCCGTGCGACAACTTTGAACGCCGGGTTTCAAAGTCTTGCTGAACGGCATCCCGTTCGGCAGCATCACTTATCAAATGTTTGTTGTTGGTGCACGAGGTAAAACTCAGCATTAAACTAAGCCCTGTGGCACATAGAGCCAATAACTTCATGTTGTTAATTAATTAAGTTAGCAATTATTATTGGCTACAAAGATAAAACTTTTTAGCAGGAATGCGAAAATAAATATTTTTAAGTGTCCTAAAAGCTATTTATCTGCAGAAACATTATGCTGAGGAGTATCGCCATCCACCGTTTGCTTTTCATAATATTCTTGTTTCCGCTTATTTGCCTGCTGCACCAGGCTGGTGACATACACAGTAAAGATAGGAAACATCATCATTCCAAGCGCAGCCAGCACCACCGAAAGTATCTTACCGGTCGGAGTCACGGCATAAATATTGCTACCCACTGTGGTCACGTCCATAAATGCCCACCACAATGCACTCCAATAATCGGTCACCATCGGGTTCACCTTATGCTCCAGCACAAAAAATATCAGACTGGCAAAATAAACTGTTGCCATCAACATAGTGATATAGGAAGTGAACAAACCCGAAGCTTTGCTCCCCGAGAGCCACCCCACCACAATGGCCAACGCATACCCTCCTCTTAAGAGAGGTATAAAACGAAGGAAATAACTTATCTCCGGAGAAAAAGTGATGTGATAATAATCAATGATATTCAGATATGGAATAGAAACCAGCAAGAAGATAAAGTGACTGCTCAGGTATCTCCACTTATCGGGTGCCAGAAAGAATTCAAGCAGAAAATCAAAAAGGAAAAACATACATATCCAAAACTGTATCCTGAGATAACTCCCCTGATTAAGAAAAGGAATGTTGTGAAAAGTATCTATCGAAATACTTATAATTAAAAAAAGAGACAGACAGAGGATTAAGACATGCAAAATCCCATAAATTCCTTTTCGGGAATAGATAAAAGAAGAAAATGCCGTTTTCATAAACTATACCAATTTATTATTGTTTCCCCTAAAACACCCCGGAATAGCGCTTTGTTTACTCGGCAAAACCGGGGGTTAATAAACCTAAACGGATAAACATCAATTCAGGGAGGTTGTTATAGACACGTAACAAAAACAAATATATTTTTTAAACCTAAACTTTATGGCAAACATTAGCAAATCAGTCAAGCTCGGGGTGTTTACCCTCGCAATTATGAATGTGACTGCGGTTGTTTCCCTTCGCGGGCTACCTGCAGAAGCCGAATATGGACTGAGTTCGGCATTTTATTATCTTTTTGCAGCCATCGTCTTCCTGATACCTACTTCATTGGTAGCGGCAGAGCTGGCAGCAATGTTTCAGGACAAACAAGGTGGTGTATTCCGCTGGGTTGGTGAGGCATACGGAAAGAAGTGGGGCTTCCTGGCTATATTCCTTCAATGGGTGGAGAGTACAATCTGGTATCCTACGGTGTTAACTTTCGGAGCGGTGGCTTTGGCTTTTATCGGCACAAACGATGCCCACGATATGTCACTGGCCTCCAACCGCTATTACTCATTGGCGGTAGTGCTTATCATTTACTGGCTTGCCACTTTCATTTCACTGAAAGGAATGGGCTGGGTAGGAAAAGTGGCCAAAGTGGGCGGTATGGTGGGTACCATCATTCCGGCAGGCCTATTAATGGTACTGGCGGTTATTTATCTGGCATCGGGCGGACAAAGCCAAATGAACTTTGACGGCAACTTCTTCCCCGATTTCAGTAATTTCGACAATCTGGTACTTGCATCCAGTATTTTCCTTTTCTATGCCGGTATGGAAATGGGCGGTATCCATGTAAAAGATATGGAGAACCCGGCCAAGAATTATCCGAAGGCTGTATTTATCGGTGCTGCCATCACAGTTGTCATCTTCGTACTGGGTACTTTCGCATTGGGTATCATTATCCCGGAAAAGGATATCAACCTGACTCAGAGTTTGCTGGTCGGCTTCGACAACTACTTTAAGTATGTACATGCTTCCTGGTTGTCTCCTATCATTGCCGTTGCATTGGCATTCGGTGTGTTGGCAGGTGTACTGACTTGGGTAGCCGGTCCGTCCAAAGGTATCTTTGCCGTAGGTAAAGCAGGTTATTTACCTCCGTTCTTCCAGAAAACCAATAACAACGGCGTGCAGAAGAATATCTTGTTAATCCAAGGTTTGGCTGTAACATTACTCAGTTTGTTATTCGTAGTCATGCCTTCCGTACAGAGCTTCTATCAGATTCTGTCTCAGCTCACCGTATTATTGTACCTCATCATGTACCTGTTGATGTTTAGCGGTGCCATTTATCTGCGCTATAACATGAAAAAGGCTCCACGTCCTTTCCGCATCGGCAGTAAAGGCAACGGTTTGATGTGGTTCATTGCCGGACTCGGTTTCTGCGGTTCCTTACTGGCATTCGTGCTCAGTTTCATTCCGCCCAGCCAGATTTCAATCGGCAGTAACACCGTATGGTTTGCCGTACTGATTATAGGATGTATCGTTGTTGTTTCTGCTCCGTTCATTATCTATGCATCCCGTAAACCGTCATGGGTAGACAAGAACACACAGTTTGAGCCCTTCCACTGGGAAGAACAAGCTGCTCCTGCAGACACCAAGACAACCGGAGAAACAAAATAAGTTATCTTCCATGCTTCTACTTTGGGAAGAAGATGTCAAAACTTCCCTTTTATCGAAATCACCCTCGCTACAACTGTCTGTGGCGAGGGTGATTTTTAGTTTATGAGCGTTTCGACACACTCTCTTTTTCTCTTTCGGCCTACATTTCTTTCCCTCCCATTCTTCCTATTCAAGAAAACATTCCTATATTTGCGGAGTAATTATCTTCAATATTACTCTTTAATGATATGAAAGTGTTGGGTTATGGATTTATTGTGATGCTGCTATTGGTATGCCTTCCCGGGTGTACTTATTCCCCTCGTTCATCTCAATATAAAATAGCGCTTATCCATTCTTACCAGAAAGGTTACAGCAATGCCGAACGAATTAACAGACTCTTTGCCGATGAATTAAAGAGAAACGGATTGCAATGTAAAATTAAAAGTTATTATCTCAACTGCGAAAAATACAACAGCATAGATGAAGAACGTCGCATCTCCAGATTCATTGACGATTCAAGTGTATGGGGGGCCGATTTAATAGCAGTCCTTGACGACCAAGCCACTTACTCACTGATGGCGTGCAATCATCCGAAAGTCAGAGAAATACCTGTCGTCTTCAGCGGAGTGAACTATCCCAATATGGAGCTGCTGCAACAATACCCCAATGTAACCGGATACATTGACAAGCCCGATTACCTTAAGACTTGCCAAATGATTGAACGAATCATGGGAAAAGTATGTATCCATGTCATTAAAGGAGGTACTTTTCTGGATCGAATTATATGGCAAGACTTGGAAGAACAATGCGGAGGGCACAATATCAACATACGAGACAGGGTAAACGAACAGACATTACATATATCACCGGATTCATTAGAGAATAAAAAGTTCTCTCCTTTTGATTCGGAAAAGCCGACAGAACTTTCCTATCTCGATACGACTATGATTGCCAAACTGGTCAGCGACTCCGTCCCCGCACGCCGGTTGCTGTGGATGGCTAGCGGAGTCTTCGATTATTCCTTGTTTCTATATACCAAACGTGATTTCACCACTTTACGCATCGGCAGTTTGTTCGACAATCCCGGGTTTGAGACTATAAACGAAGGGTTCGGAGCAAATGATTATATGCTCGGAGGCTATTTTGCACCTATCGAAACTCAAATAAAAGATATGGCGGCAGGAATAAGAGAGAGACTGGACAAGAAGATACCTGGTCAGCAATTGCAGCAATGTGCCAAACAGTATGTTGTCAATTGGGGAACTTTGGAAAAGTTTAAAATAGCAGAAGAAAGGATTCCCAAGGAGTATATCATCATGTACAAACCTTTCAGCAAAGAATATTCCAGTCTTATCCTGAGCATCAGAATTGCTGTCGGCATCCTCCTGTTGATATTCGTGAGTTACCTTATTTATATATATGGACGGGAGAAAAAACGAAAACAAGATGCTTTGCGCAACTTAAAATATGAGCATGAGTTACTGAGTCTGGCCATGGAAAGCGGAAACACGTATGCATGGCGGTTCGATGGAGAGAAAGCTGTTTTCGATTCACAGTTTTGCGAACTGATTCATCATGACTCTACACAAATGAGCATCGAAGAAATGACCAACTTCATTCATCCCGACGAGCGGAGGAAATTCCTGCATCAGGTAGCCCACCTGTCAGACTATCCCAAACGGACAGCACAATACCGCTGTAAGTTTGCAGATGAATATCAATGGTGGGAATTTCGCTACAAACAGATTTATCACAATGACAAGACTCACCTCATCACCGGCTTACTGCAAAATATTCAGGAGGTAAAAGATAAGGAGGAAGAGTTGATTCAGGCCCGCAAGATTGCAGAGCAGGCAGAGTTAAAGCAATCTTTTCTAGATAATATGAGCCACGAGATACGCACTCCTCTCAATGCCATCACCGGGTTCTCCAATCTGCTGACTACGGAAAAAGACCTTTCGGAAGAAGAGAGACAGGAATTTGTCTCCATCATCAATGACAATACCGATTTATTGTTGAAACTGGTTAATGATGTACTGGAATTATCACGCATCGAATCCGGCAATATGTCATTCAGTTACCGGGAAGAAAGTGTCCGTTCCTTGCTCAACAGCATTTACAGCACTCATCAACTGATGATTTTGCCACCCTTGGAATTTATCAAAGAGTTTCCCGAAGAAGATGTACTTGTACGCATAGACAATATGCGTATGACACAGGTCATCACTAATTTCCTCAACAACGCCAGGAAATTCACGAAGAACGGATTTATCACCTTAGGATACCGCCATCAACCGGCTACCCATGAAGTACATATCTTTGTAGAGGATACCGGAGCCGGTATTCCGAAAGAAGAACAGCAAATCATATTCGACCGGTTCTATAAACATAATGAGTTCTCACAAGGAGTGGGGCTCGGCCTGTCCATCTGTAAAGTGATTGTTGAAAAGATGCAGGGACGCATCGAGGTTACTTCCGAAGTAGACAAGGGCAGCCGTTTTACCATCGTACTGCCCTGTCTGTAAATAAGTTATTCCAAATATCGCTCCACGTTAAGACAACGTCTTTTTCGGCAGCGTAAAATGCAAAACGATATAGCCCAACATACCGGCTATGATTGTACCCCCCAAAACACCTAATTTTGCCTGACTCAAAAGAATCGGAGACGTTTCGAATGATAAATTGGCGATAAACAGGGAAACAGTAAAACCGATACCTCCCAACAGGCAGATACCCGACAGGTTCACCCAGTTCATGCCTCTAGCCATGCTAGCCAATCCACTTCTGACAATAAGCCATGTAAAAGAGTAAATGCCGATAAATTTACCGACTACCAATCCCACCATGACCGCCCATGTGGGGGTTCCCACTTCTATTCCCCCATGACCGGCCGTCAGCACCACACCGGCATTGGCAAAGGCAAACAAAGGAATAATCACATAATTCACTAATCCATGCAAACTGTCTTCCAATGACTGCAAAGGAGAAATCACCCTGTCGGAAGCCGACTCAATGCTCTTCAATACATTTATTTGCAACTTGCTCAGAATAATGCCTTCCTTGTCCGTGCTCGGAAATATCTCTATGTTCTCCTTTATGCGGTTGATGTACCTACCTATCTTATAATGTGGCGTAGCCGGAATCGTAAACGCTACTATCACCCCTGCAATAGTGGCATGAATGCCGCTTTGTAAGAACAGGTACCACATCACCAGCCCCAGCAGAAGATAGAACCAACGATTGTGTATATGCAAATGATTGCCGGCACAAAGCACAAAAAGCACTCCAAAAGAATACAACAAGAAATTCACATCCAGATGGGAGGAATAAAACAAGGCTATTACCAGAATGCCGCCAATATCATCTACCACGGCAAAAGCGGTCAGAAATATCTTCAGACTGATAGGTACCCGGTTGCCGAATAAACTCAGCACCCCCAGAGAAAAAGCAATATCCGTAG
Organism: uncultured Phocaeicola sp.; assembly: GCF_948499155.1. Lineage (NCBI taxonomy): Bacteria > Pseudomonadati > Bacteroidota > Bacteroidia > Bacteroidales > Bacteroidaceae > Phocaeicola > uncultured Phocaeicola sp. Next base: position 315,034 of record NZ_CAOOSE010000001.1, on the reverse strand, counting down.
CCATCGGAATAGCCAGACCGCTCTCGGCATCTGTACCCGATGTCATATAATAATAGATAATAACCGGAACAATCATACCTCCGCAAGCCGCCACTATCGGCAGCAAAGCCTGTCGAAAGCTGGACAACTCACCCACCAATGTTTCACGCTTAATCTCCAGTCCCACACTAAAGAAGAAAATAGTCATCAAGGCATCATTGATAAAATTCATCAAGGTCATGTGGCTCCCGTTATGACTGAATAAATTGAATTCCCCTATCTGAAGATGCACCTCTTTATTCCAAAAGGCCGCATAAGCATCTCCCCAGGGCGAATTGGCTATAATCATCGCCAGAAGTACGATAACCATCAATAGAATTCCCCCATTAATGTGATACCGAGTAGCACTTAGAAACGAAACATTCATGTTTCCGATTTTGAGTTTTTCCATGTCTTTCTCTGTTATAATATTAGATTCGTGATAAATTCTTATAAAACACGAACCTTCCTGTTATCTTTGAATTCAATAACAGAAAGGAACGCTTTATTGTTTGTATAAAATACTCTTCTTACAAAGTATATGTCAGCCGTTATAACTTCGCAATGCAAGGTTTTTCACCCACAGTACAAATATACTAGTTAAAATTAAATTTAGCACAAGAGTTAACACAGAAATTACCAGTGCAGGGCCGCCTAAATTATATCCCAATGCAATAAAGATGATTCCCGCTCCCACTTCTCCACGGGTAAACATACCGATAGATAAAGCAAGGCGCTCGCTCAACTTACGGTCTCTATAGAACAGCACCGGAAACAGTTTTCCGATATTCGACAACAAAGACACGATTACCACATGATAAATAATCATTCCCCAGGACATCATCTCTTGTGAGCCGGTAATGGAATGAGTACCGCTATGCGCCTCCGAAAAATCCACTCCGATAAAGAGAGGCATACTCATACCCACCAGAAACATGAACAAGAAAGAGACGCCGGTAGACACTTTATGCTCCAAAGGAGTATCTATCTCCTTATGTTTCATAATCATACCCAGAACGAAAGCCGGCAACAACACCTCAATATGGATACTTCCTTCGTCTCCATAAAAGTGCTTGCTCACCATATACACCAACTGTGTAACGGCGAAAACCATGACCGAGTAAAAGAAAATGGCTTTCCAGTCTTGCCTCCAATTGTATTTCCCCAACTGTTTCCAACCGATAGAAAGCAATATGAACACTACTAAAACAATGATAATCAACTGCCAGCGCAGTCCCACCATCATTATTTGCAACGGAATCATCAGCAAGATAGTATCCAGGTCATCAAAGATGGCCAATACCTGAATCTTTTTATAAATCCAACTTGATTTTAATCCGAGAGCCGCCAACATGGTAAACAGGATACCGGCAGAAGTGGGAGCCGCAAAACGGCTTAACAGAAGATTCTCTTTCCATGCTTCCCAACTATGCCAATATTCGGGCGGTAACAAAACAAATACATAATAAACGGCTATCAAAATCCAAGGCATCGCTGCCGTAGCCATTGCAATAAAATAATCCTCAGCATAACTCTTCCATCTCGTCTTGTCCATGACAAACTCACGACCGACATTAATCATGATAAAACTCAAGCAGATGTAGAGCAACACATCAGACACACTCTTTATGGTGGTGTACCCCTCGCCTACCGCACCCGGCAAGACTTGAGACACCAAAAGACCCATCATCAGAAAGGCCGAAAAAGACAGAACTTTTCTCATTTATATTTATTTAAAGATTATATAATAAATGGAATGATTGCCTTGAAAGTTCTGCTGACAGCGACAATCATTCCGGGTATTTTACTTTTTTTAATCCAGCTTCAATACAGCAAGGAACGCTTTCTGCGGTACTTCCACATTACCAATCTGCTTCATGCGCTTTTTACCCTTCTTTTGCTTTTCAAGCAATTTACGTTTACGGCTCACGTCACCACCGTAACATTTTGCCGTTACATCTTTACGGACAGCCTTTATCGTCTCACGCGAGATAATCTTTGCACCGATAGCCGCCTGAATAGCAATATCAAACTGTTGGCGCGGAATCAGCTCCTTCAGTTTCTCACACATCCGCTTACCCAAGTCGTAAGCATTGTCGACATGTGTCAATGTAGAAAGAGCATCCACCGACTCACCGTTCAACAGGATATCCAGTTTCACCAGTTTAGAAGGGCGGAAACCGGACTGATGATAGTCAAATGAAGCATACCCCTTGGAAATACTCTTCAACTTATCATAAAAATCAATCACAATCTCTCCCAACGGCATTCTGTAATGTATCTCCACACGGTTGCCCGATACATAATTCTGACGCACCAGTTCTCCGCGCTTGCCCAGACACAAAGTCATAATAGGGCCGATATAATCGGTCGCAGTTATCACGGTAGCATCAATATAAGGCTCCTCGATATGGTCAATCAGAGTCGGGTCCGGCATACCTCCGGGGTTATGCACCTCATTGGCATGTCCCTGCTTGTCATATATCATATACGATACATTCGGAACAGTAGTAATCACATTCATATCGAACTCACGGTCCAAACGCTCCTGTACAATCTCCATGTGCAGCAATCCCAAGAAACCGCAACGGAACCCAAAACCCAAAGCCAATGAAGACTCAGGCTGGAACGTCAAAGAAGCATCATTCAACTGGAGTTTCTCAAGCGAAGCACGAAGATTTTCATAATCTTCCGCTTCAATCGGATAAACTCCCGCAAACACCATCGGCTTCACTTCCTCAAATCCGGCAATCGCCTTCTCGCAAGGACGGGCAATATGGGTAATGGTATCTCCCACCTTCACTTCACGTGATGTCTTGATACCCGAAATGATATATCCCACATCGCCGGTGCGCAACTCGTTACGAGGCACCATATCCATTTTCAGAACTCCGATTTCATCAGCATCATATTCCTTACCCGTATTGAAGAACTTCACTTTGTCTCCCTTACGTATCACTCCGTTCTCTATCTTGAAATAGGCTATGATACCACGGAACGAGTTGAATACAGAGTCGAAAATCAAGGCTTGGAGCGGAGCTTCGTCATCGCCCACCGGATGCGGTACGCGTTCGATTACAGCGGCCAGAATATCTTCAACTCCCATACCGGTCTTGCCTGATGCACGAATGATATCTTCACGTTTGCAGCCCAGCAGGTCGATTATCTCATCTTCCACTTCTTCGGGCATTGCACTTGCCATATCACACTTGTTCATCACGGGAATAATTTCGAGGTCGTGCTCCAATGCCATATAAAGGTTGGAAATAGTCTGTGCCTGTACTCCCTGCGAAGCATCCACTACCAGCAAAGCCCCTTCGCAGGCAGCAATCGAACGCGATACCTCATAAGAGAAGTCCACGTGCCCCGGAGTGTCAATCAGGTTGAGAATATATTTTTCTCCCTTATAGGTATACTCCATCTGGATGGCATGACTCTTAATGGTAATGCCTCGTTCTTTCTCCAAATCCATATCATCCAACATCTGCCCTTCAGTCACTTGAATGGTATTGGTGAACTCCAGCAGACGGTCGGCCAAGGTTGATTTTCCATGGTCGATATGTGCAATAATACAAAAGTTACGGATATTCTTCATCTTCGTCGTTTAAATTTCGCGCAAATATACAAAAAAATGCGTTGGCTACATATAAAAACGATGTGCCAACGCATTTTTTTATGAGTTTCTTTTTCTTGTTTACACCAATTTTACAAAGACTTCACCTTCTACTTCAGAAGTTTCCACTTTGTCTTCTCTTAACAACCAACCCAAACCAAGATAAAAATCCTTATCTGCTTTCAATTTCGCAGCCTTTTTGATTTGTTTTTGTGTTAAACCTTCGGTTCCGTTCAGTGCTTCCCAGATTTGTCCGGCAAGAGCACCAGCTTTTTCTTTCAACATTTTCGATTTACTTTTAGTTAAACGTTAATCCGCATCCGCTTTTAATGTTGGCGAATGTTTGTGTTTCTTATCGGTTGCAAAGATACACAAAATTATGTTGTTCAACACGTTTGATTCAAAAAAGTTTTGTTTTCTATAAGAAAAAGCGATTTTCGCAGCTATTTTTTATGGTTTTCGAGATATTCACTCCAAATTTTAGCGGCTTCTTCTACCATCTTTACACACGGACGCTTGGCATAATACTGCTCCGTGCGGGCTTCGGGAGTAGAAACAACCGGTTCTTTTTTACTTAATCCCAACAAATCGGAACATCTCAAGGCACCGTTTCTGCGTTTGAACTCTTCCGCCAATTCCTGCACTAGCGCATAATTGGCAGCCTTTCCCGCGCGGTCACTGCCTTCTGTAGCGCCGGTTTCGAGTCCGGCAAGCAGAAACATACCGCAAGCGGCCCCACATGTTTCACGCATACGTCCTATGCCGCCTCCGAATGAAGCGGCCATCCGCAACGCCTGTTCGCGCGTAAAACCGTACTCGTCGGCAAAAGCGGCGACAACGGATTGTGAACAATTATATCCTTCTTTAAACAAAGCCACTGCTTTTGCCACTCTATCTTCTTTCATTTCGCTACGTTGTTTACTATTTCATGATTCATATATCCTTTCAGGTTCTCCACCGCAATGTCCATCAGGCGCATGCGGGCTTCTTTGGTTGCCCAGGCGATGTGAGGAGTGACAAAACAGTTTCTGGCCGTCAGCAACGGGTTGTCGTGTTCGGGCGGTTCGGAGCAGAGCACATCCAGACCGGCAGCAGCAATCACTCCCTTATTCAGCGCATCCGCCAAGTCTCTTTCATTCACCAGCGGACCGCGACCGGTATTGACCAGTATGGCAGTGGGCTTCATAACTGCAAGACGAGCCGCATTGACCAATTCTTTGGTTTCTGCGGTCAGCGGACAGTGCAGGCTCACCACATCACACTCACGAAACAGCTCGTCCAATTCCATTTTTTGTATTCCTTCAGGCAACTGAGACTGTGCTTTCGAAGTGTATGCACACACCTTCATCCCAAAAGCGGAAGCGATGCGCGCTGTCGCCTTTCCCGTATTTCCCAATCCGACAATACCGATTTTCTTTCCGTCCAACTCCGTCAGTCCGGTGTCCCAATAGCAGAAATCGGGATTGTCTGCCCAACGCCCCCGACGATTGTCATGAGCATAATGTCCCACACGCTGGGTAATGTTCAGAAGATGGGCAAATACCATCTGCGCCACAGAAGCGGTACTGTAGGCAGGTATATTTGTCACAATGATGCCACGTTCCCTGGCAGCCGCCACATCCACTATATTATATCCGGTAGCCAAGACACCGATATATTTCAATGCAGGCAATGCCGCCATATTTTCTGCAGTAATCACCGTCTTATTGGTGATAAGCACTTCCGCTCCGGCAGAGCGTTCCATCAACTCATCGGGAGCAGTACGGTCGTAAACCGTCAGTTCACCCAATGCTTCCATCCCCTTCCATGATAAATCGCCGGGATTTAACCCATAACCATCCAAAACTACTATTTTCATATCTTTTTATTATAATTATTCTTTAAACTTATCTCCCCAGAGCCCTTGCATCCGTTCTTTCAGCTTTACTTCCTGAGCATTATTCTGCGGATGCCAAATCCGGCTGTCTTTTATCTCATCAGGCAAAAACTGCTGGTTCACGAAGTTTCCCTGATAGGCATGCGCATATTTATAATCCTTTCCATACCCCAATTGTTTCATCAACTTGGTAGGAGCATTGCGCAAATGCAACGGCACAGGCAGGTTTCCTGTCGAGCGCACCAACTCCAATGCACTGTTGATTCCCTCATAAGCAGAATTGCTCTTCGGACTGGTAGCCAGATATACGGTCGCCTCTGCCAAGGGAATACGTCCTTCGGGCCAGCCTATCTTCATCACTGCATCAAAAGCCGTATTTGCCAGCAGCAATGCATTCGGATTGGCAAGTCCGATATCTTCCGCCGCCGATATCACCAACCTTCGGGCAATGAAAGCCGGATCTTCCCCGCCTTCCACCATCCTCGCCAGCCAGTAAAGCGCACCGTCGGGGTCACTGCCCCGGATAGACTTAATGAAAGCGGATATAATATCATAATGCATCTCACCATCCTTATCATAAGCCAATGGATTCTGCTGCAAGCGTTCTGTCACCTTTTCATCGGTTATCACTATCGCCTCGCTGTCGGTATCAGCCTCAACCACCAGCTCCAGTATATTCAGAAGCTTACGGGCATCTCCGCCCGAAAAGCGCAGCATCGCGTCCGTTTCCTTCAGCTCGATATTCTTCTCTTTCAGAATAGAGTCCTTAGTAATGGCAATATGCAGGAGCTCCAGCAAATCATCTTTCTCCAATGACTTCAGCACATATAATTGACAGCGGGACAGTAACGGACGAATCACTTCGAAAGAGGGATTCTCGGTAGTAGCTCCAATCAATGTCACCACTCCGGTCTCTACTGCTCCCAGCAACGAATCCTGCTGTGATTTGCTGAAACGGTGAATTTCATCTATAAACAAGATGGGACTGGCCTGCGAGAAGAAGCGGTTGCTTTTTGCCTTCTCTATCACATCGCGCACATCCTTCACACCCGAAGTGACGGCACTCAACGTATAGAAAGGCGTTTCCAACTTATTGGCGATAATTTGTGCCAATGTGGTCTTTCCCACCCCCGGAGGGCCCCAAAGTATGAAAGAGGAAATGCGCCCTGCATCAATCATCTTTCTCAGAATAGCCCCCTGTCCTACCAGGTGCTTCTGTCCTATATAATCATCCAGCGTCTTCGGACGCAGGCGTTCTGCTAACGGTTGTGCCATAGTTGTATCTAGTTATACTGATGTTGCAAAGTTAATAAAATAATGCCTTCAACCGACCCACTGACATAAAAAAGTGCCCCTGCATTTTGTTCAAACGACAGGGGCATTTCAAGAATATAACAGAAATGGTTTTCCGGATAACCGGAACAACAGTCTGATTAGAAGGTCATCATCACCATTAATCGGATACCCCATTTATTGGCACCCGGATTGTCCAGATAGTTGAGACGGCGTACATAGTCGATATGTAATATCTTGAAGATATTATGAATACCTACCGAGCATTCCATATAAGGCGTTTTGGGATTCATCACAAAACTGGTGGGATGACCGTCGCGCGTCGGGAACAGGAACAGTTCGCTGTCACCCGGATTCTTCAACGGATTATTCTTGTCCGTCAAATGACCGTACAGCATCTTGAAACCGATAGCCTCACGCCATTTCAACTTCTTCAGCAACGGAATCCGATTGAATATCTTACCATTCAAATCCCATGAGATATCAAACGAAGCATAACGGTCATTCAAGAATTCCATGTTATTGACCAGATTGAAAGTCTCACGCTGAAGAATATATGACAAGTTGGCCGCCGGCATAATCAGCAATGGGAACGGCACCTTATTCCACTGTGCCCCTCCCTTCAGGAACATATCTATCTTGCCCCATGAAGAGAACCAGAAACGCTTGTACAAACCCACCTCAGTCAGATTATAATTATACTCGCCTCCAAAGACACCCTTAAAACCGGTCGTATGCGACAGTGTGAACACCGGCGCATCAAAAGACACCGGCAAACGACGTTGCTTGGTATTGATGTAAGTCTCTCCCGGCGCATAACGGAAAGCCAACGAAGCCTCCATCGTCTGTATTTCAGGTATCAGCGTTTTCTTATCATCATTGGTTATATAAGCCAATCCTCCGGTAGGCTCATCCTTACTGTGCTTCACCTCTACGGTAGTCTTCAATCCGTATTGGGTTTCATTCTCATATTTCAATGCAATATTGCGCACATAAGACATCTGGTCTACCGTAGACGTCTTGAATGACACAAACACATTGTCCTTATCCGTTTTCAGGAACTTGTCCGTCGGCGACATCACATCATACTGATAACTCAGGGTGATGGAGTTTTTCGGGAACTCGCGCGGCAGATACTCCTTCTTATTGAAAGAATATTCCATTTCAGCCATATACTTGGAGCGGTGGTCCTTGAAACCGTATGCATAATAGCCCTTAAAGAATAAATGCGGATTCAGGTTTGCCGTGGTCTGCGCACTCATACGCAGGCGGAGACCGTCTATATAGTTATTCGAAATCATGGTATTCACCGGGCCTATATCCACCTTGCTCGGGTGGTCTTTCGTTCCGGTTTCCACAAAGTTCTCAATAAACGCCTTCAATACAAATATCACATATTTAAAGCCGGGCATCTGCTCCAAGCGCTTGACCAGCATGTCCATCGAACTTTCCGTCTCTGTCAGCGGCACCTGCCGGTACTGGTTCCAGAAGTCCTCTCCCCGCATCATGGCATCCGCCTCCTTTATTTCGGACCCCTTCCTCTTGAACAACTGTTGCGGCAGTTCATCAAAGGCATAGTCCGAATAGCGCGTCGTTCTCCGGATTTGAAATCCCTGCATGATTTTCATCAGTGTCAGCTCCACAATCATATCATCCGTTTTCAGCACCCATTCGCCATTCGGCAGTTGCTCAAATTCCTGAATGATATCCATGTTGTCGACAAAGTTCACACCTGATTTCTTAGGCAAGTTCATGGTACACTTCTTCACCGTGTAACTAGAGTCGGCCAATACATACAAGTGTCCGGTAAAGCCGAAATCCTGTGAGTTATTGGGAACAAACGTCAAATGGAAACAACGATCCTTGTCCACATACGTCGTGTCCATGATATAATACTTATAGAAAGAAATGGCATCACTGGAAGAAATAGGACTGATAAACGGATATTGCAACAAGCGGATATCGTCATCATATATGTTCACATCCGTAAATACGTCTTTCAATACCGTGCTCAGCATATCCCCCGTGGCAAACAGTTCGTTCACCCCCGATGAGCTCATACCTTTAATGATATTCTTCTCACTCTTCGGATGCTTACGATAGATTTTCTGCGAGGCCGTTTCGTCCACAGAGATGGGAAGAATAAACTTGCTTGTTTCCTCGCACAGTTCAATCTGGTCTTTCAGAAAAGGCATCTTCTTATACATCCCTTTTTCCAACATTTCGGGAGTAACATCATTGAGAGCCATCGTAATCTTCTGATACTTATTGTATTGATAGTAATCATTCTCGTCCAGCTTGTTGTTTCGCTTATGGGCAATGACCTTCTTCATCATCTCCACGGCTGGATTATTCTTACGGGAATACTTTTCGCGTTTAGGCTTCACGATTACCTCCTGCAACTCGATATCATCCGGACGCAACTTTACATTCATCGTCTTGGTCACTCCGGGAATGATGGTCACCACCTTGTTGACATACCCCACCGACGAGAACGTCAGTTTGTTCCATCCCTGGCGTGTTTCCACACTATAACGCCCGTCGGCGTCCGTTATTCCACCCACTCCTTTACCATCATAATACACAGAAGCATAGGGGATTGGTTCATTGGTTAATGAGTCAGTTACAACGCCTTGTATTTTTTGGGCAGATGCGGTAAGCGTACCAATCATCAACACCCAAATCAATAAAAATGACTTTATATATTTATTCTCCATTCTTTTTACCGGTATCTTATATATATGAGAGTGCAAATTTAATCATTAACTTAAAAAGAAGTTGCTAATATAAGCTAATAAAAACAGAAATCTTACGTTTTGACCAATATTTAGGTGAAATATAACAAATACTCCCCTCAGACAGAGAGTAATAAAAAAGGGGTCTTTTCACAAAGCCCCCTTTTTAAGTTTTCAATAGGTATTAGTTTTTTTTAAGGTAAAAAGATTGTTTTCAGGATAACGTTGCAAATATCGAGCCTTTTTTTAAACCAGCCAAATAAAAAACTATGCCATACAACATGTTTTTAGACTTTTCTGTCTTTTTTGGCTATTTACGAACTGAAAGCCCTTTATCTGCCCTGTTATGTTGACAAAGATAACAAAAATTTGGCGAATGAACACATTTTATTGTTTTTTTTCTTTCCCCATGAAATGTTCATCCACTTTTCCGCTATGCTTTAAGACTTTTGCGTCTATAAAAAAAACAATCTCTTCAGCAATATTCGTTATATGGTCTCCTGCCCTTTCGAGTTTGCGAATCACAGTTCCCAGTTCCAGACAAGTTAAAAAACAATCGGGGTGCTTTTCAAGATATGCAGTCAGCACACCCGGAGCATCCGCATTAATCTGATCCAGCAAATTGTCTTTACTGAAGACGGTCAACGCCAAATCCAAATTTTCTTCATTCAGTGCTGTCTTGGTCATTTCGAGCATACCGAGCACTTGTCTTTGCATCTCCTCTATCCGCAGTTCGCGGAGTAATTCTCCGTCGAGGGCCGTTTCATCGCTTCTCACCACAAAGCGGGCAATGCCCTCGGCAAAGTCTCCCAATCGTTCCAGGTCGTTGTTTATCTTGAACATGGCTAATACAAAGCGCAAATCTATCGCCACCGGATTATAAAGGGCAATGGTATCTTCCACATCACTGTCTATCTTCAGTTCGAAAGCATTGACCCGCTTTTCGCGGACAATCACTTGTTGCGCCAAATCACGGTTGAATGTCAGTACCGATTCTCCGGCCCTGTCCAATTGGTTATACACCAGTGTCCACATCTCGTTCACCTCTTTTTTCAGTGAGGTTAGTTCTGATTCTATAAATTTCACCATAATATCATCTTTCTTTTATATTCTGTTCCTGATGGTACCCCCATCATCCGAAGCGCCCCGTAATGTAGTTCTGGGTAGCCTCTTTGCTTGGGTTTGTAAAAATCTTCTTCGTATCGTCATATTCCACCATCGAGCCCATGTAGAAGAAAGCGGTCTTATCACTGACACGCGCCGCCTGCTGCATATTATGGGTGACAATAACGATGGTATATTCCTTCTTCAGTTCATGAATCAGTTCTTCCACCTTGGCAGTGGAAATGGGGTCGAGTGCCGACGCAGGTTCGTCCATGAGCAGAACAGAAGGCGATACAGCCATGGCACGCGCTATGCACAAACGCTGCTGCTGCCCGCCCGAAAGGGCAAAGGCCGACTCTTTCAACTTATTCTTCACCTCATCCCACAGGGCAGCCCCTTTTAATGTTTCCTCCACCCGGTGACGGATAAACTCATTGTCCTTCACCCCATTCACCCGCAGCCCATAGGCCACGTTTTCGAAAATACTTTTCGGAAAAGGATTGGGACGCTGAAACACCATCCCCACATTCTTTCGGAGTTCGTCCACTTGCACGGATTTATCATAGATGTCCATGCCGTCTATCCGTATCTCCCCCTCCAGGCGTGCACCGGGAATCAAATCGTTCATACGGTTGAAGAGGCGGAGAAAGGTAGATTTTCCACATCCCGACGGACCGATAAAAGCCACTACCGCTTTCTCTTCAATCGTCATACTGATATCTTTCAATGCCTGAAAATCTCCATAGAAGAAATTCACATGTCGCGCATCTATCTTATTCATATATTATAGATTAATTCGTTTTTAGTTTATTTGAGAAATACCTGCGAAGTCCGTTTGCCAGTAAATTGATGACCAGAATAATGAAAATAAGCACCAAAGCGGTTCCGTAAGCAATGGGCAATTGCGACTCCATGTCGGTTCCACTGGTCGATATGACATAAAGGTGATAAGGAAGGGCCATACACTGGTCTAATATGCTATGCGGCAACTGCGGCAGGAAGTAAGCGGCACAAGTGAACAGGATGGGTGCGGTTTCACCCGATACCCTTCCCATTGCAAGGATAAGTCCCGTGATGATATTGGGCATTCCCATCGGAAGAATCACATGCCAGATGGTTTGCAGTTTGGTAGCCCCCAACGCCAGACTGCCTTCGCGGTAACTGTCCGGAATGGCTTTCAGAGCCTCCTCGGTGGTGCGAATGACCAACGGCACACAAAGCAAGCCCAAAGTGAGTGAACCCGCCAGAATACTGTCGCCGAAGCCCAGATATTTCACAAACAGTGCCATACCGAACAAGCCGAAGACAATGGACGGAATGCCGCTCAGGTTGTTTGTCATCACCCGTATGAAACGGACTAACTTGCCTTTCGGAGCATATTCGTTCATATAAATACCGCTCATCACGCCCACAGGAAAAGCAAACAAAGCACTGCCTGCCATCAGATAAAAAGTACCCACAATAGCCGGCCAGATACCTCCTCCCGTCATTCCGTCGCTGGGAGGCGAAGTGAGGAATTTCCAGTTGATGACTCCTATACCTTTATATATGATAAAGCCCAAGATACTGAACAGAATCAGCACAATGCTGTAACTCAGCAGTTTGAACACTCCGAACGCCATCCACTGCAAACGTCTCTTGCGCACCCCTTGGCGGGCATTAAATATACTTTCTTTCATATTCCTATCGTATTATGACTTCCTTCCGGAACTTGCTCCGGTTTTGGATGATATATATTCTACACTGAAATTGATAATCATGGTAATCAGGAACAGCACCACCCCCAACAGGAACAGGGCCTCATAATGCGCACCGCCGGCAGGGGCTTCTCCCAGTTCGGCGGCAATCGTTGCCGGAATCGTGCGTAGCGGTTCCAGAATCGTAGTCGGTATCACAGCCGCATTGCCGGTCACCATCAGCACAGCCATCGTCTCGCCAATGGCACGTCCGATGCCCAGTACCACTCCCGATGTGATGCCGGAAATGGAAAACGGAATCACCACTTTACAGATGGTCTGCCAGTGTGTGGCTCCCAAGGCCAGACTCGCTTCGCGCATGGCACGCGGACAATTGCGCATGGCATCCTCGCTCACCGTGATAATAGTGGGCAAAGCCATGATAGCCAGCACGACGCTTCCCGCCAGGCCGGTTTCTCCCACCGGCAGGTCAAACACCTTCTGAATGAGGGGCACAATGACTATCAGTCCGAAAAAACCGTATACCACCGACGGTATGCCACTCAGCAATTCGATAACCGGCTTCAGAAATCCGCGTGTACGGCTGCTTGCCACTTCCGACATATATACAGCTACAGACAGGCCGAACGGCAGGGCAAGGAGAATAGCGAAGAAACTCACCCAAAGCGTTCCCATAACCAAAGGGACAAAGCCGAACTGCGGAGCCGGAGTTGCCGTCGGAAACCATTCTTTTCCGGCAAACACTTCCGAAAATGAAATATGTCCGTCTTCCAGCAAATGTCCCGGGAAGTCCTTTTCTATAAATTTAGCCGGAACAAAAGCAATGATGCCCGGATTGTCTGCCACTATCTTACTGATACATGCTTCCGCCTTGTCGTATTCCGCGCCCAACTCTTCTTCCGAAAAGTAGGAAGTGATATCTTCCAGTCGGAACACCTTGATACCGGTATCGAAACCGCCGACTTCGCTCCAATTGGTTATCTCTTCGTCAAACACATCTTTAATTTGCACCGCACTCAGTTTCCTGACCGGATTTTCCTTGTTGACAGCCAGCACATACCCTTCTTCTATCACCTTGTTTCCAAAGAGTCCGAATGCCTCTGTAAACAGAAAAACGACAATCAGCACTATAGCGATGCTTGTGATAAAGCCGCTGCAAGTCAATATTCCTTCGATAATCTTTTCCCAAACTCGTTTCATACAGTTTTAGTCTTCTATTAATAACCGAATGCAAAAAAAGCTCCTTTATATTAAGACGGTATGAAAGAAGCTTGAAGCATTTGCTACAATTGTGTTACAAAGATGTTACAAACAAAAAAAAAGGCGGACACTGTACCGTCACTTTTCACTCGTAACAGAATCGTAACACACAAGTAAAACAAATGACATCTCAAAACGTTTTCTTTGCAAATAAATTAATATAAGAGCTTATGAGCCCATTCAAGACATTGTTTTTCTTACTATCGTTACTGACCTGTTTCCATGTTTCCGCACAGCGTATCAAAGGCAGCGACACCGTACTACCCGTCTCACAAGAGACTGCAGAAATATTTATGAATGCCTATCCCGAACAGCGGGTGACCGTCACCGGCGGCGGAACCGGAGTAGGCATATCCGCCCTCATGGATTATACCACCGATATCGCCATGGCCTCACGCCCCATCAAGTTCAGCGAAAAAATGAAACTGAAAGCGGCCAAACAGGAAGTGGAGGAAGTGATTATCGCCTACGATGCCCTTGCTGTCATTGTCCATCCGGATAACCCCGTCAGCCGCCTTACACGGCAGCAGCTGGAGGGCATCTTCCGCGGCAAGATTGTGAACTGGAAACAAGTGGGAGGCCCCGATATGAAAATCATTGTCTACTCTCGCGAGACCTCTTCGGGAACATACGAATTCTTTAAAGAAAGCGTCCTGAAGAACAAGAACTACATGAGCGGCAGCCTCTCCATGCCGGCAACCGGCGCCGTCATCCAGTCTGTCAGCCAAACCAAGGGAGCCATCGGATATGTAGGCCTCGCCTATCTGTCGGACCGTGTCAAGCCGATAGCCGTTTCGTATGACGGAGGAAAACACTATGTACTGCCCACCCTGGAAAACGGAACCAAAAGACAATACCCCATAGTGCGCCCGCTCTACTATTATTATAATGTGTCCGACAAAGCGAAAGTCAGCCCTTTCATCGAGTATATACTTTCCCCCGAGGGGCAAAATATTATAAAAAAGGGAGGATATATTCCCGTGAAATAACGCATATCCCAAAAAGAATACGTATTTTTGCACCCTAAAGTGTAAAATTAATATCACTATGACTGAAATGAACGCTACAGAAGCTACAGAAAAGAGAAGTCTGAACTTCATCGAACAGGCAGTAGAGAACGACCTGAAGGAAGGTAAAAACGGAGGAAAGGTCCAAACTCGTTTCCCGCCGGAACCCAACGGTTATCTCCACATCGGTCATGCCAAGGCCATTTGCCTGGATTTTGGGATAGCCGCACGCTATGGTGGAGTATGTAACCTGCGTTTCGACGACACCAACCCGACCAAAGAAGATATGGAATATGTGGAAGCCATCAAGGAAGATATCCAGTGGCTCGGATTCCAATGGGGAAATGAATATTATGCATCCGACTACTTCCAACAATTGTGGGACTTCGCCATTCGTCTCATCAAGGAAGGAAAAGCTTATATAGACGAACAGAGCTCCGAAGTGATTGCCGCACAGAAAGGCACGCCCACCCAGCCGGGTGTGGAAAGCCCTTACCGCAACCGCCCGATAGAGGAGACACTCGAACTGTTCCAAAAGATGAACACCGGAGAAATAGAGGAAGGAAAGATGGTGCTGCGTGCCAAGATAGATATGGCAAGCCCCAATATGCACTTCCGTGACCCTATCATCTACCGTGTGGTGAAAACACCCCATCACCGTACAGGCGAAACATGGAAGGCATACCCGATGTATGACTTCGCCCACGGACAGAGTGACTTTTTCGAAGGTGTGACCCACTCTTTGTGTACACTGGAATTTGTCCCCCACCGTCCGCTTTACGACTTGTTTGTGGATTGGGTAAAAGAAGGGAAAGACCTGAACGACAACCGCCCCCATCAGTACGAGTTCAATAAACTGAACCTGAACTACACACTGATGAGCAAGCGTAACCTGCTGATTCTGGTTAAGGAACACTTGGTGAACGGTTGGGACGACCCCCGTATGCCGACCCTCTGCGGTTTCCGCCGCCGTGGTTATTCTCCCGAGTCTATCCGCAACTTCGTTGACAAAATCGGTTACACCACATACGATGCCTTAAACGACTTCGCCCTGCTGGAGAGCGCAGTACGCGAAGACTTGAATACCCGCGCCACTCGTGTATCCGCCGTAGTCAATCCGGTGAAGCTTATCATCACCAACTATCCGGAAGGCCAAGTGGAAGAGATGGAAGCCATCAACAACCCCGAAGACCCGACAGCCGGCACACATACCATCGAATTCAGCCGTGAACTCTGGATGGAACGCGAAGACTTCATGGAAGACGCTCCGAAGAAATATTTCCGTATGACTCCGGGACAGGAAGTCCGCCTGAAAAACGCATACATCGTAAAGTGCACCGGTTGCAAGAAAGACGAAGAAGGCAACGTGGTGGAGGTATATGCCGAATACGACCCCGACACCAAAACCGGTATGCCCGGCAGCAGCCGCAAGGTAAAAGGCACACTGCACTGGGTGAGCTGTGCCCACTGTCTGAAAGCGGAAGTACGCCTGTATGACCGCTTATGGAAGGTAGAGAATCCGCGTGACGAAATGGCCGCCATCCGCGAAGCCAAAAACTGCGACGCACTGCAAGCCATGAAAGAAATGATTAACCCGGATTCATTACATATCCTGAGCGAATGCTATGTAGAGAAATACCTCGCAGATGCCAAACCACTGGATTACTTACAGTTCCAGCGCATCGGCTATTTCAATGTAGACAAAGACTCCACGCCCGAACACCTGGTGTTCAACCGCACCGTATCTTTAAAAGATACCTGGAGTAAAATCAATAAATAAAAAACTGCTTATGAACAATGACCTGTCTTCCTATTTTGAAGACCCGGAATTTAAAGAAGCATTAGAAAAATACGAGGGTATGGTAGAAAACCATACCCCCGCTTATTTTGATGCTGACGAACTGACAGACATCGCTGAATATTATGCTTCAAAAGGAAGACAAACAGAAGCAGAAGCTGCAATAGATTTTGCTTTACAATTGCATCCCAATGATACGGATGCCTTGATTTTCCGTGCCCGGTCCCTAGCCATGAAAGGCAGGCTGGACGAAGCGTATTTGGTAATGGAATTGATTGAAGACCAATCAGACCGCGAAGTGAAATTCCTGAAAGCCGACTTGCTAATGGAAGAAAGACGTCTGAAAGAGGCCGACCATGTATTCGAAGAACTGGCTGCCGACGAGGATGGAAAGCTCGAAACCCTTATCGATATTATCCTTGCCTATATAGACGCCAATCAGGAAGCACTGGCAAAGAAATGGATTAAACGCGTCAGCGACACCTACGACCTTGACTCCCTTCCCAAAAAAAGTCAGAAATTCAGAGACCTGTTGTGTGACTTCTATATCACTTTCAACCATCCCGAAGAGGCCATCCCTCTCCTGCAGACCACACTCGACCGCTACCCCTACTCCATCAACCATTGGAACAGTCTGGGCAAATGCTACCTGAGTACCAATGATTTCGGAGAGGCACACGAGGCAATAGACTTTGCACTGGCCATCGACGACGGCAATACAGAGGCACTGACACTTAAAGCTTTCTGCTACCAGCAAAGCGGTGAATTGCAAAAAGCCTGCGATTACTATCTCCGCCTGGCAGACCGACAGGAGAATAAAGCACGCGCTTATCTGGCATTGGCAAAGACCTATTTCGAAATGCAGGATTATACTTCCTCCATCTATTATATAGAGGAACTGCTAGACAATAAAGATGTATTAAATACATACGAACTGTCCGAACTGTATGGCGACATTGCCTTATGCCATGCTGCTTTAGGGCACAGCGGTGTGGGGCAGGCATTCATCCGGCGCTCCTTGGAACTGAACGAAAACGACCCCGACACACTCGTCGTTGCAGGACGGTTCTTCCTGATGGAAGCCAAGGAATGTAATGACCAGGCTGCCAAAGAAGAAAACCAAGCCAGAGGAGAACTGCACTTCCGGCAGGCATTGACCCTAATTATGGAAGATGAACGACTGGAGTTTCTGTTCACCATCGGTGCCGCCTGTTTCGACACACAGAATTTCAAACTCGCCGCACAATACTACGAACAGATAAACCGCGAATTTCCCGATAATGCACCGGCCACCTATTTCTTTCTGGCCTATTGCTATTTCTATCTGGAAGAAGCCATCTCCTGTATGCATTACATCGCAAAGATGAAACATGAGTTGCCCGACGCATACAGCAACCTGGGTACAAGCGACTCCGTACTGAGCGACACACGCTTTAACGAGTTAATGCGTAACCTGAAAGACAGTGTCAATAATGGAAAAGTAGACTTAGACAATTTCTTATAATTAATTAATCATGGAATCAGTTGCATTTATCCAATGGTGCTTAGACCACCTTAATTATTGGACTATTACGTTATTAATGGCCATTGAAAGCTCTTTTATCCCCTTCCCGTCGGAAGTGGTGGTTCCCCCGGCCGCTTATAAAGCAGCAGGAGGAAATAGTGACCTGAATGTATTTCTGGTAGTTATTTTCGCCACCATAGGAGCCAACATCGGTGCCATCATCAATTATTACATTGCTTACTTTGTCGGCCGACCCTTGGTATACAAATTTGCCAACAGCCGCTTCGGTCACATGTGTCTGATAGACGAAGCAAAAGTACAGAACGCCGAGCGTTACTTCGACAAGCACGGTGCGCTCTCCACTTTTATCGGCCGCCTCATTCCGGCAGTACGCCAGTTGATTTCAATCCCTGCCGGCCTAGCCAAAATGAAGCTATCCACTTTCCTGCTTTACACCACATTAGGTGCAGGCATCTGGAACTGTATCTTGGCATCAATCGGCTATTACCTGCAATCAGTAGTGCCCGAAGAACAACTTCTGAGCACAGTGACCGAGTACAGCCACGAGCTGGGCTACTGCTTCATCGCCATCGGTGTATTGATAGTATGCTTCCTGGTTTACAAAGGACGAAAGTAAGTGAACCTTTTTCCACCTGCATTTGTTATAATTACAATATCAAAACTAAAATAATAAAATTATGGCAAAAACAGCATTCAAAGGCACGCCGGTGACACTGGCCGGCGAGTTTGTAAAAGCAGGAACTCCTGCACCCGAATTTACATTGGTAAAAGGTGACTTAAGCAATTATACATTGAAAGACGGAAAAGGCAAGTATCTAGTACTCAACATCTTCCCAAGTCTGGACACCGGTGTATGCGCCACCTCTGTACGCAAATTCAATCAATTGACAGCCAACCGCCCGAACGTGACGGTACTGGCCATCTCAAAAGATTTGCCTTTCGCACAGGGACGTTTCTGCACCACAGAAGGCATCGCCAATGTTGTTCCCTTGTCCGACTATCGCTATACATCCGATTTCGCACAGAAATATGGTGTACTGATGACAGACGGCCCCTTGGCAGGACTTCTGGCCCGCTCGGTAGTGGTAATCAACCCGGAAGGCAAAGTGATATATACCGAACTGGTACCCGAAATTACGCAGGAACCCAATTACGAAGCAGCCTTAAAAGCTGTAGAGTAAAACAATTCATAAAGGTGCTTTCACACCTAACCTCACGTTAATCCGCTTATAATAAGCGGGTTAACGTGAAACCCTAAAAGATCCCGGCACCGGACGGTAAGCATCAATACCGGAAACTTTCTCCAACATATTCCTCGCTATCCAAGACTTTATCCGACGATAAGCCGTGCTGCGTGTCATACCGCATACACGCTCCAATTCAAGGCGGGTGATGTAACTGTTGTATTGAAAATAGTCACTCAATATTCCCATCAGTTCAATGTCCGAATAATTCAGCGTATGCTCCCCTCTTTCGGAACGAACAAACTTCAGTCCCTCCAGTTTACCACATATAGCCTTCTCCGGCTTGTACACCACCGACTTAAAACGGATAGACTCCGCCCGCACCTCTCCTTCCTTTTCCACATCGGCCGGACACGACAACGTCATCTGAAAATATCCAATGCCGTCGATATGCACACAATTTCCTTTTTGCAGTTCCTCCACAAAACGGTCACTCATTTCGCACAACACAGCCCTCAAATCACTCTTAGTCAAACTGGTCGCCTTCTGTATATCGTCTCCCAGACTCCAGATACTAACTGTTTTCGACCTGGCTACACGAGCATGCAGATGCGCCACCTCCTTCCCGTCCACTTCGCGGGGAGGGCTCTTATACAAATCATATTCCACCTTCATAATCTTCCCTTTTTAGCGATTATTCCATACGTTTTCTCCTCATCGTCTCAGCCGGGTGAAACGAGAATTCCACTCGGCTGACATGCTCGTTCCACCCGAGTGGAACGGTCGTGCCAGCCAAGTGGAACGATGCCATTTACAGCATAAAGGTAACAAAAAAAAGGCAGACTGACACCATATCAGGCATTTATTTCCAATAAGCGGAAAAATATTTGCTGAGGCGGCAAAATATTTGCAAACCCCTCTCCCGATGTCGTAACTTAGCTGCATAGAAACCAAAAAACAAAAGAAAAATGAGCAAAAGGAACTTGAAAAATCTGAGAAAAGAGAATGAATCCTTAAAAGAAATGTGTGCCCGAAAAACAACTCCGTCCACCGACCCTGCATTGGATGCCATTTTGCAAATGGAATCATACCTGAAACGCCACTATGATTTCCGCTTTAACCGGATAAATGAAATAACCGAATACCGCCTGCACGGTACTTTGCCTTTCGCCCCCCTGAGCCAGCGTGACTTAAACTCCATCTGCATTGCAGTCCGCAAGGCAGGGATAAACTGTTGGGATAAAGACGTCAACCGTTTTATTTACTCCACACAAACCGGCAGCTATCATCCCTTCCGGCTCTATATGCAGGAACTTCCGTTGTGGGACGGCACAGACCGGCTGACCGACTTGGCACAGCGTGTTTCTGCCCACGATTACTGGGTGCGCAGTTTCCACCGATGGATGTTGGCAATGGTAGCCCAATGGATGGGCCTGGACGACACCCATGCCAATAGCGTGGCCCCCATCCTGGTCAGTCAGAAACAAGGGAAACAAAAATCCACATATATAAAAATGTTGATACCGCCCGAATTGCAAAACTATTATACCGATGATTTCAACCTGAACGCTAAGGGACAGGCCACCCGCAAATTATCGGAATACGGGCTGGTATGTATGGATGAATTTGACAAAGAAACAACCAAGAAGATGCCTTTATTAAAGAATCTGATGCAGATGGCAAGCCTGAGTTTCATCAAATCATATCAAAAGAGTTTCTCCAAACTGCCTCGAATCGCTTCGTTCGCAGGCACATCCAACCGTAAAGATATCTTAACTGACCCTTCGGGAAGCCGCCGTTTTATCTGCATCGAAGTAGAAGAGAAAATCAATACGGAAGATATCATACATTCACAAATCTATGCCCAGCTGAAAACAGAGCTGTTACGTGGTGAACGCTATTGGTTTGACAGTGACGAAGAAGCGGAAATCAATCTCCATAACCGGGAATTTTACAGACAATCAACAGAAGAGAGCATATTTAATTGTTGTTTCCGGGCGGCACAACCTGATGAAACGTATATGGAACTGTCGGCAGCAGAAATCTTCCTATCCATCAAGAAACGCTATCCCCATGCATTAAAGCAGGCATCTCCGGCTAGTTTCAGCAAAGTATTGATGTCACTTGGGGTAGAAAGGATACATACGCGCACCGGCAATCTTTATCGCGTGATAGAAATGAAATAACTCCTTTCACATAAATGCGCTATAAGTCAAACACTTACAGCGCATTTTGTGTGAAAGGAGTTTTCCTAAACTTTTCTCTCCGTACTATTTTTGTTTTATTCTTAATTGACAAAGCTCAAGTCACATACCGGTATTCCGACCTGATACTTTTTCAAAGTATTCTCACTCATTTTCCGTTTTACTTTAGAAACAGGCACCAGATAATAGAGCATCGGATTATTCGGCCTCTGTCCGTACCCTATTAATACAAAGTCGACTTTCTTCCTTCTCCGGTCAATCAGTTCTTTCCGTGAGAATTTATAGCCGTCACTTTCTGCAAAGGGATACCAAGTGCACATCACATTCACCAGCTTATCTGCCCTGTTCATCAGAGTAAGAAAATTACCCTCATTCACCATACGGCACTCTACCAAGCCCCTCTCATTAATGAACTTGCAAATGAAGGAAGCAAAGGTGTTATTATTGGCATTCTTTACCTGTGCCAATGATATTGTCGGTAAGAGAAAGCATAAAAATATGCTCAGCTTAAAATATTTACTCATTGTTGGACTACTGTTTATAAATTAAATTGGTAGTCTTAACAATGGGGAGAAGAGATTTGTTCTAGTAAGAAAAAAACATCTTCAAGTTTTTACAAATCTAAAGAACCAGCTTCTTATATATATCCCTCAATTGCTTACCTACAGTTTCAATTGTGAACATATCTACAACTCTCTGATGAGCATTATCAGATAATTTGGCTCTCAATTTGTCATTAGTCAATAATAGGTCAATCGCCTTACCAAAAGCTTGTGCATCCCGATTAGGTACCTCCAATCCTGTAACATTATTAACATTAACCCAATTTACTCCAGACCCTTGAATGGTAAAACATACAGGAACAGCTTTACAATACATTGCCTCTGCTAAAACAACTCCAAATGCCTCATTTTTAGTAATCGAAGGAAAAGCAAATATATCAGCAGCATTCATATATATTTTCACATCATCATCTGAAATTCTTCCAAGAAATTTAATTCTATTAGATTTTGAAATTTCTCGCAAAGAAGAAGTTAAAGGACCTTTTCCTGCTAAAAATATGATACAATCTGATTGGATATATTTTTCTGCTTCAATCAAATATTCAATGCCCTTATAAGGAACATGCCTTCCCATAAAAAAGATTATTTTTTTATTCCAATATACCTCTTTTAGTTTCTTCACTTTATCATTATCTGCATCCTTCATTTCAAGTTTATCCAAAGATATAACATTTGGCACTATTATTGATTTTTCCTTATAAGGAGCCAAAGGAAGAGAATCCTCCAAATATTGAGGACTTGTAACCAAAATTTTATCAGCCCGACACAAAATTCGAGTTTCTATTGGAGCAAACAAACGATATATATATTTCTGTGCTACTATATCCGAATGCCAATGTAAAACCAATTTTGTATGATCATGAATCAAAAGAAGTACATAAAAACAAAGTAGAGGATTTGGCAAATGTAAATGTATAATATCTGGAACATACGTCTTTAATAATACTTTTAATTTATGATAATAAGAGAAAGATATAGGCTGGCTAGCCAGTTCTCCAATAGAGCCTATTCTAATAATCTCAACTTTACCATCGCATGAAATATTATCAGAGTTAACATCATTAAAACATATTACTTTTTGTTCTTCTTCTGACAAGGATTTTACCAAATTATAACAAACATCCTCAATCCCACCACTATATGGTGGATAATACTTAGATATATGCAAGATTTTCACGCTGTTTCCTTTCTTTGAATATTATGGATAAAAATAAAATAAAATAGCAATGTAAATATAATAGGTTTGTAAGCATAAATAAAGCCATACCATTGAATACGACAAAGCATAGCAAATAACAAAATAAATAATGCAACAAATATTTTCCTCTTATTAGTAAATAATAAACGAATACAAATAGAATAAACTAACATATATAGTAATACCCCTATAGGGCCTAATGCAATCATCCCCTCAGAAAAAAATAATCCTCCACCAGGATTTGGCATAAATTTTTTCAATAATAATATTGTATAATTATAATCAGAAACAACTCCATAAAAAGGCCCTGGAAATAATCCAAATAATAAATTGCCAAGAACTGATAGGTTAATACCATTTTCATAATAATAACCTATACTACATAAGAAAACATATAAAACATCTGACACCGTTTGTTGTGCATATAAACTATAAAAAATCGTCTCAATAGAAATAGCATTCCCATCACGGATAATACCACTAATAACAGATAACACAAACAAAATAGATCCTCCACAAACAAGATATACTTTTTTTATGCTTTCCGTTACTACTCCACCTTCATAATTCATAATAAATAAGAAAACGATAGAAACAATACTATCAACTCTATCTCCTCCAACAATAACAAGCAATAAAATAACAGTATGCAATATAGAGCACCAACACATTCTTTCTTTCTTACATAATAACAAAGCTATATTAGTAGATATATAAATAGTGGACATATCAATTCCAAAATCAACCCCAAATACCCGAGGGTATGACATTACAGCACTAAAAAATAATAAAGCCAACAGTAAGTAATACGAAATATTGGTACATTTGAATGGAGTATAACAATAAGATTTCTTTCTTAATGGATACAACACACATAATAAGATGAAATTAGTAAGAACTAATAAAATAAAACCAGTAAAAATTGTCTTATCAGAAAAAATATTACGATACAATGACAAAACCCCGGGAACAGGCAGCTCATTCATAAAAGCAATCATTGTTATCAATGGAAACAAAGAAACTAATAATATTAATTGGAGTAAAACACTCCTAAACCTCAATATACAATATATATTAATTAGTAATATGAGAATCTCCAGTAGTACCATTTTGCTTATATTCTATATACTCACTTAATATGTTTTTAAATGTATCCTCTGAAAATAATGATAAATCAGGTAAATGAAATCCCGATTTTTTAATAAAATCAAAAGCACCATATAAATTCTCAGGAGAAAGAGGATTTATAAAATAATAGTTACCCACTATTTGGGCAAGTTCTTTCATACCTCCATAATTCATCGTTAATATATATAAACCAGAAGCAACAGCTTCAATAATGGACAATGGCGCATTTTCATAACAGCAAGAAGGAAGTACAAAGGCATCATACAATGGCAGTCTACTCATTAGCTCTTTCCAAGGCAATTTCCCTCTAAAGAAAATCCGGTCTTGCATATTTAAATCATTAACTAATTTATGCAAATTAATAGCTTCAGGCCCATCTCCATAAATATGTAATTCATATAAATCAGAAACTTTACTTAAATTCTCTATTAGCACATCCAACCCTTTTTCTAATGATAGACGTCCAAAATAAACTAATTGCAAAGAAGCTTTTTTTTCTTTTTGCAAAATTGCCAAAGAAATATTTTTCATATCCAATGGATTTCTTAGCAAACAAACCTTTTTATTGGGATAACATTCTTTGATTTTCGAAACCAAAAACAAACTTGGACATAATATCACATCAAAAACAGAATGTAACTTTAATATTTTATAGGCAAATAACCATTGAATTTTTTTTAGAATACTATATACATGTCCTCTGTGATCTAATGTCTTAAAAATAAAATCCTTTACGCCCAATATTTGGGGAAATAAATGCATCTTTTTATCCTTGAAATACATTAACCCACTATTAGGACAAATCAAATGTGCATCGTGTGCATTATATATAACTCTAATATTAGGATTCTTTCTTTTATATTTCTTTATAGCCCAAAGAATAGAAGGAGAAAAAGAATAAGCATAATTTAAAACATAAATAATATCATATTTCCCTTCCCTCAAACGCTTTAATATAGTTCTAAAATTCTTGATAGAAAATACATAAGAAAAAATAGAACCCTGAGGGGAAATACGTTCACTATGATATACCATATCAACATCATAGCCTTGCTTCACCAAAACTTCATGTGTCTTTTGGAAAATAATTTCGGCACCACCACCTATTCTAAAATCATTTAATAACAGAATTCTCATCCTTTACTTATTTTTTTAGCCAATTTATAGATAGTTCTCATTATAGGCTTAGGCAAATTGTAAAATAAATAATATACATACTTCTGTCTCTTAAAATCCACTGATAATAAAATATTTTTTACTTCATCAGGTGAAATATTAAACAGATAATATGGACGTAACATACGTACAATCAATGCATCAATTAAATAAGCCAATTTACTAGAAGGATTTGTAAAAGTTGATTTTATATAATACATAAAATTATTATGTACTGGAATTAACTTACGAGTAATACTCCCTGACACATCTCTATTATAATAAGATAAAACTTCATTCATATATGCTACTTTGTATTCTGAAGCTATTTGTAACCACAATAAAATATCTTCTCCAGTGGATATATTTTCATTAAATTGTTTTTTTAACAAAATATCCTTGCGTATAACAACGGAAGATGTGTGCACTGGAGAGACTAAATTAGTAGAAAAAATATCAATATAGTCGATTATCTGTGCCCCACTGGGCATAAGGCGGTGGATAAATACAGGTAAAATATCTTTTTTACAAACTTCTGCAAAAGAAGAACTATACATAGCAGCATATGGATATTGTTGTATTAAAGTACACATTTTTTCTAAAAACAAACTGCTCCACCAATCATCTCCGTCTATAAATGCAATATAAGAATAGCGAGCTAAAGATATACCATAATTACGAGCTGCGGATACTCCTCCATTTTTTTTAGAAACTAATCGTATACGAGAATCTTGAATACGTTCTACTATTTCATAGCTGTTATCCGTTGAACCATCATCTACTACTATTATTTCAAAATCAGTATATGACTGCTTCAGTATAGACAAAATAGTATTTTCAATGTAGAGTTCTTTATTGTACAATGGAACAATAACAGAAAACTTTATCTTATTTTCCATTTTTCATTTTTAAATAATAAAACAAATGAGTTATACATAAGCAATAAATATAGCCTACTCTTGCAGGAAAATAATATTGCAAATGCCAAAATAACCTAGACAGCTTATTTCTCAGTGATTTCAAAGAAGGAAATATAACATCATTCCTATAATTTAAATAAATAGTATATAGCGTATCTGGATAATGCACCTCAATTTTCTTTAAGAACGTAGATATCTTTACCCCTTCTACAAAATGAAAGACCTCAATATTTTCACGCAAATTATATTGTTTAACAAGTTTATTTAACTCAGAAACAATATTAGAATAAGCCACAAAATTACGACTATTAAAATTAGTAGTTATTGAATTTTCATGTATATAATACAAATACGTTTGTTTTCTAATAACATACATAGAATCAGCAACACATGCTAATTGAAATGACCACAACATATCCTCATGCAACAACCCTTCTTTAAAATACAGTTCCTTTTCAAGAATAAGCTTCCTATTGAGCAATTTATTTACAGCCATCATATACCATTGACCTGAAACGAAAGCATTAAGAATATTTTCATTTCCTGATATTTTCCCTTGTTTTAATAATAATGGCGGATACAATTTATCAGAACCAATAACATGATAATCTGCTATCACAAAATCTAAATTTGGTTCATTAAATAAAGGTTCCACAAGATATTCTATACAATTGCTAGCTATAGTATCATCACTATCTAAGAAATATATAAAATCCCCTTCTGCTGCACTTATGCCTGTATTACGAGCAGCAGATAGTCCTCTATTTTGTTTATGATATAATATTCGAATTGGAAAAGGTTGCGGATGTGATTCAACAAAGTTATGCACAATTTCCATACTATTATCCTGACCACAATCATCGATTAGTATTACTTCTAAATCCTTATAAGTTTGATTAAAAACAGAGTTCAAACATGCTGTAACATATTTTGCAACATTATAAATGGGTATAATAATCGATACTTTCATAGATATTATTTAATAAGTTTAGATAATACTTTTCTACCTATTGATTCTCCTATCCACGAATAAACACTATAAACCAAAGATCCCCTAATCCATTCTTTGCAATCAAATTTTCTTTTTAGTATCTGCACAAAAGAGTATTTCCGGATTAATGAAACATAATGAAATCTGTCATCATTAGACATTATATTCATTAATGCCAATAAGTCTCGTCTGTATGGAATCCGAGCAAAAGAAAATAGATTATAATAAATAAATGGAAGTATCTCTTTGTTATATAAATAAAGCATATTATTAGTGTAATATAAAACATATTTTTCTGCTATCTTTTTATGAATAACACACAAATCATTACCAATTTGAGAAGATGAACCTTCCTCATAAACCGGAAGGACTATTCCATTTTCCTTTTTATATTTTATTGTCCTTAAGCTACCTGTTGCACAAAAGTATTGCTCAATCACAGAATATAATGATCCCATATTCTTCAATGTGTCAGTATCATTTACATATCGTTCTCCATAAAACTCAGAATAATAGTCCCCTGCATTCAATGACAATTCTCTTTCTCCTGTAACTTCAAGATAATACCCCTTTACAGAAGGATAGCCTGCTTCATTAAGTAATTTATTAATGATTTTGTGACATTTTCTAGTTCCGCGAACATCTACAATAGCATTACTATATTTAGTGGAAGCAAGACCTATTTGTTCCAAATATTCAACTGTTAGCCCTTTCTGCTCTAAATATTCATTATTTATAGTTTTTACAAAGTGAGGATTCTCATAAAGCATATGTATTTTATTAATCCCTTCATCTTTGGACATTATTACTTTGTCGAATTCTTCCGTTGATATAAATTGGCTAATATCAATATTTGTTTTATCAGCAAATACCTCTTTCAATTTTTTTCCTTCCAAATTACCCAAAAGCAATAAAAGACAATCCTCTGATGGCACATCTATACCCGGAAAATATAATGCACTACGAGATGTGTAAAAATATTCTAATTCTATTTCTGGATATTGATTATGAAGCAAACAGGCTATATAATATGGAAGATAGCCATCTCTTGATAAAAAATAAAGTTTTTCAATTTTCTCTTTCTTTGCATTTTCTAAAATATTATTAACAAACCCCGTCATTAAAGGTATAACAATATTACTAGCTAAATCTACCTGAGGAGAACCTTTAAACGAAAGACGAACAGCCTTTTGAATACCAGCCATTATTTGATTTAGAAATACTCCAGGATATAAGCTAAGTTGCAATAATTGTTTTTCATAATTAGAAAAACTATGAGTTACTTTATGGGCAATAATTCCTTTCTTTTTAGGTACAACATAATCACTATAATAATTATCACCATAATGATGCCAATGCTGATAAGACAAATTATTGTCTCTAGCTACTAAATCATACAATGTACCTTCATTTTTAGTTGCACCAACTTCACAAGAAACATATAATTTATCCCCATCTTTCCAAAAGCCATATTTTACCAATATTTCTTTTATGAAAACTTCTGGAAGATACATATCTGAAATATATAAAACAGAAATACCACATTCATGCAATTCAACTATCTTATTTTGGATAGATGATACAGCAACCAAAACATCACGTTCTATATCTATTTCCTTTTTAAGAATATCATTCTTAGCTTTTAGGGTCAATATAGGGAAGTCAAATTCATCATAGATTTCTTGTAAGGTAACCTCTCCTTTTTTCCTTTTTCGTGCACGTGCTTCTGCCGTAATACGTGAATTTACAAAATCAGCCCTTAAACTTTCACTACTATCAACTCCTAATGTTCGAAGAGCCAGTATATCAAAAACATTATGAGAAAAGCCACATGTCCTAATTAAGCAAGTATCAAAAATATCAAAAGAATAATGCATATTATTAACTGTTAAATAGTGGAGTTAATTTTGCTTGTTCAGGCCGCAATATTCTCCATATATTACGCATCCCATTGTATATCGGAAGCATTCCCATTAATGCAAATATCACAGCGGTTCTCCAATACAGGCTAGGAAGTAAATCTTTATTCTTTATCACAACCTTTATTTTTAAATCCCGATACGGTTCCATCCATTCAGATTGCAATTTTCCAGAAGTCCTAAATAATAATTGAATAAGATTACGCAATCGTATCATATCAATCTCATCACTAAACCTACTAAGTATCTTTTTTTCTTCCAAAAAAGAATAGAGATATTTTTCACATTCTCGAATATTTTCCAATGAATGTCGTGAAATTGCTCTAGAATAAGATCCTAAATTATCCTGCATATAATGCAAAAATGCTTGAGGAATATGTACTATTTTTTGAGCATAATAAAACAATTGCAAAGAAATCAAAAAATCCTCACCATAATTGACGCCATTCTTATAAAATATATTATTAGCAAAATAAAGTTCCCTTTTTATTAATTTATTCCATAAAAAACCTTTTAAGCGATCAGATAAATTTGCTCTAAAGCATTCTTCCCAAGTATTAGGCACAAATTGATGTATATAAGATACTTGATGCGATGTATGCACATAATAATCTGATATTACCATATCAGCATTTTTTTGCATAGCCAACATATACATTTCTTCTATCATATTTGGCTCACAATAATCATCACTATCAATATATGATATATAATCTCCTTTTGCTTGAAGTAGTCCCATATTTCTAACAGCGGCTATTCCTCTATTGTTTTTATTATGAATAATTTGGAATTGTATTCCTCCGTTATAATCTTTTAAAATTTGTTCTATTATATCCATACTATTATCAGGAGTACAATCATCTATTATAATACACTCAACTCCTTCAGTCATTGTCTGATTTATAACAGAGTTCAGACACCTAGATATATACTTCTCAACATTATATACTGGAATTATTATTGAAACTTTCATTTATAATTTTCTATAAGTTTTTTTATAAAGAGGAACTCACTATAACGAAATAAATAAGAAACCAATAAATAGAAACATCCACCTAAAATAATAGAACAGATTATCTGAGCTAGTGGTTCTAATCCCAAAAATGTCAAAATATACAATATACAAACTAGCCCGATATTAAGTATAAATATAGGGAATAATGATATTAATTGTTTTCTTAAACTAGTATTAATAACCAATCTTGAGTATCTTGTAATAATATACATATCACAAAAAGCATATACAATGAGCCCTATACACATTATTTTAATTCCTAATGGTATAGTAATAATTAAAATAATTACTGCAATCATTTTCTTTAAAATTTCAGCTTTTAACAAATAATTGCTCTTACCCCTAACATTAATAATATTACAATTAATAACCATTATAGGATCCCATAGATAAGCTATACAAAGAATCTGCAATAAGGGAACAATAGGTAACCATTTTTCTGTTAATATTAAAATTACTAGAGGTTTGGCTAACACACATAACGTTAACATCAATGGAAAAATAATATAGGAAGTCATTCTCAAATATTGTATAAATGTTCGTTCCAATCTATCCAAATCATTTTGAATGTTACATTGTATAGGATAAATAGCACGTACAATAACATTTATAATATTGCTTGAGGGAAAATAAGCCAGTGTATATGCTCTATTATAATATCCTAAATCTAAAGCACTAAATTTTTTACCTATCACCAAATTATAAAGATTTTGATAAATAGTATGTAGCACACTAGACAGCAACAATTTAGATCCAAAAGAAAACAAACTCTTAAATGACTGGAATGAGAAACATAATTTAGGCCACCACTTTGCAAAAATAGCAAGCAGACAAGAGCATAGCAAATTATTCAGCAATGCCTGAAAGACCAATGCCCATACTCCATATCCATTATATGCCAAATATACCCCCATTCCTCCACTAATTATCACCGCAATCAAAGAAGCTAATGCTTGACGTTTAAAATCTAACTTTATAGTCAAAATAGCTCTTTGAACTATTGAAAAAGATATAATAATGATATTAAGTCCAACCACTTTCATGATTATGGTTAGCTGAGGTTCATTATAAAATTCTGCAATATAAGGCGCACCTAAAAATAAACATATATATATAACAATTCCAACAACAATATTAAAATAAAAAACTGTTGAGAAATCAACTATTGTTCGATTTTGCTTTTGTATAAGAGCATTAGAAAATCCACTATCAATAAACGTTTGTGCCAATGCCATAAAAACCCCTAACATGGCTATTAAGCCATAATCAGATGGCAAAACCAAACGAGCGATAATAATACTCAATAAGAATTGAATACCTTGAACTGAAAACCTTTCAACAGCACTCCAAAATACACTATTAGTAGCTTTATGCTTTAGTGATTCAGACATTAATTAATCAGTTGTTACATTATTAATAGCTTTCTTTCTCTCAATCACTTTATCCATATACATATGCATCCCTGTCCAGGCTGCTACATCCACAATAAACAACAATGTATTATCAACATAGCTAACCAAAAGGATATTACTTAAACTGAACAAAAAAGAAATGAACAAAATAGTAATCATTGCGTTTCTGACAGTAAATCCCATGGCAAGAAACTTATGATGGATATGCGTTTTGTCCGGCAAAAAAGGACTTTTTCCATTACGAACCCGACGGATGACAACGCGAATGACATCCAGACACGGGACTAGTAGTACACTGAATGCAACCAATATAGCACCATTGTAATTGAAATTCATCACTACATATTGGTTCATTATATATTTGATGGTTAGAAAACTGAGAATAAAGCCTAAAGTCAAGCTACCGGTGTCTCCCATGAATATCTTTTTTCCACGCTCTGCCTGACCAAATACATTGTAATAAAAGAAAGGAAGTAATACACCGATGGTAGTAAAGGCTAAAAGGCTGTAAAGCCATAAGCTATTATAAATAAACAGATTACCGTATACAAACAGGGCAACAATACTCAGTCCGGAAGCCAAACCATCTATACCGTCAATCAAATTGACGGCATTTGTGATAAATACAACCAGCAAAATAGAGAATGGCATCCCGATGTATGCAGGAATGGAATAAATGCCAAACATTCCGTAAAAATCATTTACATACAGACCTGCCAACGGGAACATGACTGACGCAAAAATCTGTACCACAAACTTCTGACGCCAGCGCACTCCGACTAAATCATCGGCAATACCGACAATGAAAAGTAGAGTCAGACCGCTACATAGCAATAAAAGTTCCGGAAATTGGGTCGCGCTATCCGTCCAAAAGAACCATCCTGCCTTCTCACACAATGCTACCAAAAACGTAATGGCAAAAAGTATGGTGGGGAAAAAACAAACGCCTCCCAAACGTGAAATCGGACGTATATGAACTTTTCTGCCATCAGGAAGATCAAACAGCCCTTTTCTTCTTGAAATGATGATGATATTGGGAATAATGATACGTGCCAGACTGATAGCCAGCACGAAGCCTATTAAGATAATTATCAAATGCTCCATCATAATTTAAATTATAAAGCCAAAGAATAAGTTTTCTCACAATGGGGGTAATCATAATTTAAATGACAGATATGATAATGTTCACCATTACCCAGAGATAATAGGGCAACAGTAATCGTTTTCTTTTTTTGCAAAATTACATCCATTCCTTTAGTTTTTGTGTCTAGTTATTAAGTCTTTCTATATATCCTATGGGCATCTCTACACAAGCAAAACCCAATGCTGCAATACGAACGGCAACCTTGGTTTTCCCGTCTACAGTGACCAACTCTCCCTCCAGTCCTGATAAAGGTCCCTTGATTACCCGTACTTTTTCACCGGGTATCAGGGAAGAATCATTAAGCGAAACAGCACTGTCCGAATAATCGAGCATAAACCGAAACCGCTCCATTTGTTCGTCGGGTATGACCAATGGCACACTTTCGCCACGATTCACCATATACCGATTCACCGAATATAATTCAAGCACTTTCTTCCGTTCCAAAGCATCTACGTGAACAAATACAATCATAGGAAGCAATACTCTGGATATTTTTTTCCGGCGATCACTCCATTGATGAATTTCTTCTTGTATCGGAAGAAAGTTTTCAATCCCTATAGCGTTTAGGCGAGCACTTGTTTTCTTCTCGTGATAAAGGCGGACGTACACAGCCAACCACTGCTTTGGGTAGGCTTCGCCGTTACCTGTCACAATAGCAGGTAAATCAAGCGCTTCTTTTTCTGAATCCATAAAACTCATAATTAGCATTTTAGCATATATCTATTATTCACATATTTAATAATAGATACACCTATCATACTAAGATAATGCAAATATAATGGAATACTGCGTAATAAAACAGCTTTTTTGAATTATTTATCCAATTATTCCGCACATCAGCAATTATATTCAAAAAAATATTTTGCAAACGAATTAACATTATCTAGTTAGACAGATACTTATGTTTAACAGAATTAGATGTAAATTGTTTCGGCTGTATCCTATTATCGCTGTTATCCCTTCGGATTATATCAAAAAAAGAAGACCAACTAACTCATTTTAAGTTAATTGGTCGTTCCATTATATTTTAGGATAAATACCATTGATACATTTTATGAACCCCTTCATCAATATCAATCCGATGATGCCACCCCAATGCATGCAGTTTGCTCACATCGGTCAGTTTCCTCATAGTACCATCCGGTTTGGTTGAATCAAAAATCACCTGACCCTGATACTTCGTTTCCTTCACTATCAAATTGGCTAGGTCGGCAATGGTTATTTCTTTGCCCGTACCGATATTAATATGGCAATTCCGAATATCCTTTGTACCTTTCTGATAAGTGTCTTCAAAATTGACATGCTCCATTATGTAAATGCTGGCATCAGCCATCTCTTCGCTCCACAAAAACTCGCGAAGCGGTTTACCGGTTCCCCACAGCACTACCGATTGTCCGGTGATGCCGTATTTATGTAAAACAGACAGGATTTCGTCTTCACTACCGGCTCCGCTCACTCCCTCTATTGGACGGAGATTCAGGTCCTTACGTATAGATTCCCAATCAGACTCATTCAAGCATTTCGCCAAATGAATCTTACGAATCATGGCAGGCATGACATGGCTGTTTTCAAGATGGAAGTTGTCATTCGGCCCATATAAATTAGTAGGCATCACTGCGATATAGTTTGTACCATATTGCAGGTTAAAACTTTCACACATCTTCAGCCCGGCTATCTTGGCTATCGCATACGGCTCATTGGTATATTCCAACGGAGAGGTCAGCAGCGCATCTTCTTTCATGGGCTGTTGCGCATCGCGAGGATAAATGCAGGTACTGCCCAAAAAGAGCAATTTCTTCACTCCATGACGAAAACTCTCCCCAATCACATTTTGCTGAATTTGCAGATTCTGGTAGATAAAATCAGCCCGATAGAGACTGTTTGCCATAATGCCTCCCACATGAGCTGCCGCCAAAATAACATATTCGGGCTGTTCGGCATCAAAGAAAGTCCTCACAGCAACTCCATCAAGCAAATCCAATTCTTTATGAGAACGGCCTACTAAGTTAGTATATCCTTTCTTCTGTAAATTGTTCCATATAGCGGAGCCCACCAATCCATGATGGCCTGCCACATATATCTTGGCCGTTTTTTCCATCATTCCCCGATTTGCTCCTTCAAATACAATTTCTTCACAAATTTCATATCATGCCGCACCATAATCTTCACCAGCTCCGGGAAAGAAGTTTTACGTGGATTCCACCCCAGCACTGTTTTCGCTTTGGTAGGATCGCCCAACAACTGTTCTACTTCAGCCGGACGGAAATACTTGGGATCAACAGCCACCAGTTCTCTGCCTGTGTTAATATCGATTCCTTTTTCCTCTACTCCTTTTCCTTCCCAACGCAGTTCGATACCAACTTCCTTGAATGCCAATGTACAGAATTCACGTACCGTATGGTATTCGCCGGTTGCAATCACAAAGTCTTCCGGTGTCTCGTGCTGAAGTATCAGCCACATACATTCCACATAATCTTTGGCATATCCCCAGTCGCGCAATGAGTCAAGATTTCCCAAATACAATTTATCTTGAAAGCCTTGGGCAATACGAGAGGCCGCTAACGTTATTTTACGTGTCACGAAATTCTCTCCACGCCGTTCGCTTTCATGGTTAAACAGAATGCCGTTCACAGCAAACATTCCGTAACTTTCACGATAGTTCTTTGTAATCCAAAAACCATACTGCTTGGCTACTCCATACGGAGAACGCGGATAAAACGGAGTCGTCTCTTTCTGAGGAACCTCCTGCACCAGTCCGAATAATTCGGAGGTGGAAGCCTGATATATCTTGGTCTTTTTTTCCAATCCCAAGATGCGAACTGCCTCCAGCATACGCAATGTGCCTATCGCGTCAGCTTCAGCAGTGTATTCGGGAACGTCGAAACTTACTTTTACATGGCTTTGCGCTGCCAGATTATATATTTCATCCGGCTGGACAGCCTGAATGATGCGAATCAAAGAACTGCTGTCCGTCATATCTCCCCAATGTAAATTTATCAGACGGCTTTTCTTCATATCGCGCACCCACTCATCAAGATAAAGATGCTCAATACGCCCCGTATTAAACGAGGAAGAACGGCGCAAAATGCCGTGGACTTCATACCCTTTGTCAATTAAAAACTCTGCCAGGAACGAACCGTCCTGTCCTGTAATACCTGAAATCAATGCTACCTTTTTCATTCTTATAAAAATTTATTTAGCTTCTTTTCTCTGAAAAGAATAGTCTGGTCATTCGGCCGAAAATTCCTTGATACGCTGCTCCTCACTCAGTCTGCAAATAAGAAGAGTATTGTCTTTTTCTGCTACGATATATCCGTCAAGCCCCTGCACCACCACTTTTTTCTCTTGCGTAGTGTGAATGACACAATTCCGTGTCTCATACAATTTTATATTCTGCCCTATCTGAGTGTTATTATGGGCATCTTTAGGCAGGTTTCCGTGCAAGGAACCCCATGTACCCAAGTCACTCCATCCAAAGTTGGAGGGGAAAACAAATATCTCATCCGCCTTTTCCATAATGGCATAATCGACAGAAATGTTTTCACATAACGGAAAATTTTGATTTATCATTTCCTGCTCCCGCTCCGTGTAATAGTAAGGCAGCAATCGCTCGAAGATTTTCGAAATGGCCGGTTGATACACCCGCAGCGCATTTACAACCGTACTCACATTCCATACAAAAATGCCGGCATTCCAAAAGAAATTATTTTTCTTGATATATCTTTCGGCTGTCTCCAAATTAGGCTTTTCTTTAAACGAATACACCCGATACACCTCTTTGTTTGAGGTGGAAGGTACAGTCAAATCCGCTTCTATATATCCATATCCTGTTTCGGGACGGGTAGGTTTCATCCCCAAAGTCAGAATTGCATCCGAATCGGCAGTAAACTTCATGGCGGAGTTTATCACCCGCTGAAATTCTATTACATCCATCACAATATGGTCACTGGGTGTTACCACCATATTGGCTTTGGGATTACGCGCCTTGATTTTCCAACTGACATAAGCGATGCAGGGAGCCGTGTTGCGACGGCAAGGTTCGCGCAAAATATGATCATCAGCTATTTCGGGCAATTGCTCCTTTACCGTTTCTGCATATTTTTCAGAAGTAACCACCCAAACATTTTCAGGCGGACAAATACCTTTAAAACGGTCTGCCGTTAATTGAATTAATGTACGTCCACAACCTAACACATCTATAAACTGTTTAGGATAATCGGGGGTGCTCATCGGCCAAAACCGGCTGCCTACGCCACCCGCCATAATAACGAGGTGATTATTCTTAATATTCATACATTTTCATTTTACATTGTATAAGTGCAAAGATAACTATTATTTTCAGAAAAAGGCATTGTATATTAATTTATATACTCTATATTTGCATGAAATCAACAAATTTCCGTCTACGGACAATTATAAAATTTACTATAATGAAAGGAATTGTATTGGCTGGCGGTTCAGGCACACGTCTTTACCCTATAACGAAAGGAGTTTCCAAACAACTGCTCCCTGTATTTGACAAACCGATGATATATTATCCCATATCTGTATTAATGTTGGCAGGAATCAGGGAGATATTAATCATCTCAACCCCATACGACTTGCCCAGTTTCCAACGGCTGCTAGGTGACGGAAGTGATTTTGGAGTACATTTTGAATATGCGGAACAACCGTCTCCCGATGGCTTGGCGCAGGCTTTTATCATCGGTGAGAAATTCATCGGAGAGGATTCTGTCTGCCTTGTCTTAGGAGATAATATATTCCATGGGAACGGACTTTCTGCTTTGCTGAGAGAAGCCGTACATGCTGCCGAATGTGATAAAAAAGCAACAGTATTCGGATATTGGGTAAGTGACCCTGAAAGATATGGAGTGGCAGAGTTCGACAAAGAGGGAAACTGCCTGTCCATTGAGGAAAAACCGGCTCAACCCAAATCCAATTATGCCGTAGTGGGGCTGTATTTCTACCCCAATAAAGTAGTGGAAATTGCCAAGAACATCAAGCCATCGGCACGCGGAGAGCTGGAAATCACGACGGTAAACCAATGTTTTCTGCAGGAGAAGGAATTAAAGGTACAGACATTGGGACGCGGATTTGCATGGTTGGACACAGGTACACACGATTCTTTGGCAGAAGCAAGTACTTACATAGAAGTCATCGAAAAACGCCAGGGTTTAAAAGTAGCCTGCCTGGAAGGTATAGCATTAAGAAAAGGTTGGATTTCGACAGAAAAGATGCGCGAACTGGCTCAACCGATGCTTAAGAACCAATATGGACAATATTTACTTAAAGTAATTAAAGAATTAGGATTAGATAAATAATGGAAGTTATTAAAACGGCAATAGACGGGGTTCTTATTTTAGAGCCCCGTATTTTTAAGGATGCAAGAGGTTACTTTTTTGAAAGTTTCTCTTCCCGCGAATTTGAAGAAAAGGTATGTAAAACCACTTTCGTGCAAGACAATGAGAGTTTCTCCAGCTATGGTGTCGTACGAGGGTTACATTTTCAGAAACCTCCTTATACGCAAAGTAAAATAGTACGCGTCATTAAAGGCGCCGTGCTGGACGTGGCAGTGGATATCCGTAAAGGTTCTCCAACCTTCGGACAGCATGTGGCAGTAGAACTTACCGGAGAAAATCATCGACAATTATTTATACCAAGAGGGTTTGCTCATGGCTTTGCCGTGCTCAGTGATGAAGTCTTGTTCCAGTATAAATGTGACAACTTTTATGCTCCGCAAAGCGAAGGAGGCATTGCATGGAATGACCCTGATTTGAATATCGACTGGCGTATTCCGGAAGATAAAATCATTTTATCGGAAAAAGATAAGGTGCACCCTACTCTAAAAGAACACGAAATAGTTTTTAATTACAATCAGAAACTATATTAAAACAAATAGAGGGTGTGTAGAAACTCTCATAAACTAAAAGTTACCCTCGCCACAGGTAGTTGTAGCGAGGGTGATTTTGATAAAAGAGGAGCTTTGCCACACCTCCTTATTCATTACAATACGAGACAAGACAAATGAGTTTTTCCTCTCAAAGCTTCAATCATAAGATTGTCAACGCACAAGTTCTATTTTGAAACGGTCTTGCCAATATATCAATATCTATTATTCATTGCCGGAAGAAGACAATCCTTTCTTCAAGCCAGCCAATAAATCACGGCCAAACAAAATCCAAGCCGAAGTCCCTATTACTGCAAGAAAAACAAAACCGATTAGAATCATTTTCTTGCTTGTTCCTGATGGATGTAAAGGTACACTTGCCGGCTCAACCACTGCAAAAACAGGTTTTGCTTCCTGAACCTTGGCACGAGCCACCTGTAACTGGGTAGCCACCTGACTATATACTTGATATGCCAAACTCATTTCATTTTGCAAACGTTCACCTTCTGTCAAAACAGTTTGTAAAATAACATTTTTATTCGCATCCATGTAATTTGCATAACTTTGTTGAGCTACATAATATTCATGTTGTCTCTCTTTATACAACTGCTCCAAATAGTTACAATCCTGTTGGGCTTTTGACACCCTATATGATGTGATGTATTTTTGCAACTTAGCAACCACAGAGTCGGCTACCATTGCTGTAACTAAAGGGTCTTGTAACACGACTCCTACTGTGGTCATCCCACTTTTCTTATCTACATCGGCTGTTATTGCTTTACGCAATCCTGCAACTATAGACATTTGCTCACGAGTTAACTGAAAAGGGTCCAAATTCTTCATCTCTTCCTTCTGATTAGAAGATGAAGAGAAAAGATTTCGGATTTTTCCGGGAAGTTCCACTATTATTCCCCACCACGGAGCCTTCTTATGTTCAAAATAACCCACTAAAGTCGTGTCTACATCACCATGCAATGTTTTTACATGTATATCAAATAATTCCAAAATAAACGGAGTAGATTCCACTATATCCGGGAAAAGGGACACTGTTAATGCATCTGCGTCCATTCCCCCATTCATGCCGCCAAGTCCCAACATTGATGCCATACCAGACAACTCATTTCCACCGCCCTTTCCTGACTCCGGTGCCAAAGTTACCTCAACTTTATACAAAGGAGGAAGGCTAAAAGCTATTATTAAACCTAATAAAGCCCCTACCCCGGCTGCTTTTAATAAAAGTTTTCGGGCAAGCCACAACTTCCTGACATACGCCATCAAATCTATTTCCGGCGCTTTGGACACTGTATCTTTCTTTTCTTCACTCATCTTATTTCAATATATTAGCAATAGACGCCGCAGTTAATCCCAATGAGCCTAAAGACGAAGCGATTCCCAGAATGGTTTGGAAATTCATTCTTCCATTCCTGTCTTTTACCGGCACAACAATCTCGCACCCCGGCTCAATCATATTTCGTCCCGAACCTTTGACTTTGGCCACCTGACCATTCATATAAATGATAAATGCCCTGCTCTTACGAGCATTGTTTGCAAATCCACCAGCCTGACTAATATAGTATTTCACTGACTTATTATCCCTATAGGCTACAGTATTGGGCAACATCACCGCACCATTTATCCTTACAGTATTACTCAATTCGGGAACAACCAACTTATCACCGGCACGAAGCACCACGTCTGCACTGGAACCCGGATTCTTCATCGCCAACTCTAAATCAATACCCACAGAATAAACACTGTCCAAGTCCAACTTCAATGAATCCATATTGGCTTGCCCCATTTCACGACGCATCATTTTGAACACATCTTCCATACGCTTCAGCTCCTCGTCATTCGCCTGACGAATCAGCTTGGCGCCTTTCACATAAGCAAACGGAGTCACACCACCGGCCTTTTTCACCAAATCAGAAAGACGCTCACTCTTATTGGTCAGTGAGTAAGTACCGTCATAAAGCACCTCACCTGTAATATCTACATTGGCCTGCTCCTGATAACCGGGGCTTCTTCTGACATACACCTGGTCGTAGGGCTGCAACACGAAGCCGGGTTCGCCGTCAATCACAAATCCATCCTTCAAAGAAAAAGAATACATTTTACCAATAGTAGAAGAAACATCCGTACTCTTACTATCCTTGATACGCCGCGAAACGTCCACACGCACTGTAGATGCCGATTCCTTCAATCCTCCTGCCTGAATAATAATATCTTCCAGCGTCGTATTGTCGGCATACGGCAACTCCCCAGGACGGGCCACCTCACCAAACACTGTAATTACACCCATATCCTGCAAATCATGGATGCTGGGAATATAAAGAACATCATTCTTCTGTAAAGGGATATCGGGAATAGTGCCGTCAAGCACTTTCTTAATGTCAATAGGAATCACCTCACGAGTCAAATTATTACGCTCGCGATACAGCACGGCACGGGCAGTAAACGCATCCCCCATCAAACCGTCCGCTTTTTCTACCAACTGGCGAACCGTATTCAATGAGCCTCCAAACTGATAGATGCCCGGACGGTAAACCGCACCCTTAATCTCCAGCTTGTTTTCAAAACGATTCAAGATAGCCTCGGCAGTCACCTTGTCGCCATCTTTCACCGGAAAAACGGAGTAATCAATATCATCAATCGTATAGACCTGATATTCTTTCCCATTCTGGCGAATCATGCGCAGGGCACGAGTGTATGCATCTCCCGAAAAACCACCGGCATACTTAAGCAAAGTCTTTACATTCTCGCCATTCTTCATTTCGTATTTCATGGGGCGTTTTACGTTCCCTTCAATCTTCACCAATGCTTCATAAGGAGGCACAATGACAACATCCCCCTCCTGCAAACGAATGTCATCGGTGGTCTTACCGCGCATGATAAAATCGTACACGTCGACCGTGGCGATAGGCTTGCCGCCGCGAACCAACTGAATGGCACGCAAACTACCGATATCATTTACTCCGCCCGCACGGTAAAGAGCATGGAAAACTGTGGAGAAAGAAGAAAGCGCATAAGTACCGGGAGTCAGTACCTCTCCCATCACGTTCACCTGAATGGTACGGCTGTCTCCCAACGTCACCTTTATTTGTGAAACAGGATTTTCGCTGTCTATGCCGGCATAAATCCGGTTCAGCTCCTTGCGTAAATAGTCCGTTGCCTCACTCACCGTCATGCCGTTCAGATACACCAAACCGATATCTTCTATATTAATGTATCCGTCGGGCGAAATATTATCGCGTATGGTAGCCTGATTGGTTCCCCAAATGTCTATAATCACTTCATCTCCGGGTCCCAAACGATAATCCACCGGAGTAGCCAGATTCACACTGGGCTCGAATGTCAGATTCTTGGTATTGAAAATATCACGTCCGAAAACCTTTTCCTCCTTCTTTTCATCCTCCTGCAAATAAAGAACCGTGTTATTGTCATATACAATATTACCATTCTTATCAATGGTATAGGTACCCATCTCTCTGGGCTCCAAAGGTTCGGTTGTTACATATTTATAAACAGGAACTTCTTTTTTCTCCGAGGATTCGTCAAAATTAAAATTCTTATCGATGTAATCATTGCCATTCTTTCCGTCTTCTTTTTCACCGGCTCCATTCTTCGTACGACCGCGTCCCTTTGTGTTGTCTAAGGTAGAAGACGATGAGTTTTTCCCATTCTTCTTTTGCTGTTCGTACAATAATTTGACACGTTCCGCCTGTTCCTTGGTCACCCCCCGACGAGCAAGCTCTGTGCTGATTTGCTGCTGGCTTTTGCCTTGTGCCAATCCTGACTGCACATATTCCACCACTTGCTTATCGGTCATACCACCTCCTGTCTGCGCAACAGAAGTAACAGACAGGCAAATTAATAGCAATGCAAATGTTACTATTTTTCTCATCATAAATCCTTCAATAGTTCTTTTAATTTATTTTTTCGACTAGTTTAGTATAAACTCCGCAAAAGTACGCAATCTTTTTGATATAAGCATTAAAATATTGCTAATAAAAGAGTATGTATCATACTTCATTATAAAATCGTTATTTTCATTTATTATATCAAAAAAACCTCAAGAGGGTTTAACGAAACAATCAAGACAGTTTTCATAAACAATGGTGACTATCTTTGAAAACAATGGAGACATCTTTTTGTTCTTCCGGGCAATCCAATTAGTCATCGCTTTCCTCATTTGATAAAAACCTTGTTTCCGATGAAAAATAAATGATTTATTTCCCGGCAACACCCTCATCGACAATAATATCGACAAAAAAGCGGTATATACTCCTAAATTTAATCGATTTATATTGTTTTATACCAATATTTTTCCTTATTTTTGCCAAACATAATAAAGAATGATATGAGAAAGAGAATATTGATTCTAGACGACAAAGAAACAATAGCAAAAGTACTGTCTATTTATTTGATGGCTGACTATGACTGCATTTGGTTGCAGGATGGAGTTCAAGGAATGAAATGGTTACAGGAAGGGAACCTGCCGGACTTGATAATTTCAGACATACGCATGCCGGAAATGAGAGGAGACGATTTCCTGGAATGGATTAAGGCAAATGAACTGTTCAAGCATATCCCTGTCATTATGTTGAGCAGCGAAGACAGCACCACCGAACGAATAAGACTACTCGAAATAGGCGCGGAAGACTATATCGTAAAGCCCTTTAACCCGATGGAACTCAAAATCAGAGTAAAGAAGATAATCGAATAGGTTATGGCAACTAATCTGCTTTATATAGGAAAAAGCAAATCTTTCCTGACTCAATTCGGGAAGTTGGAAGATGTGCAGTTAATTTATGCCAAAGACCATAAAGACGCTATTACCATTTGTATCAACCTTAAAGCGAGAGAGAATATTATCATTCTCTATGAACAGGGAAACTTGAAGGAGGATGTGGAAAACATCACTCTTTTCAGGAAAAAATTCTATCAG
Organism: uncultured Phocaeicola sp.; assembly: GCF_948499155.1. Lineage (NCBI taxonomy): Bacteria > Pseudomonadati > Bacteroidota > Bacteroidia > Bacteroidales > Bacteroidaceae > Phocaeicola > uncultured Phocaeicola sp. The sequence goes on along the minus strand of NZ_CAOOSE010000001.1, from coordinate 271,443 downwards.
GGGTATGTGGTGCTGGTCACCGGCGGTTTGAAGAAAGAAGAAAGCGCGGCGTATCTGAAAAGCGGTATCAATGACACAATCAGCCCCGACATTTCAAAAGAAGAGCTGATTCAGAAGATTGACCTGATTAACAAAAGACAAGAACTGCTCTACATCAGCAACAGAAAGAAAAAAGTGGTAAAGCGTTTCATACTGCCTCGGTGGAAACGCTTTTTTGACATCACTTTTGCCAGTATAGCACTTATCGTCCTGTTGCCCGTCTTCCTTATTATAGCATTGGCGATTCGGCTGGAAAGCAAAGGGCCGATTATTTATAAAGCAAAAAGAGTAGGCACGAACTACAATATCTTTGACTTTCTGAAGTTTCGCTCCATGTACAATGATGCGGACAAGCATCTGAAAGAACTGTCGGACTTAAACCAATATAAATCTGAAAACGACACTGCAGCCGAGCCAAAAGGATTCGCCGATGATGACTTGGGTGGCTTTCTGATTGGAGACGACGGCGTGATACTGGTTTCTGACGACTTCATCATTCCGGAAGAAGTATTCGCATCCAAAAGAAACAGTGAACAAGAGGAACCTTTTGTAAAAATAGAGAAAGACCCTCGTGTCACGAAAGTAGGACGTTTCTTACGTAAATACAGCTTGGACGAACTGCCGCAGCTTATCAATATATTAAAAGGAGATATGTCTGTGGTAGGCAACCGGCCCCTCCCGCTCTACGAAGCCGAGCGCCTGACGAACGACGACAGTATAGACCGGTTCATGGCTCCTGCGGGACTGACGGGCTTGTGGCAAGTGGAGAAACGGGGAGACTCGGGACGGCTATCTGCCAAAGAACGAAAAGAACTGGATTTAAGATACGGCAGAGAATTCTCGTTTGGAATGGACATGAAAATTCTACTGAAAACATTTACCGCTTTCGTCCAAAAGGGAGATGTATAAACAATAATAAACAATGATTTAAAGGGGAAAAAGACATTCTATGAAACAACTATATGCTATAAGCATTCTCATATTTCTGTTTACAGGCTATGCCAAAGCTCAGGAAACACACGGAATACAGCAACCTGTCACAACACAGGATGAAGTAAATTCGAGTCTAAATATAGATATAGCCAAAATCAAACTACCTCCGCTGAGTGTGTTGTACGAGAATGCACGCAGCACTCCGAGTATCGAGATTCTGGAGAAAGAGAAGCAACTGCAGAAAAAAATATTGGCAAAAGAAAAAAGAAGCTGGATGAGCCTTTTTAATGCCTTCGGAAATATTTCGCACGGCATTGCCGATAACATCGGTTCGTCCACCGACCCGACCACTCCTTTAATCTATCGTTATACGGGAACGGAACAGACCTCGTGGAGTGTGGGCGGCTCCGTGTCAGTGCCGCTCGAAACGCTATTCGATTTACCGGGCAGAGTGAAGCGGCAACGCATTCAGGTGGATATTGCAGAATTGAAAAAGCAACAGGCATACGAGGAACTGAAAATACAGATAGCCCATTTGTATGTCCAGATTTTGTCGAATATCGAAACCTTGCAGCGCTCGGCAGAACATCTTGCTTTATATAAAGGTGCATCTGCCATTGCCGAACAGGAATACAGAAACAGGCGCACGACAATAGAAGCGGTAGCTCAAACAAAAGAGAAGGAATTCGGCGCCAATCAGGGATTCGCGGCCTTGCGTTCAACCATCAATGACCAATTGCTGATGCTCGAAATTATTTCTCATACACCGATTCTTACCATTCAGGAAGAGTTAAGTGCTACCGACGGAATGGACAAGAGTGAAAATACTGAACTGAAATAATATGGAATTATTCAAATATATAGTAAGATTTTTCTATCGCATCCGCTGGTGGATGGTTATCTTTCCATGTATTGCCGGTGTCATAGCATGGTTTATGACCCGAGACCTTGAAAAGACATACGATGTAAAAACAACTATTTTTACAGGTATTATTTCAGGATACAATGTAGATGCCACCGACTCCCGAAATGCGGGAGTGCATCTGAGCAATCTGATGAACATCATCACGACCGAACGTACCTTGAAGATTGTCTCTCTCAAGTTGCTTGCCCGTTGCCTGGTGTATGGAGATGCCGAGAAGAATACAAGCTACATTTCGGCAGAGCACTATCAGCAGTTGGTGGGTGGTGTGCCCAGAGAGATGAAAGCACTCATCGACAAGCAGAATGAGGAAAAGACGTACAATAATCTGGTTGCCTTTGAGAGACCGTCTGTTAATAATTTTATTTACAGGCTGCTCAATTATACGCATCCATACTTTAGTATACCGCTCCTTTCTCAGAATATCAAAGTGGCCAGACTGGGCAACAGTGACATGATAGAAATAGCGTATAGTTCCAATGACCCCGGAATTGCTTACAACACACTTGATATATTGAATGAAGAATTTGTCAAACAATATCATGAGCTGCGATACGGTGAGACGGATAATGTCATCAAGTTTTTTCAAGAAGAGCTAGCCCGACTGGGCAAAATGCTGACCTCTGCCGAAGATTCGTTGATAGAATACAACATTGAGCACCGTATCATCAACTACGGCGAGCAAACCAAACAAGTGGCGGGGATGGATGCCAGTTATCAGATGATGGACAATGACTTGCTCATCACTTACTCCACCAGTAAAGCGTTAATTGATTTTTATGAATATAAATTGGGAGACATCGCCAAAGCAATCCGCACCAACAACCAGTTCTTAAACAAGCTGCAACAAATATCACAATTAAATACAAAAATATCTACCATGGAGATTACTCCCGACCAGAAAAACCAACAAGTGCTGGAGAATGAGAAGGGAGTGCTCAGTGATGCGGAGAAAAGTATTAGTGACATTGCCATGCAGTTGAGTGCCGAATCAGCTTCGACCAACAACGTGCCCTACGAAACCTTGATAAGCCAGTGGCTGGAGCAGGTCGTATTGATGGAAAAGACAAAAGCGCAGATGGATACCCGCGATATCATGAGAGAGAAGATAGACCGGGACTTCTTGTACTTCTCTCCTATCGGCGCCACACTCGGACGTAAAGAGCGACACATCGGTTTCGTAGAAAGTAATTATATGTCAACAATGGGGGCATTGAATGCCGCCATCTTGCGACAAAAGAATCTGGAGATGACTTCGGCCTCCCTCAAAATCATGAATCCGCCGTTGTTCCCTCTTACTTCCTCCCCCACCAATGCACGGATGATTATACTTTCATCCATATTGGGTACCTTATTGTTTATTATCGGCTATTTCCTAATCATCGAAATCTTAGACCGCACCCTCAGAGACAAGATACGCACACAACGCATCACCGGAGGTACCGTCATCGGAGCGTATCCCAAAGACAGTGCCCTGCGATACAGAAGGTATAATAAGGCAATAGACGAAATGGCCATCAAGCAGTTGAGTACCAGCCTGCTGCCTCTTTTAAGTGTAAACAAACAGCGAATCATCAACTTGCTGAGTACGGAGGAGAAAGACGGCAAGACGCACATAGCACTGGCTTTGGAACAATATTGGACAAGCATCGGACTGGATGTGAGACGCATCACGTATGACGAAGATTTCTTAAGCGAAGACAGCCAGTACGTTCAGGCCAACAGCATAAAAGACTTGTGCCCCGACCTCGGGAAAGACGAAATTCTTTTAATAGAATATCCGGTGCTAAAGGGTAATCCGATTCCTCCCACGCTACTGAATGAGGCTTCTGTCAACCTGATGGTCGTACGTGCCAACAGAACATGGAAAGACATTGACCAACTGATGTACAAGCGTTTATTGCAGGCTAAGGACGAGCAGGTGCCCTTGTTCTTCTACTTGACGCAGGCCGGAAGAAACACGGTTGAAGAATTCACCGGACAGCTTCCTCCATATACGAAGTTTAAGAATATAGAATACAGACTCTTCCAACTGGGCTTGACCGCTGTGGAGTATAACAAAAAATGATAGTTAAGGAATATAACATCTTTGAAAAAGGAATCAATGCAATTGTCGTGATTGTCGGATTATTGCTTTGCATCTGGACCGCCACTACCATGAAAGCGACAGTGGCGACCGCAATCGGTCTGATTCCTTTCCTGCTCACTTTCATTTTTATCTGCATCAACCGGCCGGCCATTATTCTATGTATCACCTTTATCATCAATTATATTATAATGGGAGTCAACCGGTATTATCCGATTCCGATTCCCATCACCAATATCTTCGATTTGCTGTTCGGCATCATGCTGACACTCATCGTACTCAAGCAAGTATATACGGATGACGACAACAGAAAGAACGCAATGAATGCGTACACATTCATCTTGTCAGGATGGCTGTTATACTGCATCATCAATGTAGGAAACGGCATCACCGGAGAGCTATACCCCGAGGCATGGCTCAGAATACTGAGACCTTGGGCCATATACCCGTTGCTCACCTGCATCATTCTATCCATACATTGCAACCGCTATGCCTTTCTGCATTATTTCCTGATTCTATGGGGAATATTCACCTTGCTGGCTGCCGCAAAAGGGTATTGGCAAAAGAATAAAGGATTTGACAGTACCGAACTGGCATGGCTGTGGGCATACGGCGCACGCACCCACTTCATACATTCGGGCATCCGCTATTTCTCGTTTTTCACAGATGCCGCCATCTTCGGAGCCACGATGGGACTGTCGTGCACCACCTTTTTCCTGTCAGCGCTATATTCCAAAAACCGATACCTCAAGCTATTCTATTTTGTAGTCAGCATGGCAGGATTCTATGGTCTGCTCATTGCCGGAACACGAGCCGCCATTGCCATACCGATAGCAGGACTGGGTGTTTTTCTCTTCCTATCAAAGAACTGGAAAATCGGTGTATTGTCATTCTTTTTGCTTTTCGGCGGAGTGGGAATGTTGAAATACACAAAGATTGGAGAAGACAACCGGTTGATACGCCGTATGCGCACCGTCTTCGACTCGAATGACCAGTCGCTGCTCGTACGTTTTGAGAATCAGAAAGCACTCAAAGCCTATATGTCGGAGATGCCCTTCGGCATAGGAATGGGCGTGCAAAACGGAGTCATTTCCCCCCAAAACAAATACTATTTCGTCTCCATCTGTCCTGCCGACTCAAGCCTTGTAGACGTATGGATACAGATGGGCGTAGTGGGATTAACCGTCTTTCTGGGCATGCACGCCGCATTATTCATACTGGGAGCATACATCATACTGTTCCGAATCAGCAATCCCGAAATAAGAGGACCGCTGACAGGTATGTTATGCGGATGTGCAGGCATGCTTGTCGCCTCGTATGCCAACATGGTTTATTTTCAGTTTCCTAACGGAATCCTGATATATTCTTGTTTTACGTTTATCTTTCTAGGCCCGCATTTAGACAGATTATATACCAAAGAACATGAACAGCGCACAACCTGACATATCAGTTATAACTGTCAATTACAACGGTTATCATGACACTTGTGAATTCATTGATTCATGGGTGAACACCGTCACGTCTGTCTGTTATGAAATCATTGTCGTAGACAATGGCTCAACCGCCAACGAAGGGCTCCTTCTGCAACAGAAATACCCTTCCGTCCATGTCATACGAAGCGAACAAAATCTGGGCTTTGCAGGCGGCAATAATCTAGGTATAAGAAGTGCCCAAGGAAACTATCTTTTCTTATTGAACAATGACACCCTTATTGTAAAAGATACTGTAGACCTGTTAATCAAACGCCTGCGCTCGTCAGAAGGTATTGCGGGTGTTTCCCCGTTAATACTTAATTACACAGAGCCACACACCATCCAGTTTGCAGGATATACCCCCCTATCCTCCATCACCCTCCGAAACCGCACGACAGGCAGAGGAAGCCGGGACAAAAGCCGCTATCCGGCAAAAAGAACACCCTATCTGCATGGTGCTGCCATGCTTCTCAAAAAGCAGGTTATAGACCAGATAGGGGGTATGCCGGAAGAGTACTTCTTGTATTATGAGGAATTGGACTGGTGCACCCGCATCACTGCAGAAGGATATAAGCTTTGGTACGATCCGGCCTTTGAAATATGGCACAAAGACGGCAGTTCCAGCGGAAAAGGCAGCCCCCTGCAATGTTATTATTTGAGCAGAAACAGATTATTATACGCTCAGCGCAACCTCTCCGGTTGGAGGCGGTGCCTTGCCTTGCTCTACCAACTGACCATTGTATGTCCCAAAAACATCGTCACGGCATGGAGCAAAGGGCAAACAGAAGCAGCCAAAGCACACCGGGAAGGGACAAAAGCATTTTTCAAACTTAGAAATAAAGACAAACAGCTATGATATTTATTGGATATTTAGATTTAGTATTATTCGCATTATGCGCCTTCACTGTTGTCTATATGCTGATATATGCCATAGCAGCAACAGTCAGACGTACAGACAAATATTCCGAATCGAGGATAAAACATCGGTTCGCCATCCTCATCCCTGCCTACAAGGATGACGAATACGTCTTTTATGCCATCCGGTCTTTTCTACAGCAAGACTACCCCATCGACTGTTTCGACATCATCGTCATTTCCGACCACTTGAAGTCGGAAACCAACCAACAATTGGCCCAACTGCCTATCATCTTATTAAAAGCCAACTTTAAGAAAAGCTCCAAGACCAAATCCATCAAAGCAGCCCTATCACAACTCGCAGACGGCCAATACGACATTGCCCTGCTGATGAATGCCGACAATGTGGTGGAGAAAAACTTCCTGAACGAAATAAACAATACGTATGCAAGCGGTTCCAATGCCATCCAAAGTCACCGGATACGCAAAGACAGGCCCAACAATGTCATTGTCCTAGACGCCGTGACAGATGAAATCAACAACTCCATCCTGCGGGCCGGCCATGTCACCTTCGGGCTATCCGCCTCACTCAACGGATCGGGCACAGCCATCGACTTCAACTGGCTCAAAGAAAACATCAGGAAACTGAGCGACGATGAGGATGAAAAGACCATTGAATCATTGCTGCTGAGGGAACGAATCTATGTGGAATACCTGAACCAGACCCACGTATATGCCCTCAAAGACGGTGGAAAGAAACGGTTCTACGCCCAACGCAACAGTTGGATAAAAGCACAATACTATTCCCTGTTTACCAACATCGGCAACCTGCCCCATGCCATTTTCAGCGGGAATTTCGACTATGCCGACCGCATCCTGCAATGGCTCATTTTCCCGCGCACCATCTTGCTGGGACTCATCCTGCTCTTTGGCACCATAATGATATTTTTTGACTGGTCAGCCTGTGTCAAATGGTGGATATTGCTCTTCTGCCTCTTATTCACAATGGCTCTGGCAATCCCCAACTACCTGGTAGACGACAAGTTCAACAAAGCGATGAAAGCCATTCCGGTCATGGCTGCAGGGATGGCCGTCAACTTCCTTTTCGGGAAAAAGAAAAAGTAAATTAATATGCTGTCGGGAACGATACATATCATTGAATTTGTACTATATATCTACTTCGCCGTCTGTGTGGGATATATAGTTATCTTCGCTGTTGCATCTTGTTTCTTCAAGCCACAACAATACCCCGAAAGCCATGAATTCAAACGCTTTGCCATACTCATACCCGCCTATAAGGAAGACAATGTAATCCTTGACTGCATCCATTCCGTATTACAGCAAACGTATCCTGAGCAGCACTATGACGTCATTGTCATCTCCGACAGAATGAGCGACACCACCAACCGTCTGCTGAGTGACGAACCACGTATCACCTTACTGAAAATACAAGAACCGGAAAGTTCCAAAGCCAAAGCTTTGCGTCTGGCAACAGCACACATCTCCCGCCTCCAATATGATTATGTCATTATATTAGATGCCGACAACCTCATATCCACCGGTTATTTATATGAACTAAACAAAGCAGTATCCCAAGGTGCAAAAGCGATACAGACACACCGAAAAGCCAAAAACCTGAACTCGGATACAGCCATACTGGATGCAGTCATAGAAGAAATGAACAATGCCATATTCAGAAAAGGACACATCCGACTAGGATTCTCCTCAGCACTCATCGGCTCGGGGATGGCTTTTGACTTCCAATGGTTTAAGCAAAATATCATACATACACACACCGCCGGAGAGGACAAAGAATTAGAAGAACTGTTACTCGGCCAAGGCATCCACATAGCATATGCCGATGCGATAGAAACGCTGGACGAAAAGGTACAAAAAGCAGACACCATGCGCCACCAGCGCCGCCGCTGGATAGCCACCCAACTATTCCTTGCCCTCAAAATGGGAAGCAACCTGCCTTCAGCCCTCCTGCATGGGAACCGGGATTATCTATTAAAAACAATTCAGACATTTATCCTTCCGCGCAGCATCCTCATGGCAGTACTAGGCGTCATTTCGCTCATTTATTGTACCGTCTCCCCACTTTCGTCTGTAAAATGGTGGATTTTGTTTATATTGCTGACCCTATCACTATACATCGCCATCCCTCCCGACATGAGACATAAATATGCAAGCAAAACCATAAGGCAAGTTCCTTATTTTGCAATCATAATGACACTTAATTTGTTTCATTTAAAAGGAATGGCAAATAAATTTACCCATACACAACATGGATAGCTATGAATCTAAAGAATTATCTACATAGAAATCCCAAGTTAAAGAAACGGATTCACCGATTCATCATGCATCCGGTGAAAACACGTCCCTATTGGTGGGTACGGATACTGCAACCATTCTATATCAAAAAAGGAAAAGGAGCAGTCATCTATCGCAGCGTCCGGAAAGACCTGCCCCCCTTCCACCAATTCCGGTTAGGCCAATATTCTGTCATTGAAGATTACTCCTGCCTGAACAATGCCGTAGGAGATATCATTATCGGCGATTATTGCCGAATCGGACTGAGCAACACGGTTATCGGCCCCATCCAAATAGACAACGGAGTCAATATTTCTCAAAATGTAGTCCTCATCGGCTTGAACCATAACTATCGCGACATCACCAAAGGTATCATCGAACAAGGCATCACCACCTCCCCCATCCATATCGGAGAGCATACCATTATCGGAGCCAACGTGATTGTACTGCCCGGTGTAAACATTGGGAAACACTGCTTTATCGGTGCCGGCTGTGTGGTGACTAAAGACATTCCTGATTACTGCGTCACAGTGGGCAACCCGGCACGTATCATCAAGCGGTTTAATCCACAAACACAAATGTGGGAAAAAGTCAACTGAACAACTATGGAAAAAGAAATTAAAATATTAGTCTGTGCACACCGGGAAGCAGCCCTCCCGTCCCATAAATACTTCTACCCCATCCAGGTAGGAGCCGCCCTCACCAACACCCGGTTCTACCATGCGCAAGACAATACCGGTGACAACATTTCTGACAAGAATCCCCATTTTTGTGAGTTGACAGCACATTACTGGGCTTGGAAAAACATGAGATGCGACATCATCGGACTGAACCATTACAGGCGTTTCTTTGATTTCTACCGACCGTTCGCCTCCTTTTCGCCCGACAGAAGTTTTGTAGACCATGACACATTTCTGAAAAAGAAATATTGCTTTCCCGATGTAGAGAAGTTATTGAATGATTATGACATCATACTCCCGTCCAAACGTCATTATCCTTACAATGTGGGCACGCAGTATGCCGTTTTCCACATTGTAAACGACCTCCATATATTAAAAGAAGTGATTCATGATATCAGCCCCGAATACTCCACCGCCTTCGACACACTGATGTATCACAGCAATGCCTATTCCGGTTATAATATGTTCATCACCCGATGGAAACATTTTGACGGATACTCCGAATGGCTATTCAAGGTTTTATTCGAACTGGAAAAACGTGTAAAGCTCTCCGGTTACCCCGACCAAGCCCGGCTGTTCGGCTATTTATCCGAACGGCTCATCAACATATATTGCATCCGAAACCGGTTGAAGGTGAAGTACATTCCTGTCATCATGCCCCTGAATGAAGCATTCCGAAACCCCGGCAACCTCCGTTACACCCTGCGCCGCTTAAAAAACGACTTGATATATAAACTTACAAAACTATAAAGTATGCCACTCGTATCCGTCATCATCCCAATCTATAACACCGAACGATTCCTGCCCAAATGCATAGAAAGCGTTCTGGCACAAACCTTGTCGGACATCGAGATAATCCTGATTGACGATGGAAGTACAGACAACAGCGGGAAGATATGCGACAGCTATGCCTGTAAAGACAAAAGAATACATGTGACACACACTCCCAATCACGGAGTCAGTCATGCACGAAATAAAGGAATAGAACTGAGCCAAGGAAAGTACATCCATTTCACCGACAGTGACGACCGGATGGAGCCCGAAATGTTATCTGAACTCTATCGTCTCATCCTCCGATATAATGCAAATATGTCTACATGCGGTTACTTGATTGAAGACGAAAACGAAAATATCATTTACCAAATAAAAGAAAAGCAGACCTACATCATGAATAAGCGAGAAGGCATATCTTCTTTATTTCATGACTCTTATTACAGATATAAAGGCAATTTATGGGACAAGCTATACGATAAAAAGATTATTGACAAGCATCAACTGACATTCAACGAAAACATAGACTACAATGAAGACCGGCTCTTCATCTTCCAATACATGATGCACTGCACATCAATAGCCTGCACCACCCTTCCCTATTATCACTATATCATCAGAAATGCAAGTGCCATGCACACATTCGGAAATTCATATCGCGCCAACATGTGTACATTTATGGATGCTTTTGATATTATGGCCACCCTCTCCGCCTCCTTTCCCGAGTCTGTCGGGCGAGCCTTGTCACAAGATTACATCCACAGCTCGATTTCGTTCTTCAAAAAATATGCCACTCAAATGCCCATGCATGAAATACAAAACCGGATTCGCACTATCAAAAGAAACCACTATCCCTGTCTCTCCGTATGTGAGAAAATAAAGTACACACTATCCTTTGTCCGCATACTGGTTCTTAAAAAATTCCATCGTCAGCCCATCCAACGATAGCAGCGCAGCAAAAACTTCACCAGCCTATAAACCATCCGATGAAATCCGGATATTCACCATGAGCCTGCGCAATCCCCTTATTCATCACTTTATCCAATCAAAAAAACGAAGCACAGTGCCAACCGCCATGCCAGCCATGCCCAACACCAAACGTACTCCCACCGACGGCTTATTGCAGGGATGACACCCATTGTATTCCGTCATACAGTCCAACATCCTCTTGAAATAAGCCAACTTCAAACTTGTATAATTTCCTTCCCAATACTCCCTACCATTGGTGCCTGATATTCCACGCCACAAAGGACGTATTAAGAAAGGATAAAAGACAAAATCTTTTTGTTCATCAATGCTCGTAAAAAGAATATGCTCAAAGTTACACCCCCTGCTGTCGTCTATCCCCTCCTTACGCGCCAAAAACGAATGTTGCAAGAACTCTTTACCGGTAATAAACATTCTGCTGTCCGAATACCTCTCCCTCCTATCCATCTCACTCTGAATATCACAGCGAGGAAGGATATACCGATGAAACCCTATCATGCTATTTACATTCAATAATTTTAACCGTCCTGTTATCTTCACCAAAAAATCACACTGACGGACAAACAAAGAATGCTCTAATGCATACTCCAAGATGAGTGCCTCTCCATATCCTTTTCCTTTTTTCCTGTCGAACTCCTCATTTCCTTGAAATGTAAGAAACTCCAAACGTCCACAATCTACAAACTTCCGAAAACCCCCACTGATATCAGTCCCCGAATTCTCAACAAAAACAATCGGATAATCCGTCTGTAAAAGATAAAACTCCAGTGCGTCCTCATACTGCCTCCTCCGTATATCCACATCCGTCAGAGAAGTATGAATCATCTTCCCCGGATTGATGCAGGCAGTGAGCACAATGACATATTTATTTCCCATACCGCTATTCGTCCACTTTTCGCAAATGCATTTCAGAATGATGACACTCCGTATAATTATCAAGGCCTATCAATCCTGAATCATGCATATTCAAGGGCTTTCCAAATCCCATCTGCATCCCTTCACATTCCATGGTACAACAGTCAGGTGCCTTCATCAGCCATTCCACCATAGGATGATGTAAATTCAAATCAACTTTTATAATTCCTTTGTTCAATATTGGAGGCAATTCTATCATACGAGATATGCAAAATTCACCAGCCTCACAAGAGTGTATATCCCCCATATTATGCCCTAAGCTATAAGAAGCATAAGGAATATCATCTTTATTTTTAATGACCAACATCACATCATAAATCATTTTTTCATCAGTATATCCCTTAATCTTTACTTCTAACTTTCTTTGATGACTTTTAATTACAGAATATGAACATTCCGTCCCATTGATTTCGATGCCCACTATTTTAAGAGTATGCTTCGTCCATTTCACATTATCCAAAATTTTAGAGCCTTGCACAGCATCCGTCGCTTCCAAATAGTGATTAATAGTATCCGGAACAGACCCCATAAAAGTCATCATTCCATTTTCCAACAACATTCCTTTCGTACATAAACTTCTCACAGCAGCCATATTATGACTCACAAACAACACAGTCCTTCCCTCTCCTTTTGCCACATCCTGCATCTTGCCCACCGCTTTCCGCTGAAACTCCGCATCCCCCACTGCCAGCACTTCATCCACTACCAGGATTTCCGGTTCCAAATGCGCAGCGATAGCAAACCCCAACCTCACTGTCATTCCCGAAGAATAACGCTTTACAGGCGTATCAATATATTTCTCTATTCCGGCAAAAGCCACAATCTCATCCAGTTTACGAGTAATTTCCACCTTAGTCATCCCCATAATGGAGCCATTCATATAAATATTTTCACGCCCCGTCATTTCAGGATGGAAACCTGTACCCACCTCCAATAAAGAAGCAATGCGCCCCCTGACACGGATACACCCCATGGTAGGAGAAGTAACACGCGAAAGAATCTTCAGCAGAGTAGATTTCCCCGCACCGTTCTTTCCTATAATACCCAAAACTTCACCCTGTTCCACCTTGCAACAGACATCTTTCAACGCCCACACAAAATCACCAGCCGCCTTTTTAGCGCGATCATTCACCTCACCTATCCGTAAATAAGGATCCTCCTTTCCGCGCACATGTGCCCACCATCGGTTCAAATCACGGCTCAAAGTACCGGTTCCGATATTTCCTAAGGCATACTGCTTACTGATATTTTCAAATTCTATTGCTATACGTCCCATGACAATTCCATATTATATCCTTTATCACAATCATCTTTCATTTTTTCACATTTACACCTTATCAAAGAAAAAACGACGAGGTTCAAGTTTGCTTTTTCTAAACACAAATCTATACAACCGACTGTTCCTGACAGCCAACAGTAATGCGGCAAACTTACAAACCAAAGATTGCAAACCCACCGTATTACTCAATAAAGGCAGAACTTCTAATAGTGACGAATCACATTTAGCAAAACGCACATAGTCCTCAAAAATCCTCGGGGGCAAAAATTCATGCAATATATGCAATATCTCGCGTTCACACTCATCCAGGTGTCTTGAACTTGTCCCTCCCGGCTCTACATCAACAATTAACTTTTTAGTAAACGACAACATACAATTATCTTTTACAAAAACTTCAATAAAAAATTTGCGGTCTGCGGCCAGTCTATATTCAACATCATAAGGATGTTTTATACAAAGTTCTCTCCTGATAAACGATTCCTGATGATTATAAGACCATCGAAACAAATCAAGCATCGTCACGCCATGTTCACCGACATTTCTACCAAACACCAAATCATGACAGCCTGTAAGTACATCAGCCTTTTGATTCATTTTTGAGAGATGATCCAGAACTGTTGAATCATGATAACAGTCACCCGAATTCAAAAAGTTACAATAATCACCATGCGACACCGCAGTACCTTTATTCATCGCCTCGTAAATCCCGCCATCAGGTTCAGAAATGGAGTAACTGATGAAAGACTGATATTTCTCAATCACCTCCTTACTTCCATCCGTAGAATTACCATCAATAATTATGAATTCATAATCTTTGAATGTTTGAGATATAACACTTTTAATGGTCTTCTCAAGACCAATCTTGTTATTCAAATTAATAGTAATAATAGAGAATTTCATAATTAATGCCTTAAATTAATTATAAGAGTAAGCATAATATACAATTTTTCTTTTTTGTAGAGATAATTATTATGCCTTAAATAACAAAAAGCATACCAAATATGCGACAGTCCAAGGCCTGACATAGTCGGCATCAATATACCTACTATATACTTCCTCACACGGAAACTTAAAATTTCTTTCTCCCTCTTCTCAAATCCTGATTCCATTATGTAATTGGAAATCCAATGATAGAACATTTCCGTAGCTTTCATTTTTCCTTTTAAAACATGTACATCCTTTCTTGAAGAAATATTGATTCCAGAAGTTCGAAACTGAAAAAGAATATCATCAGAACTGACCACTCCTTTTTCCGATAATCGTATCACGGATGCATCGTCACTGAACCAGGCAAACGGGAAATCTATAAATCCCCCCTTTCCTATCAACACCTCTCGCCTGAACACATAATTGGAAATGCAATTAATAAATCCTTTTGACCAAAAACGGATAAAATCCACCTGACTCATATATCGCGGATATATAAAATCCTTATCCGTCACAAATCCATCGCTATCTATTCTCTCTACTCTGGCCCTAAACAAATCCACACTACCATACTGATTAATCAGATTATTTATTTCCAAGAGGAAATCACCTCCATAAATATCATCGTCAGATGCAAGAATCAGATAGTCACCTTTTGCATACTGTATACAGCGATTCCAATTTTTAACCAAATCAAATCCACCAATGTTCTTTTCATTTTTCAAATACACTATTCTCGAATCATGATATAAGTCAACCAGGCCATCCATATCCTCCGGCGACGCATCATTGATTATAACCAACTCAAAATCCTCATAACTCTGCCTCAGAATGCTATCAATGGCAAGTTTCATATATCTGACCTTATAAGAAGGCATCACAAAAGAGAATTTCATATCATTTTTTTTTCAAATTATCAATCAAACCCATCAAATTCACCTGTATCAGAATCAAGACGCTCCCCTATTTCTTCCTGATTCTAGATTACATCCATAAAACTACGCTGCACTTTATTAAATGTAATCATCCCCAAAAGCATGACTACCGCCATAAAGCAAAAACTATATCCCAAATACCACCAGCTGAAAGTCCCCTCACCCAAAAAACCAAACTTGAATGTCTCAATGACAGCAGTCAAAGGATTGGCCAATATCAGCCACATATATTGCCGGTGGTCTTGCTGCATGACCGACAACGGATAAATGACCGGTGTAGCATACATCCATAGTTGTACGCCAAAAGTAACCAAGAACCTCAAATCACGATATTTGGTAGTGAGAGAAGATATTAATAACCCAAAACCTAATCCCAAACCGGCCAATATCAAAATGAGCAAAGGAAGCAAAAAAGCGTAAGCATTTAACACCGGAGAATACCCTCCGACAATATAATACAAGTAAATAAAAAGGAACAGTCCGAACTGAATTCCCATTTTTACGATACTCGACACCACAATGGACAATGGAACAATCAACCGCGGAAAATACACTTTGCCGAAAACATTCTGGTTAGCATTGAATGTATCCGAACAACGGTTCAAACACTCGGCAAAATAATTCCAGCACAGCAGTCCCGCCATATAGAACAACGGCTGGGGAAGCCCGTCTGTAGAGATACCGGCTATGCCGCCAAAAACGAACATAAACATCAGAGTAGTGAACAGAGGCTGTATCAGAAACCATAGCGGACCCAATATCGTTTGTTTATAAAAAGTCACAATGTCACGATGGATATACATCACCAGCAAATCACGATAACGCCACAACTCTCCCAAGTCCAACTTGAAAAGTCCCGTTTTCGGCACAATCACCAGTGACCATTTTTCTTCTTCCATCATCTGATTATCTTTTGTTTCCATTCTTCTATGACTTTATCCATACTAAACTCGCGTGCACAATCCACAGCAGCCCTGCCCCTTTCGGCCAAATCCGCACTTGCAGCCATGTCGAACATCCGGTCTGCCAACTCCGCTATATTTCCGTTTTCAAAAAGCATCGCCGCACGGCTTTCTCCCAGCAGTTCCTCTACGACAGGCAGGTTTGAAGCAATGACCGGCAAACCGTGCGCCAGTGCCTCCATCAGCACCAACGGCATTCCCTCCCATCTCGACGCCAAAACATAAACTCCGGCGCGGAGGTAATAAGAATGTACATCATCGGTAAACGAATCTATCCTCACCCTGTCCTTCAACCCATGTTTCGCTATCAAAGAACGATACAAAGCCTCTTCGGGCCCCTCGCCCACAATAACAAGATTCCATTGCACATTCCGCTTGGCGAACAAGGCAAATGCCTCTATCAACAAATCAAAACCTTTATGATTTTTAGAGAAGCGTCCCACCGATAAAAAAGATTTATTGCCGGGCTGAGTGCACTCCTTCACTTCCATGGTCAGCGGATTGTATATCACCCTCGTTTCCAGTCCCAACTCCTTCATATACCTCTGTTGGTCCCTCCGGCTCAGGACAATAGTCCGCTCAATGTCAACCATCCGATTGCAGAAAAACGACTTCAACCGAGGAAGATACGGATGCTTCTTTTCAAAAAGCGCTTCATAAGAATTGTGCATCCAAGCCGCCGTTCGCTGCACATTCAACTCGAACCGGACAATAGCCAAATGAAGAGAACAATAAGCATGCACACCAATCGCCACGTTATAGTTTCCGTCATTTATTTTCTCTACCAGTTCTTCCTGATAAGGCAATAAGAAAAAGCTCCGTGCATACATAGAGCAAGTCCATTCATTCTTCGGGAGTAAATATTTAAATACAAAACTGCAGCACTTCTGTCGCAAACGCCGCCAGATACTGACCGGAGCATAGGTGAGGGACACAAACCTGACCGAAGACTTATCGTAACCATACCGGTGAGTCTGTCTAATGTCATCCGTGGTCAATATCGTGACCTCATACTCCTCCGAAAGCCGCTTCGCCACTTCCGCCAGTACGCGTTGCACTCCGCCAACGCCGAAAACCGTATCACAATAAAAAAGAATTTTCTTCATCACTCATCGGTTTCATGATTCTTACATTATGTTTTTCCATTCTCATTTCTTATTATTGTCGTGCACAGCACATATACAAAGATATGTTTTTTTTGAGAAATCCGACTGTTTAAGTTCAATGTTTTAAAAAAATCCACTTTTATATCGGCATCCTCCGACACTGAAACAGGAAGAAGGCCGGGATAACAACCACAACGGATACTATTCTTTTTTAAAAAATCTGTTAAGCCTCCCATTCGCTTTATTAAAAGCTTTTATATCAACATTATAGTTATCCTTATATTCCCATTTATCATCATAAACATCAATCAAATCATTCTCATTTCTCACAATTACATAGTCATTGGGCAACACATACCCATAGTCCAACTCATGCCGTCCCACAACTATCCAATCGTTTCTATCCGTGTCATACAAGTCTTTTCCCAAGCAATAATCCTCCAACGGATTGGCCACTCCCAAGTAATTTTTCATTATAGTAGGAACGATATCATAATTCGATGTCCTATGCCTGTAAACCATGTGCTCCTTATCAGGGAAATGACATATCAAAGGAACTCCTATCTGATATTTTGAATAATTACCGGCATGTCCCCAACTGTTATTATGATTTTCATTAAACTCCTGCGCATGATCCGCCGTCAATACTACTATCGTATTTTTCAACAAATCATTCTTTTCAAGACATGCCAACACCTCACCTACAAACTCATCTAAAGCATGACACGCATTTCTATACAGGTTAAAATAAGGAACCGGATTCATATCATTGTCCAACTTCGTATAATCCTCATACTCCCATGACGGCTTGAATATTCCGTTCTTCTCTTTAGGCAATTGGTTGCTATGGAGCAGGTCATAAAAAACAAGACAAAACGAAGGCCGAGTCTGCTCTTTCATATCACTGACAGAGGATATGAAGTCGGCGGTAATCATCGAATCACGCTCATACGTGGTTTCCCCATTTGTGTCAAAGCGATGGGCGGGCAACAATGAAAAAAGATTCTTGTCCATATCCGCCCATTTAAGGCTTGCACTGGGATACAGCGAGCATTGGTAGCCCAAACGTAACAATTGTTGTACAAACAATGGATGATATCCGGCAGCTGCAAACGAAGTCGTGTAATATGCAGGCAAACCATAAAAAAGACCATACAACCCACCACTTGTCTGATTACTGCATGATATATTATCGACAAAGACTTGACTGCTGTTTGCAAAGCTTGTTATGTTGGGCATACATTCATCTGTAAGAACTTTCTTAGACCAGGAATCTATAAGGATAAACACAATATTGTATAAGGTATCCGGCCGCTCTGTCTCCAACGGATGAAGAGGATAAATGGCAGTACCGGCACCGGCACCTCCGAAATCTTTAAGAAACCTACTTTGGGGAGCACGGAATCCCAGTTTTTTCAGAGTCATATTTGCTGATACAGCATAATAATACGGAAGCATCTTTGAGGTTCTCTGAATGGATGAGTCCATCATGAAATCTCCATACAGATGAACAATATTGCCCGCTATCAGGGAAAAAAGAAATACAACCAAAAACGGCTTAACGACGATGCTAAAAACATTGACTATTTTTTTCGTCAGATACACCAACGTAAAAACCGACAAAAGCATCAAGACAAACAAGATGATTATTTTATAATAGATTCCTTTGTCGAAGACAAACACATCTCCCGCCCCTTCATCCAAAAGCATGTCAAAGACAAAACCCTGTATATGAAACTTATACAGCGAATAAACCTGACGATCGACATAGACAAGTATAAAGACAGACAAAGAAGCAACGATTAAAACCCCATCTGCCGTTTTTTTCAGGCGGAATAACGAAACACAGCAATAGGCAACATACACACCGGCAAAAATACACACAGCATGACTAAAACACGCACATGTATAATAGAACCATGAAAGGGGGGTCATGACATTCAGAACAGGGCTGTTTAATACATACATAAACAGTTGTGAAAACAAAATTAATGAACACATCAAACAATATAAAGCACCCTTTTTCAAACTCTTATTGTCACACTTCATATCTTTTCATTTTAAAATAAAAACTTATAAAAATCTAATCGGCCTTCATCACGATATTCTGCAATACTCTGTTTTCGAAAGCAGCATTATCAATTATTACAACAGACCTGTCATTCCATCTAACCGGAGACACCTTAATCTCATATCTATCATATTTATTTTCATACACACTCCTATCCCAAACCTGTCTTAAAGAATATTTCTCTTTAACAGGAACCGGTTCATAACTGAACGTGCACACAAAAGTATCTTCCTCATGGCACGAATCAACTTGAGCTATATAAAGGGACGTTTCGGGTATTTTATATAGCCCGCCCCCATTTTCCACTTGGTAAGCAGGAGATAAATAAGAATCAATATGTAACAAATATTCCTTATATGAAGCCGGAAACAAATGCATAGGCTTGCCATAATAATAAGAAAGTGCCTTCACCTCCCAACTATCAGGAGACAAACGACTTATATATCTGTTATAATAAAAAGGAATATCAAGATTTGCCTGATATGCAAAACCATTCGCATCAGCCAGATAGCTGTCAATAATAGAGAAGTATTCCTTTTCTGTCAGCGACAAAACTTTTATGACATTCAACTCCATACATAGAAAAATGGAAAAGAATGAAATCAATATATATTTATTCAACAAGTATTTTTCCTTTTTCCACTTACACAACATACGAAGCAATAACAAAAAAGAAAAGAACTCTACTCCCAACAGCGCACGTTCATTTACAAACCCTAACAGCAAAATAAAAAGGATTTCTATACAAAGTGCCATCAACAGAAACGTATTTTCTTTTAAAAACGAAGCTATATTCAAGCATCCGGCCACTGTCAAGAAGAAGGTCAAACCAAGCAATAGCCACAGACGCTTCATGAAAAACAACACCCCGATTCGGGAATAAACTGCATCAACAATATCTACAACCGCTCCTACCGAATGCAGTCGCCCCAAGGTTCCGGGCGAAATCACCAACATAGCCGCGCCTAAACAAAAAGCGACAGCCAAGTAAAACTTCTGTCCCCCATTTTCATTTTTCTTATAATCATACAATGTATGAATAAACAAAGCTCCAGCTATGCCCATCGCAAAAGCCTCGTGTGACCACCCTGCCAAAAAGCTGACGGCCAAGGCCAAAGCACAACCGGATTTTCCCATAACCAGCCCACTTCTCACTTTGCGGTATAACAGTAAAAACCAAATACAGGCTGTAAGAGACCACATATAATTTACAGCAAAAGATATGCCCAACGCATAAAATAAAGAAAAAGGGAAAAAGAACCAAAACACGCTTGCTATCCCCACATAATGCACATAAGAACGATGGTCAGGAAAAACTAATTTTGCTACCCCCACAAGAAAGAGGATATAAACAAGCGATGTACAGATATTAAATATATCTTTATTAAACACAGCACAAAACAACTGCACTACAAAATGTACAGGCGTCCTGCCGTTCATCGAAAAATAATGATTGAATTGAGAAACGAACACGTCTCCTATCCCATCTATCGGAGCATTTAAATCAATGGGATGAGGAACATTGCCTACGCACTCCCTCAAATACATAAAAGAATACATTAAGTCATCATTTCGTAAAGGCACATTGGCATTTAATGCATAAAAAAGGATTCCCAATGCCAGAAGTGACACAATATGTATATATTTCTTGATATATTTTTCCACGATTCTTCTCTTTTTTATAATTTTACATCGTTGTATTCTCTGGCAATATATACCGGCCTATTTTTCGCTTCATTGAAAATACGTCCTAAATATTCTCCAATAATACCTAATGACAGCAATTGAATTCCTCCTAAAAACAAAACCACAATAATCAAAGTGGGAAAACCTTGAACCGGATCGCCATACAACAATGTTTTTATAAAAATATAAATCATATAAATAAATACACACAAAGATAGAATTACTCCCAAAATAGTCGCAAAGCGTAATGGGAAAATTGTAAATGAAGTGATACCGTCTATTGCCAGCCCCAACAACTGGAAAAAGCTCCACGAAGAATGTCCGACCAGCCGGTCATTTCTGTCAAAACAGATTTCCTTCTTCTTAAAACCAATCCATGCAAACATCCCTTTGGTATAACGTTCACTCTCACGTAAACCTCTCAATGTGCGGATACAACATTTGTCCAACAAGCGAAAGTCGCCGACATTGGGCAATATCTCCACCCGAGTGCTCCTTTGTAATATGGAATAAAACAAAAGAGTAAATTTTCTTCTTAAAAAGCTTTCCGCGCCACGGTCATTCCTTTTGGCATACACATCGTCATACCCTTTTTCCCAATAATAAAGCATGGATTCTATCAAACATGGAGGATCCTGCAAATCAGCATCCATCACTATCGTACAATCTCCTGTCACATAGTCAAATCCGGCCAGCATTGCTGCTTCTTTGCCGAAATTACGTGAAAGGTCGACATAGCATATCCGTTCATCTTTTTGCCGCAACAGTTTGATTTGCTTCAGAGAAGTATCCGAACTGCCGTCATTCACAAACAGCACTTCCCAGTCGTAAGCATCCAGCTTATCTACTATTTTTATCAGTGCATCATATAAAAACGGCAGTGACCTTTCTTCATTATATGTGGGAATCAATATTGAAACTTTCTTTTTCATAATTCCATGTTTTACCACCAACATATCTTCATGGACATACAGAGACAAACATCATATCACTTCCTTGCTTTTCCATTCTAAGTTTTATCCGGCTCCCCTTCTTGCCCAATAGAATTTCTGTCCGACAAAGATACTCTTTTTATATTCATAGCCATACATAAAGAAACAATTATATCCACCCCTTAAAAAAAGACGGCAGCCGTTTTCACCGCTGCCGCCTTATCCACCACCTTATCCGCACCTTTCATTTCAGTGCCACCCTTCTGTATTCCACCCCTTTGAGCATCTGTTTCAGCCCTTTGCCCGGGCGAAACTGAATCTTGGCGGGCTTCATGTGCTTGCACGCATAAAAACAGTCGGCCGTCTCCGCACCGGTGCTGCTGCACAACACCTGAAACCGGCCCACATTACCCAGCTCCACAATCCTGCCTTCTGCCAGCTCTTCCTCCATCGCTTCTGCAAATGCCATGGCTGACGCCAGCAGCATCGGCTCTTTCAGGCGGCAGCGCTGCGTGATGCGCTTGCACAACTCCTTCAAATCCACCACTCCCGCACTGCGCGTATTCGCGTAATAAAGACCGTCGCCATTGGCACCTTTCTTTGACAAACTATATCTTATTGCCATCACTCGTACTCCTTCTTTTTTATTTACATATACTTTACAAATCCGCATACTCTTCCGCCGCATCAAAGCAGGGGCACTCCTTGGTGCGCTCCCACTTGTCCACACGGCCGTTGCCGTTCACGTCCGGACTCAAATCACGGTGTCCCACAATCCGCGCCCCTGGATAATCAGCCCGCAAGGAACGGAGCAGCGCTACCAGTGTACGTTTTTGCGCAGCAGTGCGGGTATCGGCCGGACGCCCGTTCACGTCCAGTCCGCCCTCATAGCACAGTCCGATGCTGTCACGGTTATGACCGTAGGCATGGGCACCCGGCTCGCTTTCGTCACGCATTTTCTCTATCGAACCGTCCTTGCGGACATAGTAATGATAGCCCCAACTGCTGAAGCCGCGTACCCGGTGAAAGCTGTCGATGTCGCGTGCCGTTATGTCTCTGTCCACCCGGGTGGCGGAACAGTGAACGACAATTAAATTTACTTCTCTTTCCATTTTCTCAGCCTCCTATGCATGAAGTGATTCCGATAACACCGGCAACCGAAGTCGCAACTGCAATAATGAGCTTGAGGAGGATTCCCCAAGCTGTTTTGTTCATTTTACTCATTTTGTTTTGTTGTTTAGTTCGTTTCATTTTTAATAAAAATCTGTTTTTCGATACGATTCAATACATTCCGTTTTCCTTTGAAGAAAAGTCTGTTCCCGATTCAATACATTCCGTTTTCCTTTGAAGAAAAGTACGTTCACAATTCGATACATTCCGTTTTCCTTTGAAGAAAAGTCCGTTCACGATTCGATACGTTCCGTTTTCCTTTTAAGAAAAGTCTGTTCACGATTCGATACGTTCCGTTTTCCTTTGAAGAAAAGTCTGTTCCCGATTCGATACGTTTCGTTTTCCTTCTAAGAAAAGTCTGTTCACGATTCGATACGTTACTCCTCTACCACTTTCTTGGACTTCACCGGACGCTTCTCCACCTTCACATAAACGAGGTGCATCAGAGCGCGGCGCGTATTGGCGCTGGGCGTGAACACCACGCGTGCCTGCTTGATGAGAGAAGAATCAAACTTGTCCTCCGAGTCGGCCCCGCGGCTGCGCAAGGACAGGCGGGCATAGCCCAAATCACCGATGCGCACAATCTGTCCATTACACAACTGGTCACGCATCACCTCGTCCATGGCATGGAGTACCGCCATAATATCGGTAGAAGTCAGCGTACAGTTTTTCTCAATCACCTTACTCATGTCTTCGAGCGACTGCACCCCCGCGCTCTGTGCACAGGCATAGAATTTGGCACCGGCTTCCGGCTCCACAGGATTCTTTTTGGCCACAACTGAAAATTTCACATTTGCCATAATCTTACTTTTTTATCAGGTTAATAATCCGTTTCTCTCGTCCCCACACGCTGCCTTTACACAGCTTCGGGAGAGGCCCTCCCCCGCTTGGAACACCACAAAGATACGGCAGCGCGGCGACGCCGGGTTTACAAACCGAACGTAAGTGATAAATTAAGATATAAACAATATACAAACGAAAATATAAGATGAGAAAAGGAAATAAATAATCAAAAATTATTGCATAAACCACTAATAATGAGTACCTTTACTTATTACTTAAAAAAATAAAGAAGTATATGGAAGAAATTGAAAAACAAATCGAAATCAAAAGCTACGGAAAGGCGGAAATAGCCCATCTCTACAATCCCACAATGAGTTACGTCAGCGCCCTGCGCACCCTGCGCAAGTGGATAGAACGAAATAAAGTGCTGGAAAAGGCATTGAACCAAAGCGGA
This sequence comes from uncultured Phocaeicola sp., assembly GCF_948499155.1. NCBI lineage: Bacteria > Pseudomonadati > Bacteroidota > Bacteroidia > Bacteroidales > Bacteroidaceae > Phocaeicola > uncultured Phocaeicola sp. Next base: position 247,165 of record NZ_CAOOSE010000001.1, on the reverse strand, counting down.
TACATCCCTTCCCAGCACTCCTTCACCCCCAAACAAGTGGAACTAATCTTCAATTATCTGGGGATGCCCTAAAAAGTTTAAATAAAATTAGAAAATAATTTTATTTGTCTTTTTTTGCTGCTTTCTTCATCACATCAAGCTCGGAAAGCGTGGGAAGCTCACCGTCGGCCAAACGGGACATCAAAGAAGCTACCTGCTTGATACGCTTGGCGTTATTACCCAAAAAGGCAGCAAAAATACGCGCCATCATTTCATTGCGGCAGAGATGGGAAGAGAGCTTGCGGGGAAGCCCCGGCATAATCTCTTCCTCCAGCCCCGGAAACAGCCCGCGGGCGATTCTTACCATCACTTCCAACTTGGGGTGGTGATTGTCTTTCAAGTTGTTTTCCAACGTGTTATAAGACATCTTCATATCCACTTTCGCCGAAGTGAACTTGTAGGAAATCAAATCGGCATAAGCCCGAAGTACGCTCATAACCGAGCTTTCAATATGATACGCAATTCGCAAAATCTCATCGTCTTGTTTTTTAAGCATGATGTTACATTTTTTTAAATGAATAATAATTAATAAAAATGGGCGCAAAAGTACAAAAATAAAATGATTTTTCAACTTCTTGAAACATTAGTTTTTTCAGTTTTATACTTTTGTCGTCGAAAAAGCCGGGGACAGTACCCCCAAACAATGGAGACACTTTCCGAAAACAATGGAGACATTCTTCCCAAACAATGGTAAGACTTTCCCAAAGCCCTCAAGAGAGTTTTCTTTGTTTCTTTTTTTAATTCTAAATACAATAAGGAAAGGCTGTCCGGGTCACCGTCCGGAAGGGTCACGGAGCCTACCCCTTATGTAATTATAAACCAATGGATTAAGTGTCCGGAAATGTAACGGATGCATGTCCACAAAAACATTTGACATGGAAAAAGATTTATTAGATTCAATTTTGAATTTCAACGAGAACGGTTACATGGCGTTGCCACGCAAGTTGGCTGAACTGATTATCAATCAAATACCGATTCGAAGTGCAGGAACGTTGTATTTCTACATGCTGGTTTACGCCAACTTTGGCGACGGCAAAACCAACCAGGGCGTCAAGCTGATAAGAGGCAGCATTTATCTCACCCCCGGCGACATCATGAAACTGACCGGATGGAGCAGAAGCACGGCGCACGAAAAAATCAAACTGCTGGAAATGAGCGGTCTGATTGAAAGATGCACAGAGATTTCCAAAAACCTCTTCTGGCTGCCCCACTACGAAGAGCATTGCGGAAAAAGCGTGCGTCTGCAGGAGCAGAAAACGAAGCGGGACATCGAGCTGGGAAGTGAGACGGAGAAGAAGTTTCAGGAGTTCTTCAAGTACTACAGCTTCATGCTTGAAGTTCAGCCTGCGGAACAGGAAAAGGCACGCCGCGAATGGCGAAAACTGAGTCTGGAAGAGCGCGAGGAGGCGATTCGAAATGTGCAGTTGTATAAAGACACCATCCGAAAGAAGGAGCATACCAAACTGGCATGCAATTACCTGAAGGACAAGAGTTTCAAGTTCTAGAAGCAAAAAAATGGAAGAAAACAAACAAGATGCGGGAGACCGAAAGGAAAATTCGGACTCCCAAAAGGAGAATTCAGATTCTCAGAAACAGAATTCAGATTCCCAAATGCTGAATTCAGATTCCCAAATGCAGAATTCAGAAAGTCAAGAACAGAATTCAGATTTCCGAAAACAGAATTCAGAAAGTCAGAAACAGAATTCAGATTCCCAAATACAGAATTCAGATTCTCAGAAACAGAATTCAGATTCCCAAATCCAGAATTCAGAAAGTCAGAAACAGAATTCAGACTTCCAAATACAGAATTCAGAAAGTCAGAAGCAGAACTCAGATTCCCAAATGCAGAATTCAGACTTCCGAAAGGAGAATTCAGATTCCCAAATCCAGAATTCAGAAAGTCAGAAACAGAATTCAGACTTCCAAATACAGAATTCAGAAAGTCAGAAGCAGAACTCAGATTCCCAAATGCAGAATTCAGACTTCCGAAAGGAGAATTCAGATTCCCAAATACAGAATTCAGAAAGTCAGAAACAGAATTCAGATTCCCAAATACAGAATTCAGAAAGTCAGAAGCAGAATTCAGGCAACAAAAGAGACGTAAAAATAGTACAGAAAATCTTTATGGGCAGCACCGGCGTCATGCCCCACGCCGCCCCCGAACTGGAGGTGGCAGTGCTCGGCGCCATCCTGATAGAGGGACAGGCGGCGCGGAGATACATCCCGCTCATCCACCCCGACTACTTTTACGAACCGGCCCACAAACTGATATTCAACGCCTGCCTCGCGCTGCAGAAAAAAGACCTGCAGATAGACATCCTCACCGTCGCACAGCAGTTGCGCGAAGAAGGAATGCTGGACACCGTGGGCGGAGCATACCGCATCGCCGAAATCAGCGGCAGGGTGGCAAGCTCGGCACACCTCGAACAACACATCGACATCCTGTCGCAGTTCTACATGCGCCGACGGCTGCGCGAAATCCTGCTGTCGGGCGACAACCGCGCCGCCGACGAAACCATCGACATCGAAGAGACGCTGGTGGAGGTGCTGCGGCAGGTGAACGACCTGAGCAACCACCTGCCCGCCATCAACGAGCTGCGCGAAATGCCCGAAGTGATGGAGCGCGTCATGGAACGGCTGGAGCAACGCATGAACCGCGCGGAGGGCGAACTGCCGGGCATCGACACCGGTTTCGCACCACTGAACGAGATGCTGCAGGGATGGCCCGGCGGCACGCTCAACGTCATCGGCGGACGCCCCAACGAGGGCAAGACCGCCATCCTGATGTACACCCTCCTCACCGCCGTGCGCCAAGGGGTCCCCGTGTGTCTCATCAGTATGGAGTCGTCGGCCGACAAGTTGGTGGAACGCTGGATTCTGAGCCTGACGGACATCAAGCCCGACAACTGGAACAGGGGGCGGCTCACCGATGCCGAACTGACACTGGTGCGCGAGATGAGGAAAACAATGGAACAGATGGATATCCGTTTTTTTGACCGCGGAAACATCACCATGGAGGAAGTGGCGGTGGTGGTGAAAGCACTCCATGCCGAAGGAAAATGCAGACTGCTGGGCGTGGATTACCTCCAACTTTTCGCCACCACACGCACCACCGGCACCCGCGAACAGGACGTAGCCGCCAACAACCAACTGCTCAAACTGCTGTCCATGCAACTGGACATCCCCGTCATCGCCCTGAGCCAGCTGAACCGCGAGGTGATGAGCAATTTTGACAAAATGCCGCACCTCGAAAATATCCGCGAGAGCGGAAGCATCGAACAGGATGCCGACACGGTGAGCTTCATTTTCCACCCCCACAAGGCGGGAATGCGTGTGGTGCCCGACAGCCAGTACCCCGTCACCCCGGACATGATGCTGCTCATCGTGGCGAAAAACCGCAACGGCGCCTGCGGCACGATTTATCTCTCGCACAACCCCAGCATGACCAAATTTGCCGAATACGCCCCTTCCGCGGAGTGGCTCCAAAGGGCTTCTCACAGTGCCTCCGAAGGACCGGCGGCAGAAAACGACTGGCGCACACACGACCGGGCTTTTCAAGCTTTTCTCCGCGCAGAGGAAGAGAAAACGAAAAATAATGGAAAATTACCGTTTTAACGGTAACTTCCATTACGTTTTTATTTGGATGTCTGTCGGGAAAAGCTTATTTTTGTAGAAAATAATATGAAGGATGAAAATAGTATATGTCTATGACGCCATCGCGCGGATTGGAGGCGTAGAAAAGATTTTGACAGACAAAATGAATTATTTTGCCGATGTATGCGCTTATGATGTTTATCTCATTACTGCCGCACAGGGAGAGCATCCCTTCTCATTCCCCATCTCCGCACGGGTGAAGCACGTCGACCTCAACGTCCGCTTCCATCTGCAATATCGGCATAAAGCTCCGTTGCGATGGTGGATGAAGTGGCGGATGGACTGCGACTTTGAAAAGAAAATAAAGAAACAAATCGCACAGATAGACCCCGACATCATCATCGCCACCACCTATTATAAGGCAGACGTGGTGTGCCGGTTGGAGTGCCGTGCAAAAAAAATAGTCGAATCGCATTGCGTAAAGTCGCGCACCGGCATCAATGACGGAATAAAGCGCAGCAAGCCCATCCAGCTTTTACACGAACGGATGATACGGAAGAGCTTCCTCACCATCGAGGAGAAGTGTGACGCCATCGTGTCGCTCACCGACGGAGACAGCAAGGAATGGAACACAGACAGCAAGCGGAAATTTGTCATTCCAAATTCCATACCCGACCTTCCGCCCGCTACCAGCCCCCTCACGGTGAAACGCGCCATAAGCGCCGGCCGGCTCACCAAAGAAAAGGCTTTCCACCGGATAATTGCCACATGGCTGAAGGTGTACCGCATACATCCCGGTTGGCGGCTGGACATTTACGGAGAGGGCAAAGAAAAGAAATCTTTATTACACATGATTGAAAGACTGGGACTGGAGGAAGTGGTGAAAATCCATCCTTTCAGCGACGACCTTGAACAAGAATTTCTTGACAGTTCCATGTTTCTGATGTCCTCGTTGTATGAGGGTTTCGGGCTGGTGCTAATCGAGGCGATGTCGTGCGGACTGCCCTGCATCGCACTCAATTGTCCATACGGTCCGGGCGAGATAATACATCACGACGAAGACGGAATACTGTTGCCTTATTTTGAAAGGATGTCGCCCGACGGACACGAACTGTGGGACATGGCGACGGCCATCCACAGACTGATTATAAACCATCCACTGAGAAGACAACTGGGCAAGGAGGCAAAAGAAAATTCCAAACGTTTCCTGGCTGATAAAGTGATGATAAAATGGATTGATTTGTTTAATCGGCTCACGGCACAATGAAAATAATATATATACACGAAAGCATCGCCTATAAGGGAGGACTGGAACGGATATTTGTCGAGAAAATGAATTATCTGGCAGACAAGTTTCAGTATGAGGTATATTTACTTACCACCTCACAGGGAGACGTTCCCTTCAGCTTTCCACTGTCGCCCCAGGTGAGGCACATCGACCTGGGAGTCCGTTTTCATTCGCAGTACCGATACCGGTATTTCAAGCGTCTGCGCGAAGCGAAAAGATTGGACAATCTGTTCAGAGAACGCGCTCAGGCGGTGATAGACGACATCTGTCCCGACTTCATTATCTGCACCACGGCCTGGAAGCCCGGAGTAATCGGGCGGTTGAAAGGAAAAGCGAAAAAGATAATGGAATCGCATTGCGCCAAGGAGTATATGGCAATACCCGACAATTTCAGCCGGGGCTGCATCCGCGATTGGTTCGACCGCTATGAGGCATACAAAAAGTGTCGTGCCGTGCAGAAATATTGTGACGTGCTGGTGACGCTGACCGTAAGCGATGCCCGGTCGTGGGCAAAGGGATTCAGGCGGCCGATACGTGTCCTCCCCAATTTCACATGGTTCGTTTCTCTGGAAGGTTATCTCGATTACAACGCCACGCGCGCCATCGCCGTGGGACGGCTCACGTATCAAAAAGGATTTGACCAGCTGATTAAAGCGTGGGCGGAAGTACACAAGGTATATCCCAAGTGGAAGCTGGACATCTTTGGCGAAGGGGTGCTGAAGGATGAGCTGAACGCGCAAATAAAAACTTACGGACTGGAGGGAACGGTGACAATCCGTCCCTTTACGGACTACATAGCGGAAGAGTATTACAAGAGTGCCTTTTTTGTGCTCAGTTCCAATTACGAAGGCTTCGGACTGGTGCTCATCGAGGCAATGGCATGCGGGCTGCCCTGTGTGGCATACGACTGTCCGCACGGACCCGCCGACATCATCTACAACGAAGAAGACGGCATTCTGGTGGAGAAAGGTAATTTAAAAGACTTTACAGATAGCTTGATAAAAATGATTCTGCGCGATGAAGACAGAGAGCGGATGGGGCACAATGCCAAAATCGACATGGAGCGTTATTCGCCGGAGAACATCATGGCAAAATGGGATACATTGTTCAAAAAAATGATATGAGAATTATATATGTATATGACACGATAGCCGTTGTGGGCGGGATAGAACGGATATTCGTCGACAAAATGAATTACTTGGCCGACCGCCTGCACCATGAGGTGTATCTGGTCACTTCGTCGCAGGGAGACCATCCGGTCAGCTTCCCTCTGTCGCCCAATGTGCATCATGTCGACCTCGACATACGCCATCATGTGTGCTACCGGTATATGTTGCCCCGACGCGTATGGATGAGGTTCAGACTGCAGCGGTTGGGCAAAAGGCGTCTGAAAGAGATAATAAGAAAAATAGACCCTGACATTATCATTTGCACTACAACTTATATGGCGGGCGAGATATGCCGGCTGAAGTGCCGCGCCAAGAAGGTCATCGAGTCACACGGCGCGAGGGAGTTTATCCATCTGACGGATGATTTCAGGCTGGGATTTTTTAAAGATTTGAGAAATAAATGGAACACCCGCAGACGTTTCCGGCTGATAGAAAAGTACAGTGATGTGGTGGTGACGCTCACGCAGGCGGATGCGAAAGCATGGAGCAAGGCACCGCATGTGCGTGTTATTCCCAATTTCACGAAATTCATCCCTCCCCAAAGCAGTCCGTGTGAGGCACACCGCGTGATAGCGGTCGGGCGGCTCACGTATCAGAAAGGATTTGACAGACTGATTGATGCCTGGAGCATCGTCAACAAGCAGCATCCTTCCTGGCGGCTGGACATCTTCGGCGAAGGCATCCGCCGGGAGGCATTGAACGGACAAATCCGCCGCAACGGTTTGGCAAAGTCGGTCACCATCCATCCTTTCACGAAGAATATAGCACAAGAATATCTTAACAGTTCCATCTTCGCCCTGAGTTCCAATTACGAAGGCTTCGTCTTGGTGTTGCTGGAGGCTATGGGTTGCGGACTGCCGTGTGTCGCCTTCGACTGTCCCAACGGACCGGCAGAGACTATCCGTGACGGAGAGGATGGTTTCTTGGTGAAAAACGGTGATATTAAGGCATTTGCCGAAGCATTGTGTTACTTCATAGAGTATAAGGAAGAACGAAAAGCATTCGGCCGTCAGGCACGGGAAAACATTGAGCGCTACTCACCGGAGGCTATCATGCCGATGTGGGAAAAGCTTTTCAACGAACTGAAGGAGAAATGAAAATTGTATATCTATATACGGCCTTGACCACCGTGGGCGGTGCCGACAGAATCATCATTCAGAAGGCAAACTATCTGGCCGACGTGATGGGGCATGAGGTATATATAGTCACTGATTCACAGGCAGGAAGGGCGGTCGTCTTTCCGCTCTCGTCCAAGGTGAGGCATATTGACTTGGGCATCAACTTCGACCGACAATACCGTCATGGTTTGCTGCTCAGAAGTCTTTACTACTTCACACTCATGTTTGTTTACAGAAGAAAACTCGGCAGACTGCTGGAACGCCTGAAAGCGGACATCGTTATCAGCACGCTGGGACGTGACCTCGACTTCCTCACCCAACTAAAAGATGGAAGCAGGAAGGTGGGAGAATCGCATATAGCCAAACCCTACAGCCGCAATTTTCACTTATTGGAACAACGCGGATTTCCATACAGACAAATAGCAAGATATTGGCGGAAAAAACAAGAAAAAGGGGTAAGCCGACTGGATGCTTTAGTGGTGCTGACCGAACATGATGCCGGTAACTGGGCAAGCATAAAACAAGCATTTGTCATTCCGAATTCACTCCCATTCTATCCGCAATATAGCAGTTCCTGCAAAAATAAACGCATCATCAGCATCGGGAGGCTCAATGAACAGAAAGGATACGAACGGCTTATCGAAGCTTGGGCAATTGTCAACCGGAAACATCCTGACTGGGAAGTAAATATTTACGGTGAAGGAACGGAATATGAGATGTTGAAATCCCTTATCGAAAAGCATAAACTGGAAAAAAACTTCAAGTTATGCCAACCTGTCCGAAACATTCAGGAGAAGTATATGGAAAGTTCCATGTACGTCATGAGCTCCCGATTTGAAGGTTTGCCGATGGCACTCCTGGAAGCAATGGCGTGCGGACTCCCTTGTGTTTCATTTAACTGTCCTCATGGTCCGGCAGAAATAATAACAAACGGAGAAGACGGCCTGCTGGTGGAAAATGGTAATATAAAGGAACTTGCAGAAGCAATATGCCTATTGATAGAAGATGAAAGTAAAAGAATAAGAATGGGAACGCAAGCTAAAACGAATATACAACGCTACTCGCAAAAACAGATTATGGAAAAATGGAATAATTTGTTTCATTCTTTAACAGGTCAGTCATGAGAATCATTTTTTTATTATATCACGGTTTCTCCGAGAGCAGCGGCATAAGTAAGAAGATTCTATGTCAGATAAAGGCGTTGCGCGAGCTGGGTCACACGGTGGACATCTGCACGTATGGCATAAATAAAAACAGACACCGGGTGCGCATGATGAACGAAGAGGTCATAGAAGATTATGGTATGGGGAAGTGGGCGGCGGTCAGGAAAAGGATTTCATACGGCAGCATTTACCGCTATGCCGTCAGTCAGGGTGTTGACATGATTTATGTACGTTCATTTCACAATGCAAACCCGTTTACGGTTCGCCTATTCCACCGGTTGCAGAAAGCCGGAATAAAGATTGCAATGGAAATCCCCACTTATCCATACGATTCGGAGTACAAAGGTTTTCCATTCATTACCCGGTGCGGACTGCAAATAGACAGGCTGTTCCGCAGGGCGTTGGCAAAGTGGGTCAATGCCATTGTCACGTTTTCAGACGAAGCAAGGATATTCGGCCAACGCACCATCAGGATATCCAACGGAGTGGATTTCGACGCTGTCCCGCTCAGAAAGACGAGCGGTCTTGATTCGTCCTCTGCCATCCATCTGATAGGGGTTGCGGAGGTCCACTACTGGCACGGATACGACCGACTGATACACGGACTGGGAGAATATTACCGGCAACCTCACGACAGGGAAATTTACTTCCATATCGTAGGCGGAGTATGGAAATCAGAAATGTATGATTCGCAGCACGCTCCGGGTTTCCACGAACTCATCACCCGCTATCACATCAGGAAGCAAGTCATTTTTCACGGACAGATGATGGGAAAAGAACTGGATGAACTGTTCGACCGGGCAGACTTTGCCATCGGCAGCCTGGCACGCCACCGCAGCCACATCGACAAAATAAAAACACTCAAAAACAGGGAGTATGCAGCTCGCGGCATACCGTTCATTTATTCGGAAACGGATGAGGATTTTGACCGTATGCCCTACATTCTCAAAGCACCTGCCGACGAAAGCGCCATCGATATCAATGAGATTGTCCGGTTTTATTCGGCTCTCGATATTCCGCCGGAACAAATAAGAAACTCCATCGGCCGGCTGTCTTGGAAAAATCAAATGAAAAAGGTGATAAAAGAGTTATAAATATTTTAATATCAAAGATAAAAGACTTACATTTGTCAAACAACATACAAGAAGGGGCAGGATGGATAGAAAACCGGTAATCGTTTATTGCACACCGTCTCTTTATATTCCCGGAGGAGTAGAAAGAGTTTTAACAACAAAGGCTAATTATCTGGCAGATGTGGCGGGATATACAGTCTACATCATTTTGACAGACGGCCAAAATAAACCGCCTTATTATCCGTTGTCTTCTCGCATACGGCTCATCCGGCTGGACATTGACTTTGAAGAGCTGTGGGACTTGCCTCTGTACAAAAAAATAATCGTATACCTCCAAAAACAACGCATATATAAACGTAAGCTGAGAGAGACCTTGTTCAGCATTAAGCCCGACATTACAGTCTCTTTGATGCGAAGGGAAATAAATTTCATTACTTCCATAAAGGATGGCAGCAAGAAGGTGGGCGAACTGCATGTCAATAAAAAGCATTATCGCAACTTCAATGGAGCGGACAAAAACATGGTAACGACTCTCTTCTCGAAAATATGGATGATGAGTCTGGTAAGGCATATCAAAAGACTGGACAGATTTGTGGTTCTCTGCAAGGAAGACAGGGAAAACTGGCATCAGCTCCGCCGAGTAGAAGTTATCGGCAATCCTTTGCCTTTCCCAATCGTACCGGCCAATCACCAGCCTGGAAATCAAGCCATTGCCGTAGGACGGTATACTTATCAAAAAGGATTCGACTTGTTAATACAAGCCTGGAGCACGGTTGCCTGCAAACACCCCGAATGGAAACTTTTCATTTATGGAAAAGGGAATCCGACTCCGTATGAAGAGTTGGTCCGTAAACTCAATTTATCAAACCATGTCATTCTAAAAGCGGATACTCCCGATATCATTGACAAATATCGCGAAAGCTCTATTTTTGTATTAAGTTCCAGATATGAAGGCTTTGGCATGGTAGTGGCAGAAGCGATGGCGTGTGGTGTTCCCCCTGTTTCTTTCGCTTGTCCGTGCGGACCCGGAGATATTATCCGGGATGGCGAAGACGGCATCTTGGTGGAAAACGGAAATGTGGAGCAATTAGCCGAAAAAATATGCTATCTGATTGAGAACGAAGACATAAGGAAAGAAATGGGACGCAAAGCATGCATCAATGTAAGAAGATTTGAAGTGGAACAGATTATGTCTCAGTGGATAAAACTATTCGAAGAATTATTAAAATTGTAGAGAATTATGAAATGGTACACCGATTACTTATCCACGTATGAAAAGCCATACAGTGAGCTGCCCCCCCGACTCACCGACAGGGTCAAAAAAAGAATTAAACAATTACAAGCCGGGAATCCTTTGGTTTCGGTGGTGGTCATCGCTCATAATGAAGAAAGCAGAATTTTCCCTTGCCTATGGTCGATAAGCGAAAACCAATGTCTCTTCTGCATAGAAATCATAGTTGTCAACAATCATTCTACAGATAATACGGAAAATATTTTAAAGGAACTGGGGGTGAGGTATTATAATGAGGAAAAGAAGGGGCCGGGATTTGCCCGCCAATGCGGACTGAATTATGCTAAAGGAAAGTATTGTCTTTGCATGGATTCGGACACGATATATCCGCCTTTCTATATCGCAACCATGACAGACGCATTGAGACAAGATGGAGTCGTGGCGGCGTATGCCCTTTGGAGCTTCCTCCCTAATAAGGATTATTCACCAATGGGGCTTTTTCTATATGAAGCGATGCGTGACATTTATTTTAACATTCAGCATATACAAAGACCTGAACTCAATGTGCGCGGAATGGTCTTTGGATTTCGGACAAACACGGCACGCCAAGTAGGTTTCAGGACCGACATCATCCGCGGCGAGGATGGGTCGCTGGCATTGGAACTGAAAGAATACGGACGTATAAAATTTGTCAGAAACCGTAAGGCGCGGGCTATCACCGGCTATGGCACTATCTCTGCCGACGGCTCGCTGTTCAACAGTTTTCGGAAGAGGGCGGCCAAAGGATTCAAAAATCTTACTTTTTTATTTCACAGCAAAGAAAAATATGAAGACGAGGATTCAAACTTGATAAAATAATCAGTACATGAAAATAGCAATAGAGGCTCAAAGAATATTTAGAAAAGAAAAGCACGGCATGGACTATGTAGCCCTTGAAACCATAAGGGAGATACAGAAAATGGACTGCCAAAATGAATACTTCATCTTGGTGGGTGCGGGAGAGGACAGGTGTCTGCAGGAATCGGATAATATGCATATTGTACAGATAGATTACCCCTCCTACCCTTTGTGGGAGCAAATAGGATTGCCGTCGGCCCTGAAAAAGATAGAGCCCGACTTGCTGCACTGCACCGGCAACACGGCTCCGTTGTGGTGTCACACTCCGCTGATACTGACCTTGCATGACATTATTTTTCTTGAGCCCAAGCAAGGCAGAAACCAATCTTTATATCAGAATTTAGGACGCTGTTACAGAAGGTTTATAGTCCCCCGAATATTGAACAAATGTAGAAAGATTATTACTGTATCCAATTTTGAGAGGGAGCATATCTGTCAATTTCTGCAATTGGGGACAGAGCGGGTGACCACCGTGTACAATGGTTATTCTTCACATTTCAAGCCCATGACGGAGTATCTACCCATAACACGGAAATACATCGGAACGGAGCATTATTTCTTCTTCCTAGGCAATACCGACCCTAAAAAGAATACGGCAAGAACATTACAAGCCTATTGCCACTATCTGAATGCTTCGTCTCATCCTCTCCCGCTTCTCATCGCCGACTTGAAAGAAGAGACTATTAATAATTACTTACGTGAATATGGTTTGACGGATATCAAATCCATGCTTTATTACCCAGGCTATATCCCCAACAAGGATTTGCCTGCCTTGTATAGCGGGGCTACCGCATTCATTTACACTTCGTTGCGCGAGAGTTTCGGCATCCCTATTTTGGAAGCGATGGCGTGTGGCACGCCCGTCATTACTTCACAAACCTCTGCCATGCCCGAAATAGCTGGAAAGGATGCTATCTTGGTAAATCCTTACAAGCCTGAAGAGATTGCCGGGGCTATGCTTCGGCTGGAGGAAGACTCCGAATACCGTCAGTCACAGTCAGCATACGGACTGGGAAGGGTACAGCAATTTTCATGGAAAGAAACTGCGCTCAAGACATTAGAATTATACAATGAAATAATACGACAATGAATACAATTGAAATCATATTCTTTATCCTTCTGTCCCTCGTTTTCTATACCTATCTCGGATACGGAATCATACTGTGGGCACTGGTCGGAATCAAGCGGATTTTTGTAAAAGAAAAAAGTGAGCCTATGCCCGAAGAGCTCCCTGAAGTCACTCTCTTCATCACAGCCTACAATGAAGAACAGGTAGTGGATGAGAAGATGCAGAACTGCCGCGAACTGGATTATCCGAAAGAAAAATTCAAAATAGTATGGGTAACGGACGGAAGTTGCGATGCCACCAACGAAAAGCTGAAGGCATATCCCGATGCAACTGTGTACTATTCTGCCGAGCGCAAAGGGAAAACCGCAGCCATGAATCGCGGAATAAAATTTGTCACCACTCCGATTGTTATTTTCACGGATGCCAATACGTTCATCCATCCACAAGCTGTCCGCGAAATGGTACGTTGCTTCAATAATCCGAAGGTGGGGTGTGTGGCAGGCGAGAAACGCATCCACATGCACACCAAGGACGGAGCAGCAGCGGGAGGTGAAGGAATGTACTGGAAATATGAATCTTTTTTAAAGAAACTGGACGCACAACTCCATTCTGCCGTAGGCGCCGCAGGAGAATTGTTCGCTATTCGTACTGCTTTGTACGAACAGATGCCCAATGATACGCTGTTGGACGACTTTGTCCTTTCCTTAAGAATAGCCATGAAAAAATATATTATCGCATATTGCGACAAAGCATACGCCATGGAAAACGGTTCGGCAAGTATGAAAGAGGAAGAAAAGAGAAAGGTACGCATCGCAGCAGGAGGACTCCAGGCCATTTATCGGCTACGAGGCCTGCTCAATCCATTCCGATATGGAATACTCAGCTTTCAATACGTGTCCCATCGTGTGCTGAGGTGGTCTGTCACACCGATAGCCCTGTTCTCGCTCGTACCGCTAAATGTGCTGCTGATTGTCGGCAACAAGCATCCCCACCTCTATATCATACTCTTGGCACTGCAATTATTGTTTTATGCAGGCGGGGGGTATGGGTATTATTTATCCACAAAATCAGTAAAAAACAAACTGCTCTATGTCCCTTACTACTTCTTGTTCATGAATATAAATGTCATTAAAGGCTTCTCCTATCTCAAAAGGAAAAGCAAAAATGACGGCACTTGGGAAAAAGCACGCAGAGCCGTATGATTATCCCAAATATGAATGTATCATTTCACGCAGCTTGTTTGCCATGACGGGCTTTGCCATATAATTATTACAACCGGCAAGGTATGCCTTTTCACGGTCGCTGTCGTATGCATTGGCAGTAAGAGCTACAATAACGATATCCTTATTGAATGTGCGGATGTTTTTGGTAGCCTCCAAACCATCCATTACAGGCATTTTTATATCCATAAGTATCAGGTCAGGTTGGTCTACACGGCATATTTCAACTGCCTCTTCCCCATTATAAGCACGGAGTATTTCATAATCCCTCCGCAAGATGATAGACAGTAAAAGGAAATTACTTTCTGTATCTTCTGCAACTAATATTTTTTTCATCTCTCTATTTTGCTTGTTTCTCCGTGCAAAATTACGATATAAAATGATATAAGCAATATTTTTTTCGTATATTTGCTGAGATTAATAAAAACACTACGTCTTAATATTAAGTTAAGTACCGTAAGATTGATATGAAGGCTTCTAACAAAATATTGCATGAAAAGCAGTATGCCGAAAGAATCTTAGAGATTACCGGCGATACAATGTTCTTTGTATACAAGGATGGAACCTGTCTTGACTTTAAGCCTAACCGACCGGATTTCTATATCAAGGAAGAGGAAGTGATAGGCAAGAACATTTTCTCATACTTCCCTTTGGAGACGGCCCGCGAAATGCACAAGGAATTTAAAAAGGTCATCGACGGGAAGGTATCGTCCTCTGCACAAAACTATAAGCTCATTTTGGGCGAAGAGGTGAAATACTACAAATGTATTATTTCGAAATTCAATGAAGACCATCTGATATTCCAATATCGTGACATCACGGGGCGCAGCGTCGTGAGGCTGAAGTTGGAAAAGAAGATAAAGGACTTACGTGAGGTGGAAAAGGCGGCTCATATCGGGCTGTGGACTTTCGACTCACTCACCCGGATTTTCACTTATTCGGGATACACTCAGGTGTTTTCTGACAATGAAGAAGAAAAGACAATTACTCTGGACGAATATATCGCCTACATCCATCCCGAAGATAAGACAAGAGTAGAAAATTGGGTAGAGAATTATTTACATGGCAAAGAAAGCAGCGACACCATTTCGTATAAACTGCTGATGAATGGCAAAACAGTGGATATGCGACTGAAAATCTATAACCGGGAAGTGTATACCAACCGCATCTTGCTGGAAGGATATATACAAAACACCTCAGAGATAGTGTGGAAAGCCGAACGGTCCAATCAACTGAAATCTGCGTTTCTTGCCAATATGAGCCATGAAATACGCACTCCGCTCAATGCTATTCTAGGCTTTTCGCGCATTATCGCAGAGACTGACAACTCCGAAGAAAGATTACAATATTATGATATTGTGGAGAAAAACAATATGCGCCTGCAAGAGCTGATTAACGAAATTCTGGATTTATCGAAGATAGAATCCGGAATGATGGAGTTCAACTATGCGCCTGTCAATCTCTATACATTGTGTGATGATGTAAAGAACACTTATCGTTTCCGTTGTCAGAGCGGAGTAGAGCTGATTTTCGAGAAATCAGACCGTTCTCTTTACATATCTACCGACAGAAACCGACTTTTCCAGATATTCTCCAACTTGATAGGCAATGCCACTAAATTTACTCAGAAAGGGTATATCAGTTTCGGATATAAAAAGGTGGACGACCAGATTCTTTTTCATGTGACCGACACCGGTACCGGTATTCCGGCCGAAAAGCTCCCCAAGATATTCGACCGCTTTATAATGGCCAATGAGAGTATAGCCGGCACAGGACTGGGGCTGTCCATCAGTAAAATAATTGCCGAGAAACTAGGAGGAAAAATTTGGGTAAACTCCGAACCGGGAAAAGGAACCACATTTACATTCACCATCCCCTATATATCTGTCAATGGCGAAGTAAAACGAGAAAAACATACTTTTACCCGATACACAGACAACAAAGAATCTATACAGAAAGAAATTGTTATACTAGTAGCGGAAGACAATCAAAGTAATTATGACTTAATAGAAGCCATGATTGGCAAGACCTATAAACTGGTACATGCCCTTGACGGTATGGAGGCCATCCAATACTACGAGAAATATAGTCCCGACCTGATTCTTATGGACATAAAAATGCCCAATCTCGACGGTCTGGACGCCACACGAATCATCAGAGAAGTATCTCCCGAGATACCTGTGATTGCCGTCAGCGCCTACGCTTACGAAAAAGATAAGGCTGCTGCAATAGAAAGTGGATGCAATGAGTTTTTGATTAAACCCATATCTCCCGATTTACTAAAAGATACCATCAACAAATATTTAAAAAACACATAAATTATGGGAAGACTAGCTGTATACAAATTTGCATACCTTTTATCCATCATATTCACCTTTCTGATTTTAGGATTATCCGTTTTCGCCTATTTTGCGGGAAGAATAGATCCGGAAAGTAATATGTTTGCAGCCTATATCGCATTGGGGAAACCTATACTGGTCATTATCAATGCCTTGCTGCTGCTTTACTGGCTCATCCGGTTCAGGTATTGGGCATGGGTTCCGCTACTGGGGCTATTGATAAACTACGGATATATTGCGTCTATGTATCAGGTTTACAATTCGACCAAATATGCCAATGATACCCAACTTAAAGTCGTGACTTATAACGTACATTCATTCGGAGGAGAAATCACCGGTTTCTCGGCGAAAGAATTTGCCGACATCCTGAACAAAGAAGGAGTAGACGTACTGTGTTTCCAAGAGTACAGAGGCAACGGAGACTTCACCACCAAAGACTTATACAATACTTATTCCAAGAATTTTCCTTACTCATACATCCCGGAAGGACGTGCACAAGCCATTTATAGCCGCTACCCCATCAAACAGTCTCAGATTATCGAATTTCCGAATACCAACAACGGAGCTATCTGGACCGATTTGGATGTCAAGGGTATGACAATCAGAGTAATTAACGTACACATGCAGACCACCAGCTTTGACCGGATGCGTTCGAAAGCCGCACAAGCCAGAGGCGCCGGAGATGAAGAAAAAGAAAATCAAATTTATACACAGTTCACCGACAACATGGAGGCCAATATCATCCAACGTGCAGAACAGGCCAAAGACATCGCCTCGCTGGTGAATGCCACCGAGACTCCCATTATCTTATGCGGTGACTTCAATGACACTCCGGGAACATTTACTTACGAAACACTGAAGGGGAATCTGCAAGACGGTTTTCTTTCTGCCGGAGAAGGATATGGAGCCACTTATCGCGGACTGCATAATCTGCTCAGAATTGATTATCTGTTTCACTCCCCTTCTTTATTGGGCCTCAAATATGGCACAATGCCTTATGACATGAGTGACCATAACCCCGTTTATCTGGAAGTAGGACTCTAGCAAACGTATGAAAATCCCCCTATTTCAGCCTTAAGTCATTATATACAAGGCCAAAACAGAGGGATTTTCCTGTTCTCCATACGATGCTCAAGTCTATCTTGAGACCACAGTTTATTTCTTCAACGGAACCGAGAAATAGAAGGTAGAACCTTTCCCCTCCTCCGATTCAAACCAAAGACGCCCTCCATTCTTAACGGCAAAATCAAGGCACAACAACAGTCCCAAACCGGAACCCTCTTCATTATTCGTGCCATATTTACTAAAGTGAGTCTCCGTATTCAGCAACTTCCGCTGGTCCTCTTCACTCATCCCCTTTCCGCTATCCCTGACACTGACCACCACACTGTCGTCCACTATCCGGGCACCGACCACGATTTCAGAATCATTATAACTGAACTTAATCGCATTGCTCAATAAGTTACGCATAATCGTCTTCATCATATCGATATCAGCATGAACCTCTATCTTATCATCCCCCTGATAACGCAATTTGATATTCTTCATGCCTGCCACCAGATTAAAAATCTCAATGACCGATGCAATATTCTCAACGATATTGAAATCCTGATACACCACATTCAGTTTACCAATCTGACTCTTTGTCCACTTCAATAGATTGTCCAACAAAGCGAACACATCCTCAGTGCTCTGATTGGCCATGCTCAACATCTGATACATTTCTTCCCCAATCTGAGAAGGAGGCAGACTTAATATCAACATATTGAGCACCATCTTGATAGACCCCATAGGAGAACGCAGGTCATGCGCAATCACAGAATAAAGCTTATCACGCCCCATGATTGTTTTACGCAACTCCTCCGTTTGACGAAGAATAATCCTTTTTGCCGCCACCAGCGAAATCTGGTGAGTCACACGAATCACCAATTCCTCCTTATTGAAAGGCTTTGAGATAAAATCATTCGCCCCCACCTTGAACCCCTTCACAATATCGGAAGTCGTGTTCAAGGCAGTCAGGAAGATAATAGGAATATTTTGGGTAACAGGGTCTGCCTTCAGCTTTTCCGACACCTCAAAACCATTCATTTCCGGCATCATCACATCCAACAGAATCAAATCCGGTTGCTTTTCGGCTGCCTGCACCAACGCGTCCTTACCATTATTTGCGGTAATGACCTTAAACTTCTCGTTCGTAAGCAGTACTTTTAATAGCAACACATTAGAAACCACATCATCCACTACCAAGATGGTGTATTCCGAATGATCTATCACCACATTTACATCAGCTGTCATATTCGCCACTATTTAGAGAGAACTTTTTTAAAATAACTAATCACTTCTATCAATCCTTCCTCCAACTGCACCGTCGGTTTCCAGTTCAATTTTTCCTTAGCCAGCGTGATATCGGGCCGACGCTGGCGCGGATCGTCATAAGGAAGAGGCTGATAGACTATTTTTGACTCCGAGCCCGTCAGTCCCAGCACCAGTTGTGCCAGTTCCAGCATCGAGAACTCACGCGGATTGCCGATATTCACCGGCCCCGTGAAGTCATCCTCCGTAGCCATCATACGCACCATTGCCTCAATCAAATCATCCACATATTGGAAACTGCGCGTCTGCTTTCCGTCACCGTAAATCGTGATATCCTTATTCTGCAAGGCCTGCACCACGAAGTTGGAAATGACACGCCCGTCGTCGGGCAACATGTGGGGACCGTAGGTATTGAATATCCGCACTATCTTTATCTTCACCCGATGCTGGCGGTAATAATCCATACACAATGTCTCGGCACACCGCTTCCCTTCATCATAGCAAGAACGGTAACCGATAGGATTCACATTCCCCCAGTCAGACTCCTGCTGCGGATGTGAAATCGGGTCACCATACACTTCGCTTGTCGATGCCTGAAGCATGCGCGCATTGTTTTTCTTTGCCAATCCCAACATATTAAAAGTTCCGAAAACAGCCGTCTTAGCCGTTTTTATCGCATCATATTGATAATGAATGGGGGAAGCGGGGCATGCCAAATTATATATTTCATCCACCTCCGCACAATACGGATTCACCACATCATGCTCCACCAACTCGAAACATGGATGGTCTATCAGGTGCTTTATATTATCTTTGCTACCGGTAAAAAAGTTATCAAGACAGATAACCCGGTTACCCTCGTTTATCAGACGCGTACAAAGATGCGAACCTATAAAGCCCGCACCGCCACTTACCAGGGCTTTCTTCATCCTTCTATCATTTATATTATATTTCCTTTCGTAAAGCAAAAATAAGCGATTAGTTCCATTCCTGCAAACTTTAAATACAATATTATTACTTATATTTGCAGGCATGATAATTAATCCGACAAATAAATGAAAAAATATCCAGCCATTATGAGCATAGCCGGCTCCGATTGCAGCGGAGGCGCCGGCATTCAGGCCGACCTGAAAACCATCTCAGCACTGGGGGCCTATGCCGCCACCGCCATCACCGCCATCACGGTTCAAAACACCACCGGCGTGCGTGCCATCCATCCCGTCCCCCCTGTTTTTGTGCGCGGGCAGATAGAGGCCGTCATGGACGACATACGTCCCGATGCCATCAAAATAGGGATGATAAATGACATTGAGATTGTAAAGGTCATCTCCGCCTGTCTGCGCAAGTACCGGCCCGCGCATGTGGTTTTCGACCCCGTCATGGTATCTACCAGCGGACACAAACTGATAGAAGATGATGCCATCGCAGCCCTCGCCGACGAGTTGATGCCCCTCTCCTCCCTCATCACGCCCAACCTGAGAGAAGCAGAAGTATTGACAGCACATCCTATTAATAATGTAGAGGAGATGAAATCCGCCGCCCTCGAACTGTTGAAATTCGGTAGCAAGGCCGTCCTCCTGAAAGGCGGCCACCTGGAAGGCGGACTGATGTGCGACGTGCTGCAGATAGCCGGAGAAAACGCCCCTCACCTGTTCACCTCCGCCAAAATAGAGAGCCAGAACACCCACGGAACCGGTTGCACCCTCTCTTCCGCCATCGCCACATACCTGGCCCTGGGAGATGAGATGCCGCAAGCAGTGGAACGTGCCAAACAGTATGTGACCCTCGGCATAGAGGCCGGAAAAGACGTCCGCACCGGCGAAGGACACGGCCCGCTAAACCACTTTTATCAGCCTGTCTCCATGAATATTAAGGAAGAATAGCACCTAGTTTCCAAAGAAATAATTACCTTTGCAACGTTTTTAAACCAAAAAAGGAAAAAATATGAAAGCATTTGTATTCCCCGGACAGGGAGCACAGTTTGTAGGTATGGGAAAAGACCTGTACGAAAACTCGGCTTTGGCCAAAGAATTATTTGAAAAAGCGAATGACATTTTAGGATACCGCATCACAGACATCATGTTTGAAGGTACGGACGAAGACCTTCGCCAGACCAAGGTCACTCAGCCTGCCGTGTTCCTCCACTCGGTTATTTCGGCCCTCTGCATGGGTGACGATTTCAAGCCCGAAATGACAGCCGGACACTCACTGGGCGAGTTCTCTGCCTTGGTTGCCGCCGGAGCTCTGTCGTTCGAAGACGGACTGAAACTGGTGTATGCACGCGCCATGGCTATGCAGAAAGCCTGTGAAGCACAACCCTCGACCATGGCTGCCATCATCGCATTGCCCGACGAAAAAGTGGAAGAAGTGTGCGAAGCCATCTCCAAAGAAGGCGAAGTGGTGGTTGCCGCCAATTACAATTGCCCGGGACAAATCGTTATCTCCGGTTCCATCGAAGGCATCAACAAGGCTTGCGAACAACTGAAAGCAGCCGGTGCCAAACGTGCCTTGCCTCTGAAAGTGGGCGGTGCTTTCCACTCTCCGCTGATGAATCCGGCCAAAATAGAACTTGAAGCGGCTATCAACGCGACTGAAATCCATACACCGAAATGTCCTGTTTATCAGAACGTAGACGCTTTGCCCCACACCGACCCTGCCGAAATCAAGGCGAATCTGGTGGCTCAGCTGACTGCTTCTGTCCGCTGGACTCAGACGGTAAAGAACATGATTGCCGACGGAGCCGACGAGTTTACAGAATGTGGCCCGGGTGCTGTATTGCAAGGCTTGATTAAGAAAATAGACAAGGACGCAAACGCTCACGGAATAGCATAAGAAAACACACCGCCATTCTCCCTCCAAACCCTCGAGAGAGTTTCCTTAAACAATGGAGACAGTTTCGACAAACAATGGAGAGAGTTTCCTCAAACAATGGAGACATCTTCAGGTAGGAATGGCGGCATCCCCCCATATCCACCGCAGGAATGCAGACAAGGCATTTCATGCGGTGGAAAAGTTATATCTGCCCCATTTTTATCCCATCTTTTTTCCATATCTCGTTAAAAATGATTATGTTTGCCCATGTAACAAACGAGATAGGTTAATGAGTACATTCAAATACAACATAGGCTATGCCCTGAGCGGAGGGTTCATCAAAGGCTTCGCTCACTTGGGAATCATGCAGGCGCTACACGAACACGGCATAACGCCCGACATACTTTCAGGGGTGAGTGCCGGCGCACTGGCCGCCGTATTCTACGCCGATGGCAGAGAGCCCTATCACGTCATCGAACTATTTGAACACCACTCGTTTACAGAACTCACCACCTTCTCCATCAACAAACAGGGACTGCTGAAACTCGACAGTTTCATTGATTTTCTGGAAAGCAACTTGCGAACAAAACTGATAGAAGAGCTTTCCATCCCCACCATCATCTCGGCCACCGACTTAGACCACGGAAAAATAGTGTCCTTCCGCAAGGGGAAAATAGCCGAGCGAGTGGCCGCCTCGTGCTGTATGCCGGTGTTGTTTGCACCACAGAAAATCAACAATACTTATTATGTAGACGGAGGAATACTGATGAATCTACCGGTGACCCCCATCCGCGAAATGTGTGAAAAAGTGATAGCATTCAACGTCAGTCCGCTGGTGGCAGACGAATATAAAAAGAATGTGGTGACAATTGCTTTAAGGGCCTATCATTTTATCTTTCAGGCGAACACTCTGCCGCAAAAGCCGCTGAGCGATTTGCTGATTGAGCCCTACGGACTGGAAGGCTACAGCAACCGGGAGCTGGAGAAAGCCGAAGAAATATTTGAACAAGGATATACGACGGCGAACGAAATTATAGACCGTTTGCAGCACGAGAAAGGAAGTATATGGAAATAAATAAAAAAACAATATAATGAAAACACAAGAAAAAATTATCATCTATCAGGTGTTTACCCGTTTGTTTGGAAACGGAAACCCACGTTGTAAGACCAATGGCTCGCTGGACGAAAACGGCTGTGGAAAAATGGCTGACTTTACGGCTAAGGCATTGGGAGAAATCAAGCGTCTGGGAGCCACACATATTTGGTATACAGGCATCATCGAACACGCCACCCAAACCAATCACAGTCGTTACGGCATACGCCCGGACCACCCTGCCGTGGTGAAGGGAAAGGCCGGCTCGCCATACGCCATCAAGGATTATTATGATGTAGACCCCGATTTGGCAAACAGTATCCCCGACCGGATGAAAGAATTTGAGAACCTGGTCAAACGGTCGCACAAGGCGGAGCTGAAAGTAATCATTGATTTTGTCCCCAACCACGTTGCCCGCCAGTATGGTTCGGATTCCAAACCGGCAGAAGTGGCCGACCTGGGCGAACAGGATGATGTAAACCAGGCTTTCAGTCCGAATAATAATTTTTATTACATTCCCGGCACCAAGCTGGAAGGCAATATCGACCTTCACCGCGGTGCTCCCGAACCCTACGTGGAGTTTCCTGCCAAAGCCACCGGCAACGACCGTTTTGACGCATGGCCCGGCATCAACGACTGGTATGAGACGGTGAAGTTGAACTATGGTGTGGATTACATGAACGGACGAAGCACCCATTTCGACCCCATCCCCGACACGTGGACTAAAATGCTCGACATATTGCTGTTTTGGGCATTAAAAAACATTGACGGATTCCGTTGTGATATGGCAGAAATGGTTCCTGTCGAATTTTGGGGATGGGTGATTCCGCAGGTCAAAGCGCAATATCCCGACTTGATATTCATAGCCGAAGTTTATAATCCGGCAGAATACCGCAACTATCTTTTCAATGGCAAATTCGACTATTTATATGACAAAGTGGGCTTGTATGACACGCTGAGAGCCATCACTTCGGGTTGGGAATCGGCCACCGCCATCCCCCATCGCTGGCAAAGCCTGAATGGAATAGAGCACCGTATGCTCAACTTCCTTGAGAATCATGACGAACAACGCATTGCTTCCGATTTCTTTGCCGGAAACGGTGCCCGCGCCATCCCTGCCATGATTGTTTCTGCCTGCATGAACGACAATCCGGTCATGATTTATTTCGGACAGGAAATAGGCGAACAAGGTATGGATACCGAAGGGTTCAGCGGACGGGACGGACGGACGACCATCTTCGATTATTGGAGTGTGGACAGTATCCGCCGTTGGCGCAATAACGGCAAGTTCGACGATAAGCTATTGAATGAGGAAGAAAAGAAGCTGCGTGCTTTCTACACTCGGCTGTTGAATTTATGCAACACGGAGAAGGCGATACGCGAAGGGGCATTCTTTGATTTGACATACGCTAACCTGGCAGGATGGGTGTTCAACGAGCATAAGCAATATGCTTTTCTGCGCAAGCAGGATGACGAGCTGTTGCTGGTGATGGTCAACTTTGACAGCATACCGGCACGGGCAGCGGTGAACATTCCGCAGCACGCTTTTGATTTTTTGGGAATACCTTACAATCTGGAATATGATGCGGTGGAACTGCTGACAGGAAATACGGAGAAGCTGGTATTGTCGCCCGATAAGACGACTCCTGTTTTATTGGATGCCATGAATGGAAAAATCCTGAAATTCAAGCTATAAAAAGGCAAGTCAAAAAGGGTGTTGGCATCATATTTTGAGAAAATTCCAATATTACAATGTAAGAATACAGATTCTTTTAAGATATTATGAATCAAGTATATCAGGCGACCATTTGATTTGGTACTAGCATTGTAACTCATAGTTCACGCTTATCACCCACAGGATTTTCGAATTGATTCATTATAAAGACAAAACCTGACAATGAATGGCAGAGGAATAGGTGACAGTGCAGCCTTTCCTCTGTCTGATATTATTGTCGTTCTTCACCAGCGTTCAGGATGACAAGATACAATTTTAAAATATTATGAATCAAGTATATCAGGCGACCATTTGATTTGGTACTAGCATTGTAACTCATAGTTCACGCTTATCACCCACAGGATTTTCGAATTGATTCATTATAAAGACAAAACCTGACAATGAATGGCAGAGGAATGGGTGACAGTGCAGCCTTTCCTCTGTCTGATATTATTATCATTCTTCATTAGCATTTAGGATGACAGGACTGCCGGGCTTCGGAGGCAGCCTTCTGTATTATCTTACCGTTTCAACAAGCCGATTTTTGCGTTCAACTTAAAATAATAGACTCCGTTTTCACGTTCCAAATAGCCATATTTATCTTTCTCAGTAGAGCCTTTTTCGAAGCGGGAGTTATAGAACAGGAAATCGGCAAAAGTCTGACGGTCAGCTTTTTGATAGCACAATATTTCACCGCTACCGTCCACCAATAAAAAGCCGGACACTGCCGAATCGACTCCCGTAAAGAGCTTTGCCGGACGCATTCCCAAGGCAAGCGCCAGCAGGAATTGCTTCATCTTATATTCGTAATAATGATGTTTGCCAATCAGTTCCTCTTTAATCTTCAACGGATTGACTTGCTTCATCACCTCCGTCAGCTCGCTCACTCTGGTGATGCCGTCCAGATGCATGATGCGCAGCATTTCGCCCAACATGCGGGGAAAGTGCAGGTCTATCATACTCAAATTGCTACGGAACACTTTGTCGGCCACATCGCTATACTTCAAGACACCTCCCAGACGTTCTATCATCAACATACGTCCCGCCACATCGTCTTCCTCACCAAAAGCATTAATCTTATTGACCGTGGGCGTGGCAAACTTGATGCCGGTCTGCTCAAACTTCAGATTGGCAGTTCGTCCGCCGTCCAGCAATGGAAACATGGAGCTGAGACGAGAACGGACACAGAAGCCTGTCAAAGGGGCATCCACACTGTAAAAAGCAACATGAAAATCGGTACGGTCATCCGTTTTCGCTTCCAGGTCAAAGATAGCCACCTCATCCAAGAACTCCTCCACCCCATCGGGTGACATGACCTCGTTTCCGCGACTTTCTTTCACAGCCGATAAAATCAGCTCCGCCACAGCCGCAAAATCCTCACGCGCCACCAGCTTGTCAATTTTTTCTCCACAGATGTGTATATTCTCTTCATCTTCAATGATATACCGGCGGGTTCCGTCGTGTTCCTCCCGCTGAATCATGGCAACGGGCCATCGTTGCGCCTCATTTTTCTTCACTTCAGGAGTTCCTGCATACACATATCCGTCCGCCAGCAAGCGGAAAAAGGCGTAAAGTTCGCCCCACTCTCTCTTTGTTGCTTCAAATGCCATATCGATTACTGTTTAATGGGTGCAAAGATAAGTAAAAGAAGTATTAAAAGAAGCCTTTTTGAGAAAAGCAAATCTTAAACAATGTTATGCAGCATATTTTTTAGCTCCAATTATTTGCTATTATCCAAAAAGTCCGTACCTTTGCAATGTGTTTTTCATAGTATTAGATTTAAGGTTAACAAAAGGTTGGAGCAAGGCGTTGCTCCTTTTTTCATTTTATAGAGTGGCATACGCCCTTTAACATACCCACAGGGTTTTCGGATTGCCCCCCCTTTAATGCCAAATAAAGGACATACCCAGACCCCCTATTTCTTTCAGTCACCCCATTTCACCACCTCCCCTATATGAGGAATCAATACGTTCAGCGAATCTTTTTCCGCCAGACGGTGCGCATTGGCCAAAGGCTCGTCCCATCTGTGTTTTGCCAATGCATATTTAGAGTGATGCACGGTCAGAACCTTCTTTGCTTTCAGGTCTTTGGCCGTCTGAGCCATGTAGCCGGGCATCAGATGAATATAGCGCCAGTCCTCATTATACTGGCCGTTTTCGAGTATCGCCAAATCGATGAAAGGAAAACGCTTTCCGATGGCGGCAAAGTGAGGACCGTATCCGCCATCTCCCGCCATATAAATCTGTCGGGAGGGGCTCTCCATCAAAAAGGAAGCCCATAGCGTCTGATTGGCATTCAGTCCGCGACCCGAGAAATGTCGGGCGGGAAGACAATGTACGGTAAATCCATCACCGAGCGAGGCATCTTCGTTCCAGTCCAGCTCCACGATGCGATTTTTGTCAACCCCCCAATACTCCAGATGCTCACCTACCCCCAATGCGCAGATTACCTTCCCTGTCCGCTCTCTGAGTTCGGTCACTGTCCGATAGTCCAGATGATCCCAATGGTCGTGGGTGATAATCAGAAAATCAATGTCGGGCATATCTTCGGGACGATAAATATCGGTTCCCTTGAAAGCACGGTTCACAAACGCAACCGGAGAGGCATCGTAAAAGACCGGATCTACCAGCAAGCGTTTCCCTTCCATCTGTATATAATAAGACGAGTGTCCGAACCATATCAGGATATCCTCACCGGGAGACAGTTCTTTCAGGTTTGTCTTTATAACGGGCAGCACTGTTTCGGGACGTAATCCTTCAGGCTTCCGGAAAAGAAAATCAATCATCCCTGATATCCTACTTTTGCCGGAAGTCATCAACGGCACTTCAGGCTCATTGCGGAAAGCTCCGTCGCGGTAGTGGGGCGAATTCAAGATTCGTTCCAAACGCGTTCCGCGCGGAAGCCGGCCGAAACTTGGCGAGTGAAGAAAAGCATACACTGCGGCTCCTGCCAGCACTATCACTATCAACAGACTATAAAGTATCATACTTATCTTTTTACGGTTCTTTTTATTCATAAACAGAGCAAAGTTATTGAGACGGAACAAAGATATGAGAATTATCACACCCGACAGGTATATGAATTACTGATTTTTATACCTGAATCACCGCTTCCGCCTAAACAAGCCGCATCCGGTATCTGTTTTATAGATAAACAATAATCTTTTAAGATAAAAAAATGAGAACAAAAAACATTGCGCTAATCGCATTAGCCATTATGCTGTCCATTCGCATGCCGCGAGTGGAAGCTTGCACCCGGGCTGTATACATCGGGCCCGACAATCTGATTGTCACCGGACGCACCATGGACTGGAAAGAAGATATCATGAGTAATTTGTATGTCTTTCCGAGGGGTATCCAACGAGCAGGATACAACAAGGGAGAGACGGTGACATGGACTTCGAAATACGGCAGTGTCATCGCTACAGGATATGACATCGGCACATGTGACGGAATGAACGAGAAGGGGTTGGTAGCCAGCCTTTTATTCCTGCCCGAATCCGTGTACGAGCGTCCCGGAGACACACGTCCGGTGATGGGAATCAGCATTTGGACACAATATGTACTCGACAATTTCGCCACTGTGCGCGAGGCGGTGGATGAGCTGAAAAAAGAGACATTCCGAATTGACGCACCTCAAATGCCCAACGGCTCGGCCTCCACTTTACATCTGGCCATCACCGACGATACAGGAAATACGGCTGTGCTGGAATATCTGGACGGAAAGCTGGAAATACACGAGGGAAAGGAGTATCAGGTAATGACAAACTCACCCAAATATTCGTCACAACTGGCTATCAACGATTACTGGAAAGAGGTGGGAGGATTGCAAATGTTGCCGGGCACGAACCGTTCGAGCGACCGCTTTGTGCGTGCCTCATTCTATGTCCACGCCATCCCGCAGACTCCCGATGCACGCATTGCCGTCCCAAGTGTATTGAGCGTGATGAGAAACGTATCCGTTCCCTTCGGCATCACCACTCCCGACAAGCCCCACATCTCTTCCACCCGTTGGCGCTCGGTGTGCGACCAGAAGAACAAAGTGTACTATTTTGACAATGTATTAACCCCCAATCTGTTTTGGCTCGACTTGAAAGAGATAGATTTCAGTCCGAAGGCAGGGATAAAGAAATTATCTTTGACACAGGGCGAGATATATGCCGGAGATGCCGTCAAGGACTTGAAAGACAGTAAATCTTTCGTATTCCTGTTTCAGACACCCGCTCTGTAAAAACAAGAGAAGGCGGCTCCGACAGCCCATCCTCCGGACACGGATTTCACGCTCTTTCTCCTCCCGAATGCGTGAAATCCGCGTCGTTTCCGTCTGTACTCTCAAAGAAAACACGCTGTTTATTCCTCTTCACCCAAAAAAAAGATTTACCTTTGATAAATCAAATTCATATTCGCCATGAAAACTAAGATTACTGATAACATAACTATTCGGGAAGTACGCATAAGCGATTCACAAAAAATATACAATGCCATTCATTTGCACCGCGAGTATTTGCAGCAATGGCTCCCATTCGTCACCTTTCTGACCGCGAAAGAAGAAAAGGCCTTTCTAGCATCCGTACTCAAAGTGCCTCGGGCCCGCCGGGACTTCATCTATATCATCGAAGAAAAAAGAGAAGTGTGCGGACTGGTCGGTTTCCATTTTTCTGATGCCGCCAACCTGCGCACGGAGATTGGTTACTGGCTCCTGCCCGAGTACCAACACCGGGGAATCATGACCAAATGTGTGCGGCATCTCTGCCGGATTGCCATCGAAGAGCGAGGCATGAACCGCATCCAAATCCGTTGCGCCGAAGGCAATGCTCCCAGCAATGCCATTCCGCAAAGGCTCGGCTTCCACCTGGAAGGGACTGAACGCGACGGCGAGCTGATGTATACAAGAAAGTTTGTCAACCTCAATGTCTACAGCATCTTAAAGAGAGAGATAAAGCAATGGAAGGATTGACTGAAAACAACAGACAGAAATATCCGGCCAAGGCGCATATAACCTTTCATGTCCAAACACAATAAAATAAATCTATTATGGAAATAAACCAAGCAGCTCCCAAGTTTCAGGATGCGTCCATCGCCCCGATGCACACCACAGAGCATATCGTAAACAGAACAATGGTAAACCTTTTTGGCTGCGGGCGTGCAGTTTCGGCACATATCGAACGCAAGAAAAGTAAATTGGATTTCGCCCTACCCGCCTGCCCCTCCGAAGAGGAGATAAGCCACATAGAAAAGACCGTAAACGAGACATTGAAAAGAAACCTGCCAATCACCACAGAATTCATCACACAAGAGGAAGCCGTGGGGCGATTCGACCTGAAACGTCTGCCCGACCATGCCTCCGAAACCGTGAGAGTGGTGCACGTGGGCGATTACGATGAATGCCTCTGCATCGGTCTGCACGTGGAAAACACATCGCAGATAGGTACATTCAAAATCATCAGCCATGATTATAAAGAAGGCATTTTCCGCATGAGGTTCAAACTTACAGAAGCCGGTCCGTCTGCCAATTCGTCTTCAAAAATTACATTTTGACAGCAGTCGGTCTGTGTCAACGTTTAAATAGTTTTATCCTCTCTTAAAGTCTTGCCGCCTATCTTTAAGAAAGGTTTTATAGACTTAAAAGAGTGGAATATGGAGCATAGGAAATCGAACTAAAGTATGGTATTTGCATTATGGATAGTGGATGACGGAATCGAAAGAAGACGAAATTCAAAAGTAAACAAAATGTTTAACCATAAACCAAAAGGAGATTAAGATTATGATGCCAGTAAGAAGAGCCAACCAAACTTGGTTGCCAAGTATTTTCAACGATTTTTTGAACAATGACTGGATGGTAAAAGCCAACCCGACAGCACCGGCCATCAATGTCATCGAGACAGAAAAAGAGTATAAAGTGGAAGTTGCCGCTCCGGGAATGAAAAAAGACGATTTCCAAATCCATATCAATGAAGACAATGATTTGGTCATCTCTATGGAAAAGAAAACAGAAACAACGGAAGGCGACAAAGAAGGCAAGGAAGAAAGCCGTTATCTGCGTCGCGAATTCTCTTACTCCAAGTTCCAGCAAACCCTGATTCTGCCGGATGATGTAGACAAGGATAAAATAGACGCCAAAGTGAACGACGGTGTCCTGACTATCGAATTGCCGAAACGAATTCCTGAAGAAAAGGAAAAAGCAACGAAAGTGATTGAAGTCAAATAAACGATAAGACCGGATATCTCCCGAAACGCAGCCACAATGCCATTCGGGAGATAATAAAGAGGTGTCAAAACTCCAAAGCAACTGCCGCATTGTTGCTGTAAGAGCATTTTTGACACCTTGCTTATTTATATCAACCTAAAAAGCCTGTAATACATCCTTTATACAGACAAGCCCACGCTGAATACGACCTTTTCGGGCCCCCGAATACAAAAGTTTAAAGGATATGCTTAATTTTTTCTTAAAAATCTGCCTGTTTATCAATATTACGCTTTATCTTTACCGAATAAATCAAAACTATATTCTAATTTAATCATAGTTTATTATGAAAAATACCCCTAATCAACACCGCAAAGGAAAAAAAGCGGCACTACTTGCCCTGGCATTCCCGCTTGTTCTGGCAGGTGCACCCGTGCAGGCTGCCCAGTCGATGCATGCCGCAAGTGAGACAACGCTCCCAAGCCCTCAAATTGTGAGTATCAAAAGACTCAACCCGACAGCTGTCGAAGTTTTGTTTGCCAACAACCAGCGTATGACACTTGATTTTTACGGCGATAACATCTTCAGAGTCTTTCAAGATAATGCCGGTGGAATCATCCGGAATCCGGAAGCCAAACCCGAAGCACAGATATTGGTGGACAACCCCAGACTGCCATTGTCAAAGTTGGACATTGACGACAACGGAAACACAATCAGTATCACGACCGGACGTATCAACATACAGATTGACAAGGCCAGTTCATTACTGAAAATCACGAACCTCGAAACAAACAAGGTAGCGGTGGAACAACTTGCCCCCGTCTCATTCGAGAAAGATAAAGTGACCATCACCCTGAAAGAAAATCCGAAAGAATACTTCTACGGAGGTGGTGTGCAGAACGGAAGATTCTCACACAAAGGAAAAGCAATCGCCATCGAAAACCAGAACAGCTGGACCGACGGAGGCGTGGCTTCTCCCACTCCTTTCTATTGGTCTACCAACGGATATGGCGTGATGTGGCACACCTTCAAGAAAGGTAAATACGACTTCGGTGCAGAAGAAAAAGGAAAAGTAAAACTATCGCACGAAACGGATTATCTGGATGTCTTTTATATGGTGGGCGACGGTGTCGTTGCTTTGTTGAACGACTTCTATCAACTCACCGGTAATCCGGTATTATTGCCCAAGTTCGGCTTCTATCAGGGACACCTGAACGCTTACAACCGCGACTACTGGAAAGAAGACGAAAAGGGAATCTTGTTTGAAGACGGAAAACGCTATAAAGAAAGCCAAAAGGACAATGGCGGCATCAAGGAATCTTTGAACGGCGAAAAGAACAATTACCAATTCTCGGCACGCGCTGTGATAGACCGTTACAAGAACCATGACATGCCTTTGGGCTGGCTGCTCCCCAACGACGGTTACGGAGCCGGATACGGACAGACCGAAACATTGGACGGCAATATCCAGAACCTGAAAGAACTGGGCGACTATGCTCGTAAGAACGGAGTGGAAATCGGACTCTGGACACAATCCGACCTCCATCCCAAAGAAGGAGTCAGCGCACTGCTTC
The DNA here is from genome assembly GCF_948499155.1 of uncultured Phocaeicola sp. Taxonomy (NCBI): domain Bacteria; kingdom Pseudomonadati; phylum Bacteroidota; class Bacteroidia; order Bacteroidales; family Bacteroidaceae; genus Phocaeicola; species uncultured Phocaeicola sp. The sequence continues at coordinate 215,277 of NZ_CAOOSE010000001.1, read as the reverse complement.
AGCGTGATATCGTGAAAGAAGTGAGAGACGCCGGTGTACGTGTTCTTAAAACAGACGTTGCATGGGTGGGCGCAGGCTATTCATTCGGTTTGAACGGTGTGGCCGATGTGGGCACGATTATGCCTTATTATGGCAATAACGCACGCCCGTTTATCATCTCATTGGACGGATGGGCAGGCACCCAGCGCTATGCAGGAGTATGGTCGGGCGACCAGACCGGCGGCGAATGGGAATATATCCGCTTCCATATCCCGACTTATATCGGTTCGGGCCTTTCGGGACAGCCTAATATCACCTCCGATATGGACGGTATCTTCGGTGGAAAGAACCTGGCCATGAATACCCGCGACTTCCAGTGGAAGACATGGACACCGATGGAACTCAACATGGACGGCTGGGGCAGCAACGAAAAGTATCCTCATGCCCTGGGCGAACCTGCCACTTCTATCAACCGTATGTATCTGAAGCTGAAATCAGAACTGATGCCATACGCTTACAGCTTTGCCAAAGAAGCGGTAGACGGAATGCCTATCATCAGAGCCATGTTCCTCGAATTCCCGAATGACTACACAATGGGCAGCGCCACTAAATACCAATATATGTATGGTACCGACTTCCTGGTGGCACCTATCTATCAGAACACCAAGGCAGATGCCGAAGGCAATGACATCCGCAACGGTATCTATCTGCCCGAAGGTGAATGGATTGATTACTTCACCGGCGAGAAATATGAAGGCGGACGCGTTATCAACAACTTTGCCGCTCCTCTGTGGAAGCTCCCCGTATTTGTCAAGAACGGAGCCATCATCCCGATGACCAACCCGAACAATAACGTGAGTGAAATCAACAAGGGTCTGCGCATCTATGAAATGTATCCGCATAAGCACACCATGACCGTGGAATATGACGATGACGGTATCACCGAAGCATACAAGGACGGTAAGGGTGTAACTACTTTCGTCGAATCGAATGTCACTCCCAAAAATGAAGTGCTTATCACCGTACACCGCACTCAGGGTGACTTTGACGGCTTCGTGAAAGAGAAAGCCACTGAGTTCAGAATCAATGTAACCGAAAAGCCCAAAGCTATCTCTGCCAAAGTAGGAAAGAACAAGATTAAGCTGACCGAGGTTACCTCTCTGGAACAATTCCAAAACGGACAGAACGTATACTTCTACGATGCTGCTCCCAATCTGAACAAGTTTGCCACTCCGGGAAGTGAATTTGAAAAGGTGACTATCGTCAAGAACCCCCAACTTCTCGTCAAGCTGGCTCCGATGGATATCACCACTAATCAGATTAATATGACTGTCAGCGGATTCCGCTATGCACCGGCCGATACTCACCGCGTCACTTCGGGCTCATTGACAGCTCCGAAAGCCGAAGTAACTGCCGAAAACACTGAAGCCTATACACTGAAACCGACATGGGCTCCGGTAGCCAATGCTGACTATTATGAAATCGAATTGAACGGCATTCTGTATAGTACTATCAAAGATACAGAACTGTTGTTTGAAGGACTGGAAGCCGAAACAACTTATGACTTCAAGATTCGCGCCGTAAACAAGGACGGTCAGTCAGACTGGGCAAACTTTACAACCAAGACCAAATCCAACCCGTTGGAATTTGCAATCCGAGGCATCAAGGGTGAAGTAACAGCCAAGGCACAAGAAGGATTTGAAATCGACCGTCTCTTCGACTTTGCCGAAATGGGTGATATGTGGCACACCAAGTACAGAGCTAACGCTTTGCCGTTCGACATGATTATCGACTTGAGAAGTGTCAACCAATTGGATAAATTCCATTACCTGAGCCGTAAGGACGGAGGCAACGGAACATTGTTGAAAGGAACCGTTTCATATAGTATGGACAAAGAACACTGGACAGAAGCCGGTGCATTTGAATGGAACCGCAAGGATGAAGTGAAAGTATTCACATTCACAGAACGTCCGACTGCACGTTACATCAAACTTTCTGTAACAGAAGGTGTTGGCAATTATGGTTCCGGCCGTGAACTGTATGTATTCAAAGTTCCCGGAACTGAAAGTTACTTACCGGGCGACATCAACAATGACGGTAAGATTGACAACAACGATTTGACTTCTTATACCAACTACACCGGTCTGCGCAAAGGCGACGGCGACTTTGAAGGTTACATCAGCAATGGTGATATCAACAAGAATGATTTGATTGACGCTTATGACATCTCGGTAGTAGCCACTCAGTTGGAAGACGGTGTAGACGAAAGCGACGAAACTGAAAAAGTAAGCGGAAGCATCGAAATGAGCACTGCCAAACGCAGTTATAACAAAGATGAAATCATTGAAGTAGTAGTGAAAGGTATAGACCTGAAGTCTGTCAATGCACTGAGCTTCGCTTTGCCATACGACCAGCAGAAGTTTGAATTTGTCGGTGTACAACCGGTTAGCATGAAAGAGATGGAAAACTTTACTTATGACCGCCTTCACACCAATGGCACAAAAGCATTGTATCCTACTTTCGTCAATATCGGCAACAAACCTTCACTCGAAGGAACCAATGACTTGTTTATCTTGAAACTGAAAGCTAAACAAAGAGTAAGCTTCAATCTGAAAATGATTGACGGATTATTGGTTGACAAGAAGCTGAATGTTTGTAAGTTCTAAGAGACTTCACTGCCCTCGGCAGTAACCCCAAAGGGAGCTGTATCAAAACGTGGATAATGCTGTCGTTTCGTTCGTAGGGGCGAGGTTCGCTCGCCCGAAAACAGTTTGTTTTGTGTCTTCGGGCAGGCAAACCCTGCCCCTACAGCTGACGATGGGATAGACCGGTTTAGTTTTGACACACTCCCTTTTATCGAAATCACCCTCGCCACAGGTAGTGGCGAGGGTGATTTTTGGTTTATGAGCGTTTCGGCACACCCTCTTTTTTTACGAATCAAGTCAATAAGTGTGTGGGCATCCTATTTTAAGAAAATTCCAATATTACAATGTAAGCATACAGATTTCTTTCAAGGCATTATAAATGAAGTATAGCAGACGACCACTCGATTTGATACCGGCATTGTAACTCATAGTTTACGCTTATATCACCCACAGGACTTTCGGATTGACCCCAAAAAGGGGTTGTGTCAAAACGTGGATAATGCTGTCGTTTCGTTCGTAGGGGCGAGGTTCGCTCGCCCGAAAACAGTTTACTTTGTGTCTTCGGGCAGGCAAACCCTGCCCCTACAGCTGACGATGGGATAGGTCGGTTTAGTTTTGACACACTCCCCATCATTTGGGCACAGCCCTCGAATACCACAATGTGGCAGTAACTTCAGAGCCCTGACAGCCTCCTTATTATTCTCCGGAGTCATCATCGCGCCCCTTTTCCGGAAACAGTTTATAATGAATACTTTTCCAATATCCTCTCTATAGCCTCCTGCGATACGGGCTTCGTTAAATAATCATTGCATCCCGCCTCTATTGCCCTTTCCCTGTCCGACTCGAAAGCAAAAGCAGTCAATGCAATAATAGGAACATCCTTCGAATAGCCACGAATCAGGCGGGTTGCTTCCAATCCATCCATATAAGGCATCTTTATATCCATAAAGATTAAATCGGGATGATGCTCCTTATACATATTGACAGCCTCACGACCATCCCGGGCACGTATCAGTTTATACCTCTTGCCCAGAACAGTATTCATAAGCAAGAAATTACTATCCACATCTTCCGCCACCAACAGGGTGCGCAATTGCAATGACTTTATGGCTACTTTCAAGTGTTGTTGCCTTTCCGCATTTCTTTTAAACTCCTCCCGCTTGTTATGCATATCATACGGAATAGTAAAACGGAACGTAGAACCTTCATGGAGTTCAGACTCCACCGTGATAGCGCCGCCCATCTTTTCTACAATCATCTGGCAAATGGCAAGGCCCAACCCGGTGCCCTGAACAAAAGAATTCAGCTTGACGAAACGGCCAAAGATGTGGGATAATTTTTCTTCGGAGATACCTATACCGGTGTCCTTCACATAGAAATCTACATAATCCTTCTTCAACTCGAAACCAAAATGAATCTCACCCTCATAAGTGAACTTAATCGCATTGGTTATCAAATTGGTAATGAGTTGCAAAATGCGGTTCTTATCTTCGTTAATCACCAAGCTGTCATCCTCATTATCCAAAATCAGCGTCACCCCTTCCTGTACACGCCCTTTATGAATTTCATACACATTACGGCACATCTCACCTAAATCCATAGGCTGCTTGACGTATTCAAACGTCCCTGCCTCTATTTTAGACAAATCAAGAATGTCATTAATCAGTTGCAACAATACATCCGAATTCTGATTGATGATTTCGGAATAAAGCTTTTCGTCTTCCCGATTGTCTGTGGTAGTCATCAACCTTGAGAAACCCACAATCGCATTTAGTGGAGTGCGTATCTCATGGCTCATATTAGCCAGAAAAGCACTCTTCAACCGGTCGGACTGCTCCGCCTTGATACGTGCCTGAATCAACTCCTGCTCTATGTTCTGCATATTCGTAACGTCCCACGAAATGCCGATAATAAGAGGAGCACGCCCTTCGAGAGGCACCAATGTCTTCAATGTCTGAACAATACGCGTCTCGCCGGTGGCAGTCACATACGTCTCCTGCATCTCCAGACGTTCCCTGGTACGCATCAGTTCCAAATCATCCTGATGAAACTTCTCTGCATCCGTCCTTTCGGGAAATATCTCGAAATCAGTATGGCCCAACGCACGCGAAGCCGGAATCTTGGAATGATTGGCAAAAGCCTTGTTCCAATACAAATACCTGAAATCATCTTCCGGGTCTTTTACAAACATATATACAGGAATATTATTCAGAATGGCATCCATCAGATAATTCAGTTCACGCAACTCATCCCTGTTTCGAATCACATCCGTGATGTCTTGAGTAAAGAACCATACCACCTCTTCCTGTCCGTCCTCTATTATAAAGGCAGACACCTGATGCACACGTTCTTTTACTTCGCCCACACGGGTATATCGGGCATGATATCCCATGCTGCCTCCGTTATCACGTATTTCCTGCACCCGTTTTTCGAATATCTCTTTTGTATGAAGTGAAACCGGCAAATCATATACCTTCTGTACACCCAGTTCGCCTTTCACACCATATTCTTCAATGAATTGCTTATTGGCATACACCAAAGTGCCATCGGTAGAAGCAGCCAGAATGCTGTCGCTCACTTTATCAAGAACGCGTTTAAACACCTCCAGATTCTTTTGTGTAGCCACCCGCTCGCTGATATCACGACACATAATCAGCACATACTCTCCGTCTAACGGAAAGATACGGTTTTCATAATAATGATGTGCACCATTGAAATCCAGTTCGTGATGGGCCGTAGAACCTTTGCCCGTCGCTATCACTTTCTGAAGATTATTATAAACATTGTGATACGCCTCCTCCGGAATCATGTCGCGCATGTGCATACCGGCAAAAGCACTATTAGGGACTCCTACATGATTGGTCTCTTCACTAGACACCACTCCTATACCTGTTCCTTCATGATTAAAGACCGTGAGCATATCCGGTAAAGACTCCAGAATCCTCACTGCATACTTCTCCTTGAAACTCTTGTCCGTTTCTTTTTCTTTCAGAGAGGTCAGTTCCTCTTTGAGCCGACGATTTTCATGTTGTAATCTTTCAAGCTCTTGCTCCAATAATTCCCTTGTTTTCTCTTGCCCCGACATATCAAGTAAGTTTATAATTACTTATGGGTCAAATATAACCACTTTCCATGAACAAAAGAAGGAATCACCGCAATATTTACCGTTAAATTTAATTTTAACAAATATCCACCGCAGCGGCAAGCTTGATTAACTGCCTCTACGGTGGATAAATAATGGGCGCGAAAGTTGATTACTTGTATTCTTCCCAGCTCTTGATGGCAATGTCGTCTATGGTCATGGTGCAGAATGCATGGATAAATGCACTTGCCAGACGAGCATTGGTAATCAAGGGAATATTCAGGTCGATGGCGGCACGACGGATTTTATAACCATTGTCCAACTCGCCTGCAGTCAGGTTCTTGGGAATGTTGACTACCATATCTATCTCTTTCTTATGAAGCATATCGAGGGCTTGGGGGTGTCCTTCTTCGCTGGGCCAGTACACGCGGGTATTCTCTACTCCGTTCTCGGTCAGGAACTTGGAAGAGCCGCCGGTGGCATAAAGTTTATACCCTTTCTTCTGCAACATACGGGCTGCATTCAGCGTATCGGCTTTCTGCTTGGCATTACCGGTAGACAGCAACACACCTTTTTCGGGAATGCGGTAGCCCACGGAAAGCATAGCTTTCAGAACGGCACACGAAGTGTCGGAACCGATACAGCCCACCTCACCGGTAGAGGCCATATCCACGCCCAGCACCGGGTCGGCCTTTTGCAAACGGTTGAATGAGAACTGACTTGCTTTGATTCCGACATAATCCAGTTCAAAAAGGTTCTTGTTCGGCTTTTCTACCGGAAGGCCGAGCATGACTTTTGTTGCCAGCTCGATGAAGTTTATCTTCAACACTTTGCTCACAAAGGGGAAACTTCGCGAGGCACGGAGGTTGCATTCGATTACTTTGATATCGTTATCCTTTGCCAAATATTGGATATTGAACGGCCCGGAGATATTCAGTTCTTTAGCTATCTGACGCGAAATGCGCTTTATGCGGCGAACGGTCTCCACATATAGTTTCTGCGGAGGGAACTGAATGGTGGCGTCGCCCGAGTGCACGCCGGCATATTCGATATGCTCACTGATGGCGTATGCCACGATTTCACCATTCTGTGCCACAGCATCCATTTCCACTTCCTTGGCGTGCTCGATGAACTGGCTCACCACCACCGGATGCTTTTTCGATACATTGGCAGCCAGTTTCAGGAAACGTTCCAACTCTTCCTGATTGGAACATACATTCATGGCCGCCCCGCTCAGCACATACGAAGGACGAACCAATACCGGGAAGCCCACCTTGCCGATAAAGGCATTGATATCTTCCATAGAAGTCAGTGCACTCCATTCGGGCTGGTCTACCCCGATGCGGTCGAGCATGGCCGAGAATTTGTCGCGGTCTTCGGCATTGTCAATGCTCTTGGCACTTGTTCCGAGGATGTTTACACCTTGTCCGTCCAGGCGGAGAGCGAGGTTATTCGGTATCTGGCCGCCGGTGGAGACGATGACTCCATGCGGGTTTTCCAGTTCGAGGATATCCATGACACGCTCGAAAGTCAACTCGTCAAAGTAGAGGCGGTCACACATATCGTAATCGGTAGATACCGTTTCGGGATTGTAATTAATCATCACACTGCGGTAGCCTTCCTTGCGGATGGTCTGCAATGCCTGTACGCCACACCAGTCGAATTCCACCGACGAACCGATGCGATAGGCTCCCGAACCGAGTACGACGATGGATTGACGGTCGCCCAGATATTTCACGTCATTGGCCACACCGCTATAAGTAAGGTACAGGTAATTGGTCTGTGCCGGATATTCGGCAGCCAGCGTGTCAATTTGCTTCACCACCGGAAGGATGCCCGCCTGCTTGCGGTGAGTGCGGACATACAGGCTACCCTCTTCCATGTCGCCTTCAAACCCGATGGCACGGGCAATCTGGAAATCAGTAAAGCCCTGCACCTTTGCCTTGCGAAGCAAATCGACAGGCATATCGGCTATCTGCTTATGGTTGTTTCCCCATTCGTGCAATTCTTTGGAGGTATTCATTATGTTCTGCAATTTTTGCAGAAACCATTTGTCTATCTTGGTCAGCTCATGGATTTGGTCTACGGTATAGCCCGCACGCATGGCTTTGCTGATGACGAAGATGCGCTTGTCGGTCGGCTCACGCAAGGCCTTGTCCACATCGGCTATCACCAATTCCTTATTCTCTACAAAGCCGTGCATCCCCTGACCAATCATGCGCAGCCCTTTCTGAATAGCTTCTTCAAAAGTACGTCCGATAGCCATTACTTCTCCCACAGATTTCATGGACGAACCCAGTTCGCGGTCTACACCGTGGAACTTGCCCAAGTCCCAACGCGGAATTTTACATACCACATAGTCCAGAGCCGGCTCGAAGAATGCGCTGGTAGTCTTCGTCACAGAATTCTTCAAATCAAACAGACCGTAGCCCAGACCGAGTTTGGCGGCAACAAAAGCAAGCGGGTAGCCTGTGGCCTTGGAAGCTAATGCGGACGAACGCGAAAGACGGGCATTGACCTCGATGACACGGTAGTCTTCCGATTCGGGGTCGAACGCATATTGCACGTTACATTCGCCCACGATACCAATGTGACGGATGATGCGGATGGCCAGCTCGCGAAGTTTATGATATTCTGCATTGGTAAGGGTCTGAGAAGGAGCGATAACGATGGACTCTCCGGTATGGATACCCAGCGGGTCGAAATTCTCCATGTTACAAACGGTGATGCAGTTATCGTAACGGTCACGGACCACCTCATACTCCACTTCCTTCCAGCCTTTCAAACTCTTTTCAACCAGCACTTGCGGCGAGAAAGAGAAGGCTTTTTCGGCCAGGACGTTCAGTTCTTCTTCATTATCGCAGAAACCTGACCCCAAACCGCCCAAAGCGTATGCAGCGCGGATAATCACCGGATATCCCAGTTCACGGGCCGCACGGCGGGCATCTTCAATCGTTTCCACCGCCTCGCTTTTAATGGTCTTGACATCTATTTCATTCAGCTTCTGTACGAACAGTTCGCGGTCTTCGGTATCCATGATGGCTTGCACCGGAGTCCCCAGCACGCGGGTGTTATATTTTTCGAAGACACCGGCTTTGTATAGAGACACACCGCAATTCAAGGCGGTCTGTCCGCCAAAAGAAAGGAGCACGCCGTCGGGACGTTCCTTTTCAATCACCTTCTCTACAAAGTAAGGAGTGACAGGAAGGAAATAAATCTGATCGGCCACCCCTTCGCTGGTCTGCACCGTTGCAATGTTGGGATTTATCAGAATGGTTTCGATACCTTCCTCCTTCAACGCTTTCAGAGCCTGCGAACCTGAATAGTCGAACTCTCCGGCTTCACCAATCTTCAGTGCACCGGAACCTAATAATAATACTTTCTTTATATCGTCTTTCATATTTGTTCTTTTTTTTATCGTTTCCCATCCACCGCAGAGTTCCCCTTGCGGTGGGTGGCATATTTGCGGTTGTATTCGGGCGGACACACGGGTCCGCCCCTACAGCCGTCACCGGGCGCCCGATAACGGCAACCGGCTTTATAATAGTTTCACAAACTCATCAAACAGAAATTCGGTATCTGTAGGCCCTGATGCAGCTTCGGGATGGAACTGTGCCGAGAACCAAGGCTTGGATTTGTGTCTGATACCTTCATTCGAACCATCATTCATATTGATAAACAGCGGTTCCCAATCAGTTCCCAACGTATTATTATCGACCGCATAACCGTGATTCTGACTGGTGATGAAGCAACGCTCCGTCCCCACCATGCGCACCGGTTGGTTGTGGCTGCGGTGTCCGTATTTCAGTTTGTAGATGGTAGCGCCCCCCGCTTTGGAAAGCAACTGGTTACCCATACAGATGCCGAAAATGGGCTTGTCGCTCAGCCCCATCGCCTTACGAATATTCTGTACAGCCTCATCACACGTATCAGGGTCACCCGGCCCGTTCGAGATGAACAATCCATCATATTCCATTCCGGTGAAATCATAATTCCAGGGTACGCGAATCACCTCCACATCACGTTTCAGCAGACATCGGATAATATTAGTCTTTACCCCGCAATCCACCAAAACCACTTTCTTTTTGCCTGCTCCCTCATTGTAGCGAATCACTTCTTTGCACGAAACCTTATCCACGTAATTGATGCCTTCATAGCGGGCTTCGGGCTGATTGTCGGGTTCATCATCAAACACGATTTTTCCCATCATCACCCCATGTTCGCGAAGCACCTTGGTCAGTTCGCGCGTATCGATGCCGGTAATGCCGGGCACTTGTTCGCGCTTCAACCAGTCGGCAAGGCTTTCTTTTGCATTCCAATGGCTGAACTCTTCACTATAATCGCTGACAATAATAGCCTCGGCATGGATGCGCTCACTTTCCATAAAGGTGGCAAGCCCGCCAGACCCGATGCTAAAGGGAGGCACGCCGTAGTTACCCACCAACGGATAAGTCAAGGTCATCAACTGCCCTGCGTATGAAGGGTCTGTCAAGCTCTCAGGATAACCGGTCATAGCGGTATTGAATACAACTTCACCGGCTACCGGTTTCTCATAACCGAACGACTTGCCCGAGAAACGGCTCCCGTCGTCAAGAATCAATGTTACATTTCTCATTTAATCTATCTTGAATTTTGTTTTTTTAGAATTGGTATACCTTTTCTATATAGTCTATAAATGCTTGATTTACCAGCTTCACACCGCCCGGTGTGGGATAATCGCCACTGAAGTACCAGTCTCCGGTGTGCGACGGACAGGCTTCGCGCAATCCTCCCAAGGTCTGGTAAACAATCTCCACCTTTGCCCGCGTTCCCTTCGGAGTGAGCAGCTCCACCATCTTGGCGGCAATCTCCTCATTGGTAAACGGTGCATAAATCTCTTTCACATAGTTCACCATCTGCTCTTTGGGCATCCCTGCCTGATTTTTCGACTTATGATAAGCACGCGCAATGACATCTTTCATATCGCGCTCTTTCAGGAGTTCGATGGCGGCCTTGAATGCGATAAACTGATCCATGCTCGCCATATCGATGCCGTAGTAGTCGGGATAACGTACCTGCGGAGAAGAAGAGACAATCACAATCTTCTTGGGATTCAGACGGTCAAGGATACCGATGATGCTCTGTTTCAGCGTTGTTCCCCGCACAATGCTGTCGTCTATAATCACCAGATTGTCTACGTGAGGCACCAAACTTCCATACGTAACGTCGTACACATGAGCCGCCAGGTCATTGCGGCTGTTGCCTTCGGCAATAAACGTACGCAGCTTGATGTCCTTTATCGCCACTTTCTCACTGCGGATGCGCCAAGAAAGGATTCTCTCCAGTTCATCGTGACTGGGGTTGTGTCCCAGCTCCTCTATCTTTCTCACCTTCAATTCATTAAGGTAGTTGTCGAATCCTTCGAGCATACCATAAAACGCCACCTCCGCCGTGTTCGGTATAAAGGAGAACACGGTGTGCTCCACATCATAATCTATCGCTTTCAGGATAGGGTTTACCAACTTCTCACCCAGCAGTTTTCTTTCCTTATAAATATCCACATCACTGCCCCGGCTGAAATAGATACGTTCAAAAGAGCATGCCTTCTTTTCCTTTGCCCGGTTGATTTGTGCCAAGCGCATCTTTCCGGCTTTATTCAGAAAGATAGCCTGTCCCGGCTGCAACTCGTTGATGCTTTCGACAGGCACATTGAGTGCCGTCTGAATGACCGGACGTTCTGAAGCCAGTACCATGATTTCGTCATCCATATACCAGAATGCAGGACGAATGCCCCACGGATCGCGTACGGCAAAAGACTCACCGCTTCCTGTCATTCCGCAGATGACGTAACCTCCGTCCCACTCCCTGCTCGATGTCTTCAGCACATTGCCCAAGTCAATACGCTCCTCAATGGCATGAGTGATGTCCATGCCCTTTAATCCTTCGGCTTCGCACTGCACATAGAGACGCTCCACTTCACGGTCGAGGCGGTGTCCCACTTGTTCGAGCATAATGTAAGTGTCGGCATACTTGCGCGGATGCTGTCCGTCGGCCGTGATGCGTGCAAAAATCTCATCCACATTGGTCATGTTGAAATTACCGCACAATGCCAGGTTCTTGGCACGCCAGTTATTGCGGCGCAAGAAAGGATGCACATACGATATCCCACTCTTTCCGGTAGTGGAATAACGCAGATGCCCCATATACACTTCCCCCGCAAAAGGCAGGTATTTCTTGGCATATTCGGCATCATTCAATTGCTCGGGAGTCAAGTCCTTGAAATTAGCCTGCACATTGCCGAATATCTCTGTTATCGCTCCCGACCCCAACGCCCTTTCGCGAAACATATATTCTTCACCGGGATTGGCTTCCAGCTTCACACAAGCCAGTCCCGCCCCCTCCTGTCCGCGGTTGTGTTGTTTCTCCATCAGCAGATACAGCTTGTTCAAGCCATACATCCAGGTTCCATACTTTTCCCGGTAATACTCCAGCGGTTTAAGCAATCGTATCATTGCCACGCCACATTCATGCTTTAACGGTTCCATTTTCTCTCCTTTAACCTCATTATTTTATACTAAAAAAACTCTCGTTACTCTTTTCCAAAGATGTCTCCATTGTTTTGGCAAAATGTTTCCATTGTTTGCCAAAGATGTCTCCATTGTTTGCCCTTGCCCTCCTTGCCTGTCCCGGCACACGGCCGGCAGGTTTTGATGTATCAACGGTGCGGACAAGCGAATGTTTTCCGCTGTCTCGGTACAATTAAAAACAAAAAATAAGTCTAAGTGATGGGAAATCCGAAAATATTCAAATAGTAGAATCAAAAAGGCGGTATCGGAACTACGGCTGAAGATAAATCCCTGTTGCTGAAGTGTCTGTTGGCGGGATGCGTAGTTTGGTGTATTGGGTGTAATACTTAACCTCCTTCCTATGTCAATCAATGCGATGCCTGCACTGCCATAGCCCCGATGTTCCCACCGTTTCGGGCTTTTTATGAAGGCAGGGTAAACATCTCGTTTCTCAATGCAGCCTACTATTCCACACATAATCTACTAAATACTATGTTCTGATTCGGCTGCAAAGATACAAATATCGATTAACATAAATGCAATAAAAAACCATAAATAATTGACGAAAGCAACAAAAAAGTAGAAATGAAAATCTAAAAGAAATGTTTTATTCCTTTTCTTAATAAATATGAATACTTACATTCTTATATCACTTCCGCCCTCTTCCATTATGATTTAAAAGTTAGTTGCATATCGGAACCGGCAATGTGAAAGTTGCAAGGAGAACCGGAGGGATACAGACACCGACCATCATCTATAGAGAAATGAAACGACTAAACTTATAATTTGAAAGCATTTCAGGTGAATTACATTTCAAACAGAAAGCAAAAACAGTACATACCCAACAGAGTATAAGGCAGACCGAAGAGTGACTATCTTTTTATCAATATAAACCCGCCAGACAGAAAGCAAAAAGAAATAAAACACTTACATTTGCAGAACAAATTGAAATACAAATCAACATTATCACAAACTAAAGACAGTTATAATGGTAAAAAGAAAGCAAAACGGTCTTTATGACGCAACCAACGAACATGATGCCTGCGGAGTAGGTATGGTAGTCAACATTCATGGCAATAAATCGCATGAGCTGGTAGATTCCGCATTAAAGGTTCTGGAAAATATGCGCCATCGCGGTGCGGAAGGAGCTGATAACAAGACCGGCGACGGCGCGGGAATCATGCTACAAATTCCCCACGAATTCATCCTCTTGCAAGGTATACCGGTACCCGAAAAAGGAAAGTACGGAACCGGACTGGTGTTTCTGCCTAAAGATGAAAAAGAGCAGGCCGGCATCCTAAGTATTATGATTGAAGAAATAGAACGTGAAGGGCTGACACTGATGCACCTGCGCAATGTGCCCACCAATCCCGATTGCTTGGGAAATGACGCACGGGCCACCGAACCGGATATCAAACAGGTGTTTATCACCGGAGTGACTGATGTGGAAAACTTGGAGCGTACCCTCTATGTCATCCGTAAAAAGATTGAAAAACGTGTCCGGCATAAAGATTTCTATATCGTTTCCCTATCGGGCAAAAACATTATATATAAAGGGATGCTTTCGTCCATGCAGGTGCGCGAGTACTTCCCAGACCTGACACAACCTTACTTCACCAGCGGACTGGCATTGGTGCACTCCCGCTTCAGCACCAACACATTCCCTACATGGAGTTTGGCACAGCCTTTCCGCCTGTTGGCGCATAATGGTGAAATCAATACCATCCGCGGCAACCGAGGATGGATGGAGGCACGCGAAAGTGTTCTTTCCTCTCCGGCATTGGGAGACATCAAAGCCATCCGCCCCATTATTCAGCCGGGTATGAGCGACAGTGCCTCACTAGACAATGTGCTCGAATTTTTTGTGATGTCGGGATTGAGTCTGCCTCATGCCATGGCGATGCTGGTTCCCGAATCATTCAATGACAAAAATCCTATCAGTGAAGAATTGAAAGCGTTTTACGAATACCATTCTATTCTGATGGAGCCCTGGGACGGGCCTGCCGCCCTATTGTTCAGTGACGGACGGTTTGCCGGAGGTATGCTTGACCGCAACGGCCTGCGCCCTGCCCGTTATCTCATTACCAACAATGATATGATGGTAGTGGCCAGCGAAGTAGGTGTGATGGATTTCGAACCGGGAGAGATTAAAGAAAAAGGACGTCTGCAACCGGGAAAAATACTGATGATTGACACTGAACAGGGTAAAATATATTATGACGGCGAACTGAAAGAACAATTGGCATCGGCCCGCCCCTACCGCGCCTGGCTGTCTACCAACCGCATCGAACTCGATACCTTGAAAAGCGGACGCAAGATAGACAACCGGATAGCCGATTACGACCGTATGTTACGCACGTTCGGTTTTTCGCGCGAGGACATAGAACGCACCCTCATACCGATGTGCAACACAGGGGCCGAGCCTGTCGCCTCCATGGGGAACGACACGCCTCTGGCTGTCCTCTCGGACAAGCCGCAATTATTGTTCAACTACTTCCGCCAACAGTTTGCACAGGTCACCAATCCGGCTATCGACCCTATCCGCGAAGAATTAGTGATGTCGCTCACCGAGTACATCGGCGCCGTAGGAATGAACATCCTGATACCCAGCGAAAGCCATTGCAAAATGGTACGTCTGCCCCATCCCGTACTGAACAATACCCAACTGGACATTCTCTGCAATATCCGGTATAAAGGATTCAACACCGTGAAACTCCCCATCCTATTCGAGGTGAGCAAAGGAAAAGCCGGACTGCAGGAAGCACTGAGTGCCTTGTGCAAGCAGGCTGAGCAATCCGTGACCGACGGAGTAAACTATATCATTCTGAGTGACCGTTCCGTTGATGCGGCTCATGCCGCCATCCCGTCACTGCTGGCGGTAAGTGCCGTCCATCATCACCTCATCTCGGTTCAGAAACGCGTACAAACCGCATTGATTGTAGAAAGCGGCGAGATTCGCGAGGTGATGCACGCCGCCCTGTTACTGGGGTATGGGGCCAGCGCCATCAATCCATACATGGCCTTTGCCGCACTGGATGAACTGGTGAGGAAAGGCGATGTGCAGATGAACTACGAAACGGCCGAAAAGAATTATATCAAAGCCATCTGCAAGGGCTTGTTAAAAATTATAAGCAAGATGGGTATTTCTACAATCCGCTCTTATCGGGGCGCGAAGATTTTTGAAGCCGTAGGAGTCAGTGAAGAATTATTAAGAGATTATTTCGGCACACAGACATCAAGCATCGGGGGTATCCGCCTGGAAGAAGTCGCCAAAGATGCCATCGCCTTGCACGATGCCGGATTCTCTCCGAAAGAAGTGAACGACATTTTACCACACAACGGACTGTTCTCTTTCCGCAAAGACGGAGAACGGCATGCTTGGAATCCGGAAACCATCTCCACCCTGCAACTAGCCACCCGACTGGGCAGCTATAAAAAGTTCAAGGAATTCACCTCTATGGTAGATGGAAAAGACTCTCCCCTCTTCCTGCGCGACTTCTTCGGACACAAACGAAACCCTATTGATATTGAAAAGGTGGAGCCGGTAGAAAACATCGTGAAACATTTCGTGACAGGAGCCATGTCCTTCGGTGCTATCAGCAAAGAAGCACATGAAGCACTGGCACTGGCCATGAACAAACTGGGTGCACGCAGCAATACAGGTGAAGGGGGTGAAGACAGCGACCGTATTACCGGCACTTACGAAGGTATCTCACTATGCAGCAAGACCAAGCAGATAGCGTCGGGACGTTTCGGCGTCACTGCCGAATACCTGGTCTGTGCCGAAGAAATCCAGATAAAGGTGGCCCAAGGCGCCAAGCCGGGAGAAGGAGGACAATTACCGGGATTCAAGGTAGATGAGGTGATTGCCAAAACCCGCCACTCCATTCCGAGCATCTCGCTGATTTCGCCTCCGCCCCACCATGATATTTATTCCATCGAAGATTTGGCCCAGTTGATATTCGACCTGAAAAACGTAAACCCACAGGCACGAATCAGTGTGAAACTGGTGGCCGAAAGCGGAGTGGGAACCATTGCCACCGGAGTGGCCAAAGCGAAAGCCGACCTGATTGTCATCTCGGGAGCCGAAGGAGGAACCGGCGCGTCACCTGCCTCAAGTATGCGGTATGCAGGTATCTCGCCCGAAATAGGGCTGAGTGAAACGCAACAGACCTTGGTACTGAACGGACTCCGCGGACAAGTAAAACTGCAAGTGGACGGACAGTTGAAAACCGGACGGGACATTATCAATATGGCTTTGCTGGGTGCGGAAGAATTCGGTTTCGGCACCACCGCATTGATTGTGCTGGGATGCGTCATGATGCGCAAGTGCCACACCAACACCTGTCCCGTGGGCGTGGCCACCCAAGACCCCGAACTGCGCAAACATTTCCGCGGGCATTATGAATATGTAGTGAATTATTTCACTTTTCTGGCACAGGAAGTACGCGAATATCTGGCCGAAATGGGATTCGCCCGACTGGAAGATATCATCGGACGTACGGATTTAATTGAAATACAACAAATGCCCGGTGAGAAGAAATCCTCACTGCTGGACTTCGGCAAACTATTGCACAGAGTGGACAACGGAGCCGCCATACACCATGTCATAGAACAGAAGCACGATATCGCCCATGTAAAGGACGTAACCATTCTGACTGCCGCCCGGGATGCCATAGAAAACGGAAAAGAGATTTCCTTGGAATACACCATCGCCAACACAGACCGTTCGGTAGGAGCCATGCTCGCAGGGGCAGTTGCCAAGAAATACGGACAGGCAGGGCTTCCGGAACAGACCATCCACATCAAATTCAAAGGCTCGGCAGGACAAAGTTTCGGTGCATTCCTGACTCACGGCATCAGTTTCAAGCTGGAAGGTGAAGCGAATGACTACTTGGGAAAAGGACTGAGTGGCGGACGCATTGCAGTACTGCCCCCCGTGCGCAGCAATTTCGATGCGGAAAAGAATACCATCGCCGGAAACACCCTGCTGTATGGTGCTACCGATGGCGAGGTATATATCAACGGA
The DNA here is from genome assembly GCF_948499155.1 of uncultured Phocaeicola sp. NCBI lineage: Bacteria > Pseudomonadati > Bacteroidota > Bacteroidia > Bacteroidales > Bacteroidaceae > Phocaeicola > uncultured Phocaeicola sp. Next base: position 197,997 of record NZ_CAOOSE010000001.1, on the reverse strand, counting down.
CGAGTGGGTGAACGCTTCGCCGTCCGCAATTCCGGTGCGACCGCCGTGGTAGAAGGTGTAGGCGACCACTGTTGCGAATATATGACCGGAGGACGAGTCGTGGTACTGGGGGAAACCGGACGTAATTTTGCTGCCGGAATGAGCGGCGGGGTGGCTTACGTATGGGACAAACACCACCACTTCGATTATTTTTGCAACATGGAGATGGTGGAGCTTTCTCTTATTGAGGAAGCGTCTTACCGGAAAGAACTGCATGAACTGATTCGCCAGCATTACCTTTATACCGGCTCCAAACTGGCACGAACCATGTTGGATGACTGGAATCGATATGTGGACGAATTTATCCAAGTAGTACCTATCGAATATAAACGAGTATTGCAAGAAGAACAAATGCGCAAGCTACAGCAAAAAATAGCTGATGTACAAAGAGATTATTAATACATCACACAAATTATCAACAAAGAAATACAACAAAGAGATGGGAAATCCAAAAGCATTTTTAACCATTCCGCGTCAGGAGGCGGGCTACCGTCCCATTCACGACCGGATATCAGACTATAGCGAAGTGGAACAGACTTTGAACAGCCGTGACCGTAAACTTCAAGCTTCACGCTGCATGGACTGCGGTGTTCCTTTCTGCCACTGGGCCTGTCCGCTGGGCAACAAGCAGCCCGAATTTCAAGATGCCCTCTACAAAGGCAAATGGGAGGAAGCCTACAAGATATTGAACGAGACCAACGACTTTCCTGAGTTCACAGGCCGCATTTGCCCCGCCCTCTGCGAAAAAAGTTGCGTGCTGAAACTAAGCATGGACTCCCCCGTCACCATCCGCGAGAATGAAGCGGCCATTGCCGAAGCAGCCTTCCGCGAAGGTTATATCAAACCCCGACACATCGAACGCAACGGACGGAAAGTAGCCGTTATCGGTGCCGGGCCTGCAGGACTGGCTGCTGCCAACCAACTTAACGGAAAAGGTTACACTGTGACCGTCTTTGACAAAAACGAGGCTCCCGGCGGCCTGCTGCGTTACGGTATCCCCAACTTCAAGCTGCACAAACCCATCATCGACCGCCGTATCCGGGTGATGGAAGAAGAGGGCATTCTCTTCAAAATGAACAGCGACATGGATGTGCGGCAACTCCCCGAAGGTTTTGACGCTTACTGCATCTGTACCGGAGCTCCGACCGCGCGCGACCTCTCCGTTCCCGGACGCGAACTGAAAGGTATCCATCCGGCACTGGATATGCTGGCTCAACAAAACCGTATCCTTGCCGGCATGACGTTCACAAAAGAACAATTGGTTACTGCCAAAGGTAAGAAAGTAGTAGTCATCGGCGGAGGTGACACCGGTAGCGACTGCATCGGAACCAGCAACCGGCAAGGTGCTGCAAGCGTCACCCAAATCGAAATCATGCCTCAACCGCCCGTAGGACAGAACCCTGCCACTCCGTGGCCCCAATTCCCCATTGTGCTGAAAACCACCTCTTCTCACGAAGAAGGGTGTAGCCGCCGGTGGTCCCTTGCCACTCATAAGTTTCTCGGCAAAAACGGTAAAGTCTGCGGTGTGGAAGTGGAACAGGTGGAATGGATTCCCAATCCCGACGGTGGCCGCCCTATCATGAGACCCACCGGAAAGGTGGAAGTGATTGAAGCCGACCTGCTTCTTCTGGCAATGGGATTCTTAAAGCCCGAACAACCTGAATTTCCCGAAAATGTCTTTGTGGCGGGAGATGCCGCAAGCGGAGCCAGCCTGGTGGTACGCGCCATTGCCGACGGACGGAAAGCGGCAACGGATATAAACAGTTATCTCACTAAATAAGGAAAATATATTCGCATTCATTGACCGTCCACTCTTTCCATACAAGTGTTTCAGCACTTTTAAGAGAGGCATCATCCACCGTAGGGGCAGACCCATGTGTCCGCCCCCCAAATACAACTAATATTAACTACCAAAAACAAATACAACCATGTGTGGAATCATCGGAATATTCAACATCAAGCAACAAACGCAGGAACTGCGCCGGAAAGCCTTGAAAATGTCTCAAAAACTCCGTCACCGCGGACCGGACTGGAGTGGAATCTATGTGGGAGGCTCTACCATCCTGGCTCATGAACGCCTCTCCATCGTAGACCCTCAAAGCGGAGGCCAACCTCTATACAGTCCCGACCGGAAACAAATCCTTGCCGTAAACGGAGAAATCTACAACCATCGGGATATACGTGCAAAATACGCCGGAAAGTATGCATTCCAAACCGGAAGCGACTGCGAAGTCATCCTTGCCCTATACAAAGACAAAGGCATCCGCTTTTTGGAAGATTTGAACGGCATCTTCGCCTTTGCCCTCTATGATGAAGAGAAAGACGATTTTCTCATTGCCCGCGACCCCATCGGCGTCATACCTTTATATATAGGTAAGGACAAAGAAGGAAAAATATATTGTGCCAGCGAACTGAAAGCTCTTGAAGGGTTCTGCGATGAATACGAACCTTTTCTTCCCGGTCATTACTATTGGGGAAAAGAGGGCAAGATGACCCGTTGGTATGTCCGTGACTGGTTTGACTACGAAGCCGTGAAAAACAACAGTGTTCATTCTCAGTACATACACGACGGACTGGAAGAGGCGGTTAAACGCCAACTGATGAGTGATGTGCCCTACGGCGTACTTCTTTCCGGCGGTCTGGACAGTTCCGTCATCTCTGCCATTGCCAAAAAATATTCCAAGAAGCGTGTCGAGACTGATGACAAGAAAGATGCCTGGTGGCCTCAACTCCATTCATTTGCCATTGGTCTGGAAGGTGCGCCCGACCTGATAAAAGCCCGCGAAGTGGCCGATTTTATCGGAACTGTCCACCATGAAATCCATTATACCCTTCAAGAAGGTCTGGATGCGCTTCGCGATGTCATTTACTACATTGAGACGTATGATGTCACCACCGTCCGCGCGTCTACCCCAATGTATTTGCTGGCACGTGTCATTAAAAGCATGGGAATCAAAATGGTACTGAGTGGTGAGGGAGCTGACGAAGTGTTTGGCGGCTATCTATATTTCCACAAAGCTCCTACCGCCCAAGCTTTTCACGAAGAGACCGTCCGCAAACTGAGTAAACTCCATTTATACGACTGTCTCCGCGCCAATAAATCACTGGCCGCATGGGGAGTGGAAGGACGTGTGCCTTTCCTGGACAAAGAATTTCTGGATACAGCCATGCGTCTGAATCCCAAAGCCAAGATGTGTTTTGGAAACATCATCGAAAAGAAAATAGTCCGCGAAGCCTTTGCCGATATGTTGCCCGAAAGCGTGGTATGGCGTCAAAAGGAACAATTCAGTGACGGTGTGGGCTATAGCTGGATTGATACGCTGAAAGCCGTGACAGCCGAGGCCGTCACGGACGAACAAATGGCACATGCTGCCGAGCGTTTCCCCATCAATACTCCGATGAACAAGGAAGAATACTATTACCGAAGCATCTTTGAAGAACATTTCCCCAGCGAAAGTGCGGCGAAATGTGTGCCGAGCGTTCCCAGTGTTGCCTGTTCTACGGCTGAAGCTCTTGCGTGGGACACCGCCTTCAAGAACATGAACGACCCCAGTGGCCGTGCTGTAAAGGGAGTGCATGAAGAAGCCTACCAATAAATCCGGCATCAATTGACACAACAAAAGCGGATAACTGAAAAAATTATCCGCTTTTAGTTTCTCCGTTTCAAAAGAAAGATATATATTTGCAACGCTTTTTCAGAAAAGCATCTGCAATTGCAGAAAAAAACAGTTGCCGAAATAGCTCAGTTGGTAGAGCAATTCATTCGTAATGAATAGGTCCCGGGTTCGAGTCCCGGTTTCGGCTCATCAAATAGGCTGCATCACAATGATGGCAGCCTATTATTTTTTCCGAGGCAGTGAAATTTAATGGGAACTTATCAGACGAGATTTTACGGTGCAGTAGATATGATGGTCGGAAATGATTGTCGCAAACATTAAAGTTTATGGCAACTATTTATCTATCAGTCTTAAAAAACAATACAAACCAGCAAAAGGAACTTATATTAAATATTAAGCTGAATCCTTGATATTCTGAAACAGAATAGCTATTTTTGTCAAAATGATATAATAATGGGAAATTGGAGTGACCAGCAAGAAATAAAAAAAGAAGGGAAGGAAAAGGATAAAACAAGACGAGAAAAACTCGCAGGGTATTTCTTCGACCTGTCTAAACTTTCTTTTGCAGGGTTGGTTATAAGTATTATATTACCGCTGTTCTCTAATGTTGAAAATACAATATTATGGCTTGCGGCATTATTCGGAACAGTATTAACAATTTCGTCAGCTATGCTGGCGAATAAAATATTAAAGTAGATATGGAAGCATTAGTCGCAGTTTTTGCATTAGGATGTGTAATAGTCGGAGGTATATATCTGTGGACTTTTACACAAAACGGTAAGAAATGGTTGAAAAACCTATAGAAACAATATAATTATCAACTTACCAAATCACTAAAAACAATCGTATGACTGTCGGTTTGATTGTCGCAACATAAGATTTTGCAAGTCTAAAGAATTTAAAACCAATAATTACCTATCATTTTTTGATTCATTCGTAATGAATAGGTCCCGGTTTCGGCTCATCAAAGGGGTTGTGTCAAAACGTGGATAATGCTGTCGTTTCGTTCGTAGGGGCGAGGTTCGCTCGCCCGAAAACAGTTTACTTTGTGTCTTCGGGCAGGCAAACCCTGCCCCTACAGCTGACGATGGGATAGGCTGGTTTAGTTTTGACACACTCCCTTACCCCCCCCTCTTCCTTAATTAATCTCTTCCTTGTATTTTATCACCGCCCTATAATGCAGTTTATGTGCCAATGTTATAAACTCATCATTTAATCTTTGAGGCACGCACGGCTCACCGGTTATATAATCTATGCTGTCACAATAAATACTGACTCGCCCCGCCAAATACATAAAGTGCTTCACATCTATATCCTCACTACCCAGCGTTCTGACAAAGAACTCACTTGAGTAGTACTCGGGGTCTTCCATTCCTTCCATATTCTCTTTTTTATATTATATGCAACAAAGGTCGGCATTTAATCGGAATAAACAAATAAAAACTCCGATACAATTTCCCTTTATCAGAAAATTATATCGGAGCTTCACCCCACTACTCCATAAGAATAATGCAGGTTTACTTCACTATAAAGCCTCTTTTATCCAAATAAGCTTTAAAACGGTGCAGATATTCTTCGCTGGGGCCGGCAAAAAAAGAAACGCCCGAAGCTCCATTGTCATAGGCTTCGTCCAACGCTTTCTCAAAATCATCTTTGATATCGCCAAACATTAACCCTGCATATACCTTTGCCCGCCCATTGACGGTTTGCACGCTTTCCTGCACCGAACGGCCAATCCATTCGGCACCTTCGTAATAAAATTTATTATAAATCATCGGGAAATAAGCATCCAGCGACCAGTTGCCCCAATCCTGACGAACCATCTTCCGCGCCATGGAAGGCCCGGGGAATACGGCTGCCGAAATAAACTTATGGTCGGCTTTTACAGCTTTCGTAATGGCCTCTACCACATGAGTGACCGCATCCAAACGGAAGTTTATCCAACTCTGATTCTCCATCGGATACTTCAGTTCCAAAGGGTCTTGACCAGTCTGCGCCTTGAACAGTGCCCGACAAGTGTCACAATAACAATAGTCGTATTCAGGCAATTCCTCTTTCTGCTCGATGCCATAGTTTTTCCACAGACTGACCGGCAGCACGACATCCGGCATACGGACGTAATCCAGATGAACTCCGTCTACATAGGGCTTATGAGCCTCTTTCACATAATCTTCTGCCAAATACTGAGCCACTCCCGAATGATTGGGACAAAGGAAACGGTAATAATCCACATAAGCAGGCTTGTCGTGACTCGACTCTCCCTTACGGTTGACAGCATACCAGTCAGGATGCTTGTCCAGCAATTCCGCACGGTTCATCGTCCACTTCCAATAGTGGGCTTCCAGACCGGCTTCCTTGCACATGCGGTAAATGTCCTCATCATAACCTTCAAAAAGCACTCCCGAAATGCCACATTCTTTCAACAACTTGAACCACTTCTGCCAGTCTGCCGCCGAACGGTCTTTAGGAACACCTGTCCACACCCAGTTCTTCACTTGGCGCGGAGCTATTTTCTCTATATGGAAACGTCCTTCATTATTAATGACATAGCGCACTCGCTCTGCCGGATTCGATATAGCGATGCGATACGTGTTCCGGGTAGCCTCCACCGTAATCTCGGCACCGGCAGGAAGATTCTTCAGTTCCTTTTCCGTAAGGAAGAAGCTGTCTTTGGTACGCAGATAGTTATGCTCTTTTCCGTAATATTCCTGCTGGGCATAGAACATAGCCCACAGCAGTTTATACATGGGCTGATTGTAAGGATAGACAAATCCGGCCTTGCCCGTCCCTACCTTATCATCGGAAAAATAAAGATAGCCCCAACGGTCGGGCATGTGCATATCAATCTTTCCGGTAGCACTCCACACCCAGTTTTCTTCAGGACCGTTCGGCTTCAACCACTGCACGCGCGAGAAATTGATGCGCCACGTATTTCCCGCCTTCAGGGGATTATTGAAATTCATGGTCAACGCCTGATGGGGAATGGCCATCTCCACACTCCAATATCTGTCTTTATCCTTCGGTTTATTCAACGTTCCCTCGCAATGAACAGCCATCTTCATTCCCGGACAGTCCCACTGCACCATGAAGTTACCGCCGGAGCGATAAGGCTTGTCAAGCATCAAATCGAAGATGACTCCCCGGGCATTGGTCTCGATTTCAAAGTAATTATGTCCGTCACTGTCCGGGTCAATAAATACCTCGAAGTCATTATCATAGTAAATAATGGTATCGCGGCGAGTCAGACGCGCCTTTATATCCTCTTCTTCAAGGACGGCGCCAATATACAGATAATTGTCGTCCCAAAGCATTTTGGCCGTTGTCTCATATTTGGGAGCAGGAAATCCCTCTCCGCTGATGTCGACAAAAGGAGCCGTAGCTTCGGCCTTCTGCCACGAACTTTCGTTCAACTTACCGTCTATCTTCAGTTTTCCGTCTGCACGATAGCAAACATACGTGCGGGGGTCTGTCAGGAAACGTTCATATTTCTCATACAGACTCTGGGCTCCGGCAGGGAGACAAGACAACAACAGCAGGAGCGAGTAAAAGTATTTCAGTTTTTTCATGATTGTTCCAAAGCTTCAGATTAATTACTTTCAATCACACGGCCTACACCTCTATATAGTTTGACCGGACCGTCTAAAAGAACTGCCAATACTGTGATTTGGCTGTCTTGCACTTGTTCGGGCACATCAATATACAGATTGCCGGGCACGTCACTCCAGTAGTTTTTATTATAGACTTTGTAACTGAGCATAGCTCCGTTGCCTACCACCCATACACGGTTCACTTTATTGACCAAGCCTTTCACTTCCACCACTCCGTTAGGCTTATAAGGCAGATACAGATAAAGAATATCCCCTGCTTTATTCAGCGTCGTGTAGCCTTGGAAATGTTCGGCCGGAATACCCGCACGGGTATCATAAACCGCTTCTTTGTGCTTCTTTGTCCAACGGCCGAATTCTTTCAGAATAGCCACTTGCTCTTCGGGAATAGTTCCGTCTTCTTTCGGACCGATATCCAGCAAGAGGTTGCCGCCATTGCTCAGGCAATCGACAAAGGTGCGAAGCAAAATATAAGGTGATTTATAATTGCTGTCGGTATGCTGATATCCCCATGAGTCGTTCATGGTCATACAAAGCTCCCAATATTTGTCTTCGGGACGAACCACCGGCACGCCTTGTTCGGGAGTGGCATAGTCACCGTATCCCTGGATGCGGGAGTTAATAATCACATTCTTATTGTCCGAACGGAGCAACTCCACAATACCTTTCGAATTCCATGCTTCGGCACTCTGTTCCCAGTCACCGTCAAACCAATAAAGGTCGGGCTTCCAGGTCTTGTTCAGCTCAGCCAACTGGCCGAAATTGAACTTATTGAACTTAGCCCAACGTGCGGGGTCGTCCTTGTAACGCACCTCGGTGCGCGTCTTATTAGGATAATCGGGATGCGACCAATCCAACAAAGAATAATAGAAACCAAGATGCAAGCCCTGCTTACGCACCTCTTTCACAAACGGCGCTATCAGGTCACGCTTGGCAGGAGTGCTCTTTACGGTGCTCAAGTCTCCCACTTTGGTGTCCCACAAAGCCACACCGTCATGGTGCTTGGTTGTGATAACCGTATACTGCGCTCCACTCTCCTTTATCAAATCCACCCATGCCTTCGGGTCGTATTTGGAAGCGGTAAATCCGCCCGCCTGATTCATATACTCATCGTATGGCAGATAATTATTAAAGAATGACCAGCTTTCGGAAACTCCTTTGACGGCATAGATTCCCCAATGAATAAAGATTCCCAGCTTTGCCTGTGAGAACCATTCCATACGTTTGTCTTTTTGTTCGGGTGTTTCTTGTTTGGCAATCTCCTGTGCACGCAATGGAGACAATGCGATGAGCAAACCAAGAAACGTCAGTGATAATCGGTTATTTTTCATATACATAATAGGTTTGATTAATATCGGTTAGCTCGATAATTAGTATAATCTGTAACTTTCTGAACAAAGATAACGCATTTTACCCTTTCAGACTTAAAGTTTACCTACTTTTTCTTTTAAATTTCTATCTTTGCAGTCCTATAATCAAAACTTATGAGAACAAAAAAGAAAAAACAGTCTTCCGGCAAAGCACTGCCTCTACTCATTATCGCAGCACTGATAGTACTAATGGCCTACAAATACCGGCTGTTGGACGAAAAGTTCTTTAAGGGACTTCCCGATTTGATTTCTACGGAACAAACCTCCCCCCTTCCGCCCTCCGCCTCTACCGATGCTTTGGAGATTCCGGTCATGCAGTCGCGCACCGGAGGCCAGCTTATCAAGAGAAAAGGATATACGCTGTCATACAATGCCGACTATAAAACGCCGCAATGGGTAGCCTGGGAGCTCACCAAGAAAGAGACAAAAGGAAAAGAGGAAAGAACGGACAAATTCTTGCCCGACCCTGATGTGCGCGGAGCGAAAGCATATACCGGCGACTATACCAAATCCGGCTACGACCGCGGACACATGGCACCGGCCGCCGACATGAAATGGAGCAAACAGGCGATGGCGGAATCTTTCTACATGAGCAATATCTGTCCGCAGAACCCCAACCTGAATCGCGGAGACTGGAATGACTTGGAAGAGAAGTCGCGCCAATGGGCTAAAAAATATGGAGCTGTCTACATCACTTGCGGGCCTGTATATGACCACAGCAAGCCACAAAGAATAGGAAACAATAAGGTTGCCGTTCCCGATGCCTTTTATAAAGTAATTCTCATCAATGATTCGAAGGCCCCCAAAGCCATCGGCTTCCTATTTCCCAACAAAGCGGGGCATAAGCCATTGAAGAAGTACATCGTCACGGTAGACAGCGTGGAGAAAAGAACAGGCATTGACTTTTTCCCTGCATTGCCGGATGACATAGAAAACAGGATTGAAGCGGAACTGGCAAAAGAACTTCCTTAAATACGTCTGCTCCACCCGAAGGAGGGGGCGTTGCTGATGACAGTGACTGACATTTCAGCTTAATAACCCAAACGAATCAATAGATATTTCATCCGGCAGGCTGATATATTCTTCACAGCAATCCGTTGTATTCATTAATCATCGCCACCGACCTAATAAACAGCGGCACCGATTCGCGAATTTCTGCCATCGGTTAATAAATCAGTGGCGGAAATTCACGAATACATCAAGAGCCGATTGGCTTTATGTATGGAGTCTAATGGCTTTTCAAAGGTAAGGATGACAGCGTATCATCTGACGACCGGACTTTTTTCTATAAGCTCTTATACCGAACTCACGTATATTTATCTATCTTTGCACCGAAAACAAATTGATAACAATGGATAAAAAGAAACGCAATCTTTTAGTAATAGTTATATTGATAATTATTCTTGCCGGAGCAGGAAGTGCCGGAACGGTTTACTATTATTTCTTCTCCCGACCGTTCAACTTATCAAAAACGACTTATATCTATATCGACAGAGATGATAATTTAGATTCCATTTATAGCAAAATCGAGTTGGCCGGGAATCCTAAAAGCATGTATGGCTTCAAATTTCAGGCAGAAAGAGGAAATTACGGAGAGAATATACGCACTGGACGGTATGCCATCCGCCCGGAAGACAATATGCGCTATCTTTACCGCCGCCTTTCGATGGGATATCAGACTCCGGTCAATCTCACCATCCCCGGCGTGCGTACGCTGGACAGACTGGCACGCACTGTCGCCCGCCAGCTCATGATTGATTCTGTGGAAATAGCCCGATTGCTGGCCGACAGCAGTTATTATACTCCGATGGGGTATACCCGAGAGACCCTCCCCGCCCTTTTCATTCCCAATACATACGAAGTGTATTGGAACATGAGCGCTGACGCTTTTATGAAGCGTATGCAGAAAGAGCATGCAGCCTTCTGGAACGAGGAAAGACGGAGAAAAGCGGCAAGCATCGGTCTCGCGCCCGAAGAGGTGGCGACACTTGCCTCTATAGTGGAAGAGGAAACGACCAACAGCGCGGAAAAGCCGATGGTGGCCGGACTTTACATCAACCGCTTGAACAAGGGCATGTTGCTGCAGGCAGACCCCACCGTGAAGTTCGGGCTGCAGGAGTTCGGACTGAAACGTATCCTCAACAAGCATCTGGCTGTCGATTCTCCTTATAATACTTACAAATACGCCGGCCTCCCTCCCGGTCCGATACGCATACCTTCTATTCAGGGACTGGAAAGTGTGTTGAACTATGCACATCATAATTTTATCTATATGTGTGCCAAAGAGGACTTTTCGGGTACTCACAATTTTGCCGCCACCCTGTCACAGCACATGGCAAATGCCCGCCGATACCAACAGGCATTGAATCGGCGGAACATCAGATAAGGAGAAGGGGGATTAAAAAAGCTTATTTATAATCCCCCATATATGGGCGGGTATTATGGGCAGGCATAGAACTCTTGACATTGTTGCCATTGTTATATCCTTTGTCGTTTGCTATACCATTGCCATTCGCCTCACTGTTAATGTTGCCGTCTCCTTTGCTGCCATTATTACCATTGCCATTGCCTTTATTGCTCGAATGTGCCATCAAAGCCGTTTCCGGTTCCATTTCATAGACTTGCATAGAAGGCTTTTCATAAGCCTCCACTACCTTCATTTCATCTAAACTTGTCTTCATAACACTGGTTTTTAAGTTAATAATATAATTGGTTCGATATCTTTTTCAATCTCAAAACGTGTGTACACCATTGGAGAACTGTTTCCCTATGAGTCACAATAATAAACGTTTTATCACATACACTTGTCATCAGCCGCTCCAGCAACAGTTTTTCTGTTGCTTCATCAAGTGAAGAGGTAGGCTCATCCAAGAGCAGCAAACCGCCCGGACGAAGTAACCCGCGTGCAATAGCTATGCGCTGGGCCTGCCCCTCGCTTAAACCGGCCCCTTGCTCCCCACACAGAGTATCCAGGCCATCGGATAGTCCGAACACAAAATCGGCGGCAGCCGTATGAAGCGCCCGGCCCATCTCTTCTTCGGTGGCATCCGGCTTTCCCATCAACAAGTTATCACGCACTGTCCCGCTCAGCAATGTATTGCCCTGGGGGACGTATACCATATTGCAGCGGGTATCGACAGATACCCTCACTTCCCGTTTTTCATTATAAATCCCGATTGTTCCTTTATCCGGTTGTAACAAGGCCAACATCAGACGGATTAACGTACTCTTTCCCACTCCGGTCTCACCCATAAGGGCAGTCCTGCTTCCCGGAAGGAAATTAAAAGAAAATTCATTCAATATTTTATGACTTCCCTCAGGATAGGTAAAATCAACATCATTCAAACGAATGCCCACCGGTCCCTGCAAACGAACTGATTTCGCCTCCTGCTCCATAGGTACTGCTTCCAGTTCGGCAATACGCTCCATGGAAGTCAGTGCGCGGACAAAGGCGGGAATCTGTCTGCTCAAGCTCACAATGGGACTCTGCACCATTGCTACCAACTGTAAAAAGGCGGTCATCATTCCAAACGTAACTTCGCCGCTCGTCAAACCTCTGATTCCCCACAAGAAAGCAACTACATAACTCACATCAAACCCTGTTTGCACCATGCCGCGTGAAAACAAACCGAAATCAGTCCGCCTCCTCACTTGGTCATACAGTTGTTTTTGCAGATTTCCCATCCGCAGCACAGTCCCCGGTGTATATTCCAAAGTGCGTATCAGAGTGCGGTGCAGCAAACTTTCCTGAATATGCTCTTGCAACCGGCTGTCCGTCTTGCGTATTTCTTTATTAAGAGTACGCATACGGTGCATATACAATTTACTGGTCAGAACAGCTACCGGCATCACAAAGACCAATATCCAGGCCAAACCGACGTCCATCGTACAAAGATAGATAAAGGCAAAGACCAATTGGAACAAAGTAATGATAACTGCCGGCACCGTATAAGAGATGATACCCGACACTTGACCGACATCCGAGTCCAGTCTGCTTATCATATCTCCTGAATGAAATTTTTCTTTTCCATACCAGCGGCTTACCATCAAACGATTGAAAAGCTGATAACGCAATTTATTGTCCAGTTGCAGCCCATACTGGGTTTCCAGCCAGCTGTCTACCGTCCATATCAATAACTGAAGTGCCATACAGCCTATCATTAAGGCTACGCTTTCCATGATACTTCCCTCCACCGTTCCCGTTGCAATATCCACCAGTCGTTTGGTGATATATACAAAGAACAAAGAAGCGCACACCGACACCATGCCTGTCACGGTCATCTGTATGATGCGGAAACGAAAGCCTTCGGATGCCCTCCATAGCCGTTGTATATATTCAATCACAGTCATATCATTCTTTTCCCCAATACCTTAACATACGATAAGAGCCAACCGTCAGGAAACCGATGAGATATACAGCCATATTGAATGTACCTTCATATTGTCTGATTATTTTCCATCTTCCAAACACCGTTGAGAATGCTTTCATTTTTCTCTCCACATAGCCGGAAGGTATTTGCTGCGTGTGTTCCTGTCCATAACTCTCGGTCAATATCTGTTGCAATGCCCTCTTTGCCCGCGTCTTTGCACTCTCATCATAAAACGGCAGCTCGGAAGGAGGCAAACCTAAATAGTTGACAGCTATATAGCCAAATAATTTCCACCCTTCCTTCAGGCCCAACTTCCTTACATCTTTCTCTAGTGCAAGAATGTCTATCTTATCGTGACAATGATGCAGACACATTGCCCAATCACAAATCTGTCTTAACCCTACGCCGCCCAGAAACACAAAATGATGCCACGCATGCTCTAATATAAAGACCACATCAAATTGACAGGGAGGCAAGAAGACCGTCTGTACGCCCTCCAATGCCATGGAACGGCAAGCTGTGTCCTGCAGATATTTCCGTTCCAACCGCCTCATATACTTATTGCGCCACGGAATATAGTTCAGTTCCACCATCCGATGCAGTTCCACACTTACCTGCCGATATTCAAACTCATAATGTTTGGCGATAAGCATAGTGCCGCTATTCACATCCTTGCATTGTGCGGCCAGCTGCACCCCTTTTTCAAAATTATCCTCTCCGATATACAAATCAATATCACCGCAATGGCGCAGTGTTGGTTCAGGATAATTCAGGCTCATCCCCTGTCCTTTCAATAAAACGGGATTGATTCCATAGTCAGTAAACTGACGTATTATTTCGCCCAAGACAGCGTTGTGCCTTGCATGGCACATCCTGTTACGCGCTATATAAAATGCCAACTCACGCATCACCGGCTGTAAAGGACGGTATGTGTCGGGCAATTTATTGACAGCATCAGCAACAATTCCTTTTACCGTTTGGTGCGCAGCAAGCCTAAAAATCCCTGTCCAGTCAATATTCCCTTCAAAAAGAGCCGTATCAACTGAGGAATCCCATAAGCCGGCACGCAATAAAGCTAAAAATAGTTGTTGCTTCAGTTCCATCATTCTATTATCTTCACTTGCAGCCAATCTCGTATAATGTCTTCAGCATCATTCAATGCCATGGAAAACTCAATTCCATAGCGCTCCACCAACAGCGAAGCCAACATATCCGGGGTGAAATCTTTTCCTTCTATCCGCTGCCACAAATAAGCGGCAGAATGATTCAGAGCAATCAACTTGTTAAAGTCAACTTGCCCCAGCCCTTCACCTACTATAATATATTCACTGCCCATTTTGCGCAGCCGGAATCCTTCTACTGTTCTCATTATTTCAGTATTAAACGACGATAAATTGCTAATAAATATCTTCTGACCGGAAGCAACACATACCACAACGCAGCTTTCCTGCGCTGCAACGGTGTACGGCAATCCATGCTTTTCCCGGCTTTCATTATTTTTACAACCACTCCCAGCACATTTTCCGGACAACAGGCTTCTGTTGCACTCAGATTTCCATCGCCCATCAAGATAATCTGCCCTCCTCTACAATCCACTATACGATGAATCACATAGCTATCGGGAGCTATCTGAGCCAAAACAATTTCTCCCTTCTGCAAAGGAGCTGAAGGCTTCTGCAGCACCACACTCTCCCGCCCTCCTATAATAAAAGGCAACATACTGTTTCCTGTCACGGGCAAGGTTACTGTCAGTCCTTCCGACAATATTTTCTTCACTTCCGGCAAGAGAAGCGCATTGGCCACTATCCGTTTCTGCATATCTGTGCTTCCTTTCTTACAGTGTCGGCACACAAACAGGCAGCCGCTTTATCAGGCAGACATTCCAACAACCAACAAGATATTTTTTGCACCAAATATTGAATAATACAATCCTTGGCATCTGCATGGTCCTCATTCCACGTCATGGCTGCACTGCCGGCCGACAAAGAAGCATAAGCTTCCAATGGAACAAGCCGACAAATATGATTCCGATGGGACTGGCGCAAACGAATGAAACCGTTGACAGGAACCGACCAGTTGCGATAACACGCTGTTTTCCCACTCCACGGAGAACCATATACCATCGGAACATCTCCAACAATACGCACTACAGGATGATCATCATTCAGACAGTCGCTTCCCGGAACATATCTTTTCCATAAATTACAATGTGTACTTTTTCCCGTTCCGCTCTTTCCCAGTAACAGATATCCTTTTCCGTCGTTTACCACGACAGAAGCATGCATGACAACAGTGTCAAGGCAAATAGTATTCAATATGTACATCAGCATCATTCCATAGTCTGTCATCAACCGACGCCTGACCGGATTGGTACATGCATAAAGAACAGCTGACTTCATCTCTCTATTTACACGCAACACCCCATTCAATTCTCCTGCGGGAGAAAAGTCCTCAAACCAATGATATCCAGCTGATTGATAATAACGAAAAAGATTACCGTCAACGCCTGTTTGCTCTAAAAGAAACGGTTCTGCAGGATGCTGTGCCAGAGAAGTTAAATCATATACCGTTAAGATAAAAAGAGGGATTAAAGAGTCCGAAATCTTTATGCGGAAAGGAGCATAGGCCGTCGCCAAAGAAAACCACAACGGCTCATCTTCTGTCATTCTCAGACAAAAAGTATGTTCCGCTACTGTGTAATATTGTTCTTTCATACTCCCTGCTCCACAATTATTCGACAGTTTTCATAGTATTCCTACCACTCTCGTAAAAATATCATTCAACCGTCATTCCTTTCATATCATTATATCACAAAGGTAGGAAATTATTTTATATGTCGGAACTATCAGACCTATAAATCTTTCAAAGAATTTCCCCTATATTGTCCTTTCCTACAAGTCATTTTGCCATACTCTATCGCATGAACCGGACAAATATGATAACATCCCAGACATTGAGTGCAGTTATTGCCCCATTGAGGTTTATCGGTTACTGTTATATTATGTACGGGGCATACCTTTTCACACTTCTTACAGGCAATGCAGGCGTCCGTTGCATGAAAAGGTTCGGGAGACATTAAAAAGGTATTGAAAAGCGGCCCAAGTATATATGTCTTGGTAAACGGCCACGCCCCTTCATGACAATTGAAATGCTTCATCTGTATCCTGCCGGTCAGTTCGCCATTGATAAAGTCAAGACGTGCTGCTGCATTCTGCACTTTCCGTTCTTCCACATCTTCTGCATCCACATCAAACCCCGGTAAGGCGACATAGGTGTTGGGCATCGTAACAGAGTAGCCTGCCATGCAGTGCCATCCTTTTTTCCGAATAGCTGACGAAAAAATCTGAGCAGTACGCCCTGTGTCATCCCCACAGGTACAAACAAAAAAAAGATACTCCGGCCTATTCATCTTCAACCGGCAGATAAAGCGAAGTACTATTTTAGGAGGGCCCCATGCATACACAGGGAAAACAAAGCCGACTTTCTCACCGTCTTTTAATATATACTCTTTATTTTCATTCATTTCCTCAGCAATGGACAATAATTCTTCATGCTGAGCTTTTGCAATCTGCCGGGCAACCCAGGCTGAATTTCCTGTACCGGAAAAATAGAATATCATAAGCGCCTACATTAATCTTTCAGACCATTTGTTTTTATAAAAAAGAAGCGATGCTAATCTTTTGAATTAGCATCGCCTTATAATGAAGCCGCACCAGTGATGCGATGAAACTCCGAATGACAGGTTTTGAGTGCTCTCTCCCTTTGTAATCCACCGGCATAAATGCTACCCGAAGGCGTGGCCCGCCATTGGAAGATGAAGCTTTGTCTCGGTTTTCAGATTAGTTTGATGAGTTTCCCAATCCAACTAATGCGGCTCGCTTTTCATCTCTTTCTGTATGACAAATATACAGCCTTTTTATGATATAACCAAGAGCAAGAAGAATTTTCTTTGTTAAAAATCACAAGGAATATACTAACTGTCTGTCATTCCGATCATTTGCCTATCCTACCTCTATCTTATCACAGACGGAACTGATTTGCCCTTTTACAAAGAAGAACATAAAAAAAGAGTCACCCCTCACGAGATGACTCTTTTATTATGTCTTTTAATAACAATTTTACCAACACTTATATTAAGCAGCTTTTGCCTTAGCAACAACAGCCTTAAATGCTTCCGGGTGATTCATAGCTAAATCAGCTAACACCTTACGGTTGATTTCAATACCTGCTTTATGCAATGCACCCATCAATTTAGAATAAGACATTCCTTCCAGACGAGCAGCAGCGTTAATACGCTGAATCCACAAAGCACGGAAATTGCGTTTCTTGTTCTTACGGTCACGGTATGCGTAGGTCAAACCCTTTTCCCAAGTGTTTTTTGCTACTGTCCATACATTCTTTCTTGCACCAAAATAACCTTTGGTAAGACCTAAAATTTTCTTTCTTCTTGCTTTTGAAGCAACATGATTTACTGATCTTGGCATAGTTTTAATTCTTTTTGAATGTTAGCGCCCCTGTTTCACACAGTGAACTTAAAGCTAAAGACATTCGGTTAATACTTAAAATAATACGATTACGCTTTTTCTCTTAGATTACTTCATGCAAAGAAGTTCTTTCACTTGATCCATGTTTGCGCTAGCAACTAAACCAGAGTGAACAAGGTTTCTTTTTTGCTTTTTAGTTTTCTTAGTCAAAATGTGACTGTGAAAAGCGTGCTTTCTTTTGATTTTACCTGTTCCGGTAAGAGCGAATCTTTTTTTAGAACCGGAGTTAGTCTTGATCTTTGGCATCTTGTTTTAATTTTAAATAATTATTATTCAAATAAGGTGGTAACGCACTATACCGGCGCGTTACGCACTCTTTTTATTCTTGTGTTCCTTCCGCTTTTTTCGGAGCATCAGCCTTTTTAGGAGCGCTTGCTTTTTTCGGAGCCAGAGAAATGGTCATTCTCTTACCTTCCAATAACGGCATCTGCTCTACTTTGGCATATTCTTCCAGGTCGTTGGCAAAACGAAGCAACAATACCTCTCCTTGTTCCTTAAAAAGAATGGAACGACCTTTAAAGAATACATAAGCTTTAACTTTATCTCCGTCCTGCAGAAAACCGATGGCATGTTTCAACTTAAAGTTATAGTCATGGTCATCTGTCTGAGGCCCGAAACGGATTTCTTTTACGTTTACTTTTACTTGTTTAGCCTTTTGTTCCTTTTGACGTTTCTTTAATTGATAAAGAAATTTAGAATAATCAATAATTCTACAAACCGGAGGAACAGCATTGGGTGAAATTTCAACTAAATCGGCTTCATGCTCTTCAGCCATCTTTAATGCCTGAGCTATCGGATATACTGCCGGTTCTACATCATCGCCCACTATGCGGACTTCTTTGGCACGAATCTGTTCATTGATTCTGTGTTGCCCTTTTAAACTGTCATTCTTCATTAAAAAACTATTAGTTCCTGTTTGTTTCTTCTTATTTAAATTAGTTATTTCTTTATCTTAACGCAAAAGTCCATACAAAGGTTTAACGATGTATTCTTTTGCAAACGGCTGCAAAGTTACCATTTATTTATCATATTAGAAACTTCTTCAGCAATATTTTTTCCAAATTCTTCAATTTTCATGGTTCCTTTATCGCCTTCGCCCTGTCTGCGAACTGAAACTTCGCCGTTAGCCGCCTCTTTTTCACCTACAATAAGCAGGTAAGGGATACGTTTCATTTCATTGTCACGAATCTTACGGCCTATCTTTTCATTACGACCATCCACAATAGCACGGATATCATATTTTCTCAACTCGGCTTTCACCTGCTCGGCATAGTCATTGAACTTATCTGCTATAGGCAGGATAACGACTTGTTCGGGAGTCAACCACAATGGGAATTTTCCGGCTGTATGCTCAATCAATACCGCAACAAAACGTTCCATTGAACCGAAAGGTGCACGGTGAATCATTACCGGACGATGCTTTTGGTTATCAGAGCCCATGTATTCCAATTGGAAACGTTCCGGCAAATTATAGTCCACCTGAATAGTACCCAACTGCCAACGACGACCGATAGCGTCTTTCACCATGAAGTCCAACTTAGGACCATAGAATGCGGCTTCACCATATTCAACCTTTGCAGTCAGTCCTTTTTCCTCACAAGCCTCAATAATAGCCTGTTCAGCCTTTTCCCAGTTTTCATCACTACCGATATACTTTTCGCGGTTCACTTTGTCACGCAGAGAGATTTGAGCTTCTACATTTTCAAAGTTCATGGACTTGAACACAATATTGATGATATCCATTACACGGAGGAATTCTTCCTTCACCTGGTCGGGACGGCAGAACAAGTGGGCATCATCTTGTGTAAAGCTGCGCACACGAGTCAAGCCGTGCAATTCACCACTCTGTTCGTAACGGCATACGGTTCCGAATTCTGCAATACGCAAAGGCAAGTCCTTATAAGAACGCGGAGAGTTCTTATATATCATACAGTGATGAGGACAGTTCATCGGTTTCAAGAAGTATTCTTCTCCTTCTTCCGGTGTATGAATAGGCTGGAACGAGTCCTTACCATATTTGGCATAGTGACCGGAAGTGATATACAGGTTCTTGTTTCCGATAGGCGGACACATTACTTCCTGATAGTCGTAACGAGCCTGGATGCGACGCAGGAAGTCCTGTAAGCGGATGCGCAGTGCAGTACCTTTCGGTAACCACATAGGAAGTCCCTTACCCACCATATCTGTAAACATGAACAAATCCATTTCCTTGCCAATCTTACGATGGTCGCGTTTTTTGGCTTCTTCCAACATTTCCAGATATTCATCCAGCATCTTTTTCTTAGGGAAAGTGATACCATAAATACGTGTCATCTGTTTGCGGTCTTCCTGACCTCTCCAATAAGCACCGGCTACCGAAAGCAACTTAATGGCCTTGATAGGTGCAGTAGATGCCAAGTGAGGGCCACGACAAAGGTCGGTAAACGCACCTTGTGTATAAGTAGTAATGTGACCGTCTTCCAGTTCAGAAATCAACTCACATTTATATGTTTCACCTCTTTCTCCGAATTTCTTCAAAGCGTCTTCCTTGGCAATGCTTTCGCGCACCAAAGTTTCTTTCTTGGCTGCCAATTCTGCCATTTTTGCTTCGATAACAGGCAAATCCGAGTCCTTAATGGTAGCTTCTCCCGGATCTACGTCATAATAGAAACCGTTTTCGATAGCCGGACCGATACCAAACTGAATGCCCGGATAAAGTTCCTGCAATGCTTCTGCCAGCAAGTGAGCACTTGTGTGCCAAAAAGCATGTTTACCTTGTTCATCTTCCCATTTATAAAGAACGAAGTTTGCATCTTCATTGATAGGACGTGATAAGTCAATCGTCTCGCCATTCACACCGCAAGCCAAAACATCTTGCGCCAGGCGTGAACTGATACTTTCTGCAATCTGCAGACCTGTAACTCCTTCGTTGTATTCACGAACAGAGTCGTCGGGGAATGTTATCTTTATCATAATTATTACGTTTAATTCTTTCTTGAGGATGCAAAAATAACGAATTCTTTTTGACTTCCTCTCTTTTTTGCAAAAAAATGTTATTCTTTTCTCTCTGTGAAGCGTTTTATGATATTGTACGCAGAGAATAAGCCTAACTCACCTGCCTTACTCAAATCTTGAATACCTTGACGGTTATTACCCAAATAGATATGGGTTAAACCGCGATTATAATATGCTTCGGCAAATCTGGGGTCCAGTTCTATCGCCTTGTCATAGTCGACAATGGCAGCACGGTAATCTTTCAGTGACGAAAGCACATTACCTCTATTATAGTAACCGTAGACAAAATCGGGAGCCAACTCAACCACTTTATCCAAATCGCGTTTCACCATTTCATAATCACCGGTTTTTGCCTTCTGTTCTTCTGCATTCTTGTCATTGTATTCTTTCGCCACCTTTTGATACTCCAACTGTTTGAAACGAATCAAAGCACGGTTGAAGTAAGCCGGGAAGAATTTGCTTTCGCACATAATAGCCTGATTCAAGTCTTCAATGGCATTGGCAAAGTCTTGCACAAGATAGAAGTCCAAAGAGCGTGCAAAGCGTTTCGTCACATCATTCGGACTAGCTACAATAGCGGCCGACTGTTCATCTATAGATGCAAAATGCTTTTTCACTTGCTCCTCTGTCAGCGGCGCTTCCTCATTTGTGATAAGCAAACGTTCAGGCAGCACCTTGTTTGAGTTCAGTTCTTCTATATATTTATGATAGTTAACCTGACGCTTCACATCATTATGCTTTTCATAATAAGTAAGCACAAACATGGGTTGCGGAACAATGGTCACGTTCTTGTCTTGCACGCGGCCACGGTATTCACTCTTATACTTTTCTTCACCTTCTTCATTATCGGCCACTACTATCTTTCGATAGTTATTCATATTTTTATCAGACTTCTTACGTGTACGGTTCCCGCTCTCCGAGTTATCCGCTGTCTGATTATTCTGGTTTACGCCGTTTTGCTTATCCAACTGAGCTTTGAGAACTTTAAATTCATCAGCGTCAGCCCCTTTTATATCTCCCACCTTCTTACGTGCTTGAGCTCTGTACTGATAGCCAATCAGGAAGTTAGGATACTCGTTTATCACTGTAGAATAATCCTTAATCGCCCCTTTATAATCACCCGTCTGGTCACGAAGCAAACCGCGATTGAAGATGGCCATCATATTGTCAGGTTCCATATTGATAACAAAATCAAAGTCCTCGATAGCACGGTTGTCATCGCCTACCTGAGCACGCAGTAAGCCTCGGTTATAATGACCGATAAAGTTATTCGGATCTATTTCAAGAGCAATATCATAGTCACTCATTGCCCCTCTCAGATTTTTCTGATGGTAACGCGCCAATGCACGATTGATATATACACCTGCATTACGTGTTGAAAGATGAATAGCATGGTCAAAGTCGGCTTCAGCATCTTTATATTTCTGTTGCTGAAGTCTGAGAATCGCGCGACTCGCCCATGTGTCCGGGTCATAGCGGTCTATCTCGATGGCACGCCCGAAATCCTTCTCGGCGGTAATCGTATCATTTTGTTTCAAACCGACTTCCCCACGCATCAAATACGCCTTTGTGTAACGCGGAGAGATAGTGATTAATCGGTCTAAGTCATTCTTTGCACCCGAATAATCTCCCTGCTTTATCTTACACAAAGCCATATTGTGCCATGCACCTATGTTTTCGGGCTCAAACTCCAGCGCTTTCATATAATCTTCAATGGCACCGGCATAGTTATCCTGGCGGATACGTGCTAATCCCCGCACCTGATAAGCGCTGACTACAAACGGATTCCTTTCTATAGCCTCCGAGCAGTCGCTTTCCGCACCTTGAAAGTCATCAAGGTTTATCTTAGCCAACCCCCGATAAAAGTAAGGATCGGCCAAGTAAGGCTTCGCATTGACTACCTGATTAAAATACTGAATGGAAAGGACATAATCCTCAAAATAAAGAGCATTGCGTCCGATTGCCATTACACGGTCCGTATTAATCTGGGCAAATGCCAGACCGGGACACATTATTAATATATATAGGTATAGAATCCGTTTTATCATCTCATTTCAAAGTTTTCACCTTATAAGAGCAACGCGCCTTGCCTTTCAGCATAGCACCCAACTTACCTTTAATCATCTGCTTGCGCAGCGTAGAAAGGTGGTCGATAAACATTTTGCCATCCAAATGGTCGAACTCATGTTGCATCACACGTGCCGGATAACCTTCCACCCACTCGTCATGTTCTTTCAAATCTTCATCCAGATAAGTGACATGGATACGGTTCGGACGCTTCACTGCTTCATGGATACCGGGAAGACTCAAACATCCTTCCTCCATCGAAACTTCTTCTTCGCCCACCTCTATAATATGCGGATTGATGTATGCATGACGGAAGCCTTTCAGTTCAGGATATTCATCCGACATTACATCAAGGTCTATCGTAACCACACGAATGGGAAGCCCCACTTGAGGAGCTGCAAGCCCCACTCCGTCTGCACGATCCATTGTCTCAAACATATTTTCGATTAACTCTTTCAAATTAGGATAATCCGGTGTAATATCTTCCGCTTCTTTGCGCAATACCGGTTGTCCATAAACATAAATTGGTAATATCATTTCTCTTTTATTTTATATATTTCTTTGATTCCAAATAAGATTGTAGAATAATGGTAGCACTGATTTCATCAACCAAAGCTTTGTTCTGTCTGTCTTTTTTCTTGAGTCCGCCATCCAGCATGGCCTGATGCGCTAAAACGGAGGTGAACCGTTCATCCACCAGTTCGACAGGTATATTGGGAAGTTTTTTCTTTAACTGATTAATGAACGGAACAATATTACGCATGTTTTCAGATTCCTGATTATTCATTTGTTTAGGATGCCCTACGATAATTCTTTCTACCGGTTCGCGCTCCACATATTTCAGAATAAAGTCCATTAATTGATGAGTGGGAACAGTAGTCAGACCGTTCGCAATAATCTGCAAAATGTCCGTAACTGCCACTCCCGTGCGCTTTTTACCATAATCTATAGCTAATATTCTACTCATATTGAGCACAAAAATACAAATTTATTCCATACCAGTCCGATATATAAAGATAAATTATAGAAAAAGCCTTATCAATAAACCAGTTTCACATTGTCCACCCAGAAAGTATTGCCGGGAGAACCCACGTAGGCCCCACCATGGCTTGAAGAAAACTGCAACAACATGTGTGTAGGCTTTTCATCAGGCGAAGCCCATCCTGTTTCATTTATGAGGACACTCTCCCCTTTACTGTTACGGGCATAGTCAGTCGACCTCAATCCCATGAACTCAGGATCATATTGGGGATCTTTGGTAATATCGCCATATAGGATTTCATAAGTGGCGTCATTTTCCCAGCCATCCGAATCCTTGTCATATTTCACCACCATCGTTCCCACTCTTTTGGCAGTGATATTGCCTTGGGCATCCTCTGTGCGTTTTTGAAGATAAAACACAGTGATAGCACAGTCCTGCCCTTTCACCACTCCTTTTTTGCTAAAGCCGGTCAAACGGATACGGTCTTTCTCGCCCGACATTTTAACTTTATAATCATAACGAACCGCCTTGGGTTTTTCTGTAAACGGTATACCCCAGTTCATGTTCTTTACTCCTTCTTTTGTACTCGTGATAGGCTCTTTCATATCCCCCAAATAAATGGAACCGGCAGCCAGAACGGTTATATTGACCAGTCCCAGCACTTTCATACTCTCGATATGTGTCTCCATGCGGGCGCAATAACCATGATAACGCTTTTCCTTATATACCGTGTTATTCGTTTTGACAACCCCCATCACCTTCGCCATCACATTGGATGTTCCCCACGGAGAGCCTCCCATGTTTTCATAAGCCACATTGCCGTCAACCTCCTGAGTTGGCGCTATTTCATAAAGCAGTTTGGTATTTCCACCTATAATTGACGATTCATGAATCTTGCGCGTCACCCATTGATCCATATCACCATATTTAATAGGAACTTCTCTTTCTTGAGCAGAACCATAAAACGGAATGACGGCCAACAAAGCGAGCAATGATATTCTACTGTAATACTTCATATCCAACTGGTTTTTATTGTTGTTTTAGAACGAACAAAATTATAAAAAAAAGCGGCAACTTCGCAGTTGCCACTTTTAATAAAGAAGAATAGACTATATTTTCTTCTTAATTTACCAAAAAGAAATTATTAATATACTCTATAAAGTAACCATGCCTTCTGGAAGTCGTCACGGTTAGGATATTTCGCTTTAAATTCTTCTTTAGCTTGTGTAGCTTGTACGCGGTCATCAAAAGAAGCTGCAATTACGCGATACATATTTCTTTCGGGATTATAAACCACTTTAGCACTATAACCTTGTCCGTCCAAATATTGTTTCAGACCTTCAGCATTTGCCTTTACGCCAAAGCTTCCACAAACAACGCTATAAGCCTTCAAGCCATCACCCGAAACCAGTTCCACTTTTTCTTCACGAACCGGACCAGCCACCGGAGCAGGCGCAGTTGCTACAGGAGCAGCTACCACAGGAGCAGCTTCCACCTCTTCGGCTGCAGCAGGAGCCTCGGCCAATTCCTGTTGTTTTGCCTTTTCATAGGCTTTTTTGTAAGCGCTTTCGCTTGATTTACAAGAGGAAAATGCCAAAGCTACGCACAATCCCATACCCAACACAACTAATTTTTTCATGATTATTCCATCTTTATAAATTAATACTCTAGTTCAATTCCATAATAATTGTTGCAAAAGTAGCAATATATCAACAGCATTAGCATCTATGATGCAGTTAAATTAAGTTAACCAGCATATAATTGTCAATTTCTTGCTAATAAACACCTCCAGATAACAACAACATTCAATTTTATTTGTTAGTTTTGTAATGTTCAAAAATTAATAAGACTATGAAAAGTTTAAGTATTTTAGCTGCATTCCTGGGCGGAGCCGTTGTAGGTGCAGCAGCCGGAGTTTTATTTGCTCCTGAAAAAGGAGAAGATACTCGTAACAAAATTGTTGATGCACTGCGTAAAAGAGGCATCAAACTGAGCCGCACCGAAATGGAAGACTTGGTAGACGAAATTGCTGCTGAAGTAAAAGAATAATAAGGTATCATACAGTTTACCTTGTCATTCCAAACGGAATTGAAGAATCTATATACATATATTATATGTCTATGGATTCTTCATTTTACCTCTTTACCGATTGACTCTGCCATCATACATAAATGGCTATATTTAATGTAAAAACTAACAGCGAATGTTTGCAAACGATAAGAATATAGACAATCTGCAACAACTCTTCGTAGAACTGAAAAAATATGCAGAGTTGCAAAAAGATTATGTGAAACTGCATTTAGTAGAAAAGCTGACCATATTGATTTCCTCCCTGATTCTGGTATTGGTATTGGTTATTCTAGGTATCATTGCCCTCTTCTACCTTTCTTTTACATTAGCTTATGTATTGGCTCCCCATGTAGGCGGATTGATGGTTAGTTACGGCATCATCACCGGATGTATCATCCTGCTGATTATACTAATCATACTCTTCCGTAAGCGCTTGATTATGCAACCTATGGTTAACTTTCTCGCCAATCTGCTTTTAAACGATGACTGATATGAACAACAACGATTCTAAACATACACCGATTATCACCCTGGAAGAAATAGCCCGGCGGAAAGCCGAGAAACGGGAGGAAGTGCTCAAAGCAAAGGCGCAAATGACCCAAACTTTACACGAATTGTTTGTACCCGAAGAAAATAAAGGTGGTATAGAAGGGATTATGCAACATGTAAATACCGGAATAGCCGTTTATGACGGAGTCATGACCGGCATCAAAATAATGCGGAAAGTAAGAAGCTATTTTGCAAAAAAGAAGAAATAGAAAATCTATAAATTAACACACCTATTAAACAAATCAAATGAAAAGACAACTACTGGGAGTGGCAACTTTTATGTTGGCATTATCCGCACATGCACAAGACAATCCGTTGTGGATGCGTTATTGTGCCATTTCACCTGATGGAACTTCCATCGCATTTACTTATAAAGGAGACATTTACACAGTTCCTGCCAACGGAGGTAAAGCTGCACAGATTACAACCAACGCGGCACATGACACCCACCCCGTGTGGAGTCCTGACGGAAAACAAATTGCGTTTGCTTCCGACCGTATGGGCAGCATGGATATATTCGTGGTAGATAAAGAGGGGGGCATCCCAAAAAGACTGACCACTCACTCTGGAAACGAAACACCCGTGGCATTCAAGGATGCCGACCATCTCCTGTTTCTGGCAAACGTAATGCCGTCAGCCGAAGATGCCCAATTCCCATCCGGACAATTCCAACAAGTATATGAAGTTAGTACCACAGGCGGCCGCCCGATTCTGTTCTCCTCCATGCCTATGGAAGATATCAGCATCAACCAAGCCGGCAATGCTTTGCTCTATCATGACAAGAAAGGCTACGAAGATCCTTGGCGTAAGCATCATACTTCTTCTATCACACGCGACATTTGGCTGTGTTCATTGGATGGAGAACGCAGCTATCGCAAGCTAACCGCTTTCAACGGTGAAGACCGCACCCCCGTATGGGCTTCGGACGGAAAGTCATTCTATTATCTGAGTGAAGAAAAAGGTTCATTCAATGTATTCAAACGTGCTGTAGACGGAACAAATTCCACTCAGCTCACTCACCATACCAAGCATCCCGTCCGTTTCCTTACTGCTGCAAACAATGGTACACTTTGCTACGGATACGATGGGGAAATCTATACCATGAAAGAAGGAGCAGAACCTCAAAAGGTACAAATATCCATCTTAACGGACAAGAACGACAAAGATTTGATTCGCCAAATCAGACAGAACGGTGCAACAGAAATAGCCTTGTCGCCCGATGCTAAAGAAGTGGCGTTCATTTTACGCGGTGACGTTTATGTCACTTCTGTGGAATATAAGACTACAAAACAAATCACCAATACTCCGGAACAAGAACGCGACATCAACTTTGCTCCCGATGGAAGAAGTATCGTGTATGCTTCGGAAAGAAACGGTCTGTGGCAAATCTATCAGGCAAGTCTGAGCAACAAAGAAGAGAAACAATTCACCTATGCTACAGACATTAAAGAAGAGAAACTGACCAATTCCGCCATTGCTTCTTTCCAGCCCCAATACAGTCCTGACGGTAAAGAAATAGCATTTTTGGAAGACCGTACCACGATTCGTGTACTTAACTTGAAAAGTAAAGATGTCCGCACTGTAATGGACGGTAAGTTTGAGTATTCATACAGTGACGGTGACCAATGGTATCAATGGAGCCCGGACAGTAAATGGATTCTCACCAACTATATCGGTATAGGCGGATGGAACAATCAGGATGTAGCTTTGGTTAATGCATCAGGCAACGGAGAAATCCATAACCTGACCGAAAGCGGCTATACAGACACCAATGCCAAATGGGTACTCGACGGAAAAGCGATGATGTGGTATAGCGACCGTGCCGGATATCGCAGCCACGGCAGTTGGGGGGCTGAAGCGGATGTTTATATCATGTTCTTTGACCTTGACGCATACGAACGTTTCCGTATGAATAAAGAAGAGCTTGCCCTTATCGACGAAAATAAGAAAAAAGAGGATGACAAAGAGAAAAAAGAAGATAAGGACGACAAGAAGAAAGAGGATAAAAAGGGAGCAAAGAAAGATAAAAAGAAAGAAGAAGAAGTCAAACCTTTGACTTTCGACCTCGAAAACTGTCGAGACCGAATTGTCCGCCTGACTGTCAATTCTTCTCATTTGGGAGATGCGGTTCTCACACCGAAAGGGGATAAACTATATTATCAAGCTGCTTTTGAAGGAGGATATGATTTATGGGAACATGACCTGAAAGAGAATAAGACGAAGATTGTGATGAAGTCTGTAGGTGGTGGTGCCATGTATCCTGATAAAAAGGGTGAAAACGTATTCTTATGCACAGGTGGAGGCATCAAAAAAGTCAGCGTAAGTACCGGAGAGCCGAAAACAGTCGCATTTGAAGCTTTCTTCGATTATCAACCATACGGTGAACGTGAATATATCTTCAACCACGTATGGCAACAAGTGGAAGATAAATTCTATGTGAAAGACCTGCATGGAGTAGATTGGAAAGGCTATCGTGAAGCCTATTCACGTTTCTTGCCTTACATCAACAACAACTATGACTTCCAGGAAATGTTAAGTGAACTGTTGGGCGAACTGAACGGCTCTCATACCGGTGCCCGTTATTATGGTTCGGGAGCCTCTCTTTCCACAGCCGCTTTAGGGGTATTCTATGACGAGACCTACGATGGAGACGGTTTGAAAATAAAAGAGGTATTGGCCAAAGGGCCCTTCGCCATTAAGAAAACTGACGTTACTCCGGGATGTATCATCGAAAAGATAGACGGCAAACCAATTTTAAAAGGCCAGGATTATTTCCCGCTACTGGAAGGCAAAGCCGGTCGAAAGGTATTGCTTGCCATGTATAATCCCGCTAATGGAAAACGATTTGACGTGACCATCAAAGCCATCAGTAGTGGCGAACAGAGCAATCTGCTTTACAAACGTTGGGTGGAACGTTGCCGCAAGAGCGTGGATAAGTTGTCGGGCGGTCGTGTAGGCTATGTGCATGTCAGAGGTATGGACAGCCAAAGTTTCCGCGAAGTATACAGTGAATTGCTCGGACGCTGCCGCAATAAAGAAGCCGTCATTGTAGACACACGCCACAATGGAGGCGGTTGGCTACACGATGATTTGGCTACTTTGCTGAGTGGTAAAGAGTACCAGCGTTTTGTTCCACGCGGACAATATATCGGTAGTGACCCGTTCAATAAATGGCTCAAGCCTTCCTGCGTATTGGTTTGCGAGGATAATTATAGTAATGCACACGGTTTCCCATGGGTATATAAAGAACTGAAGATTGGTAAACTGATTGGTGCGCCCGTTCCGGGAACTATGACTGCCGTGTGGTGGGAAACACAGATTGACCCGACTATCGTATTCGGCATTCCACAGGTAGGCTGTATGGATATGCGCGGACAATATGCCGAGAACCAGTTGCTTACACCTCACATCGAAGTGTATAATGCCCCCGAAAAGGCACTGACAGGAGAAGACCAACAGTTGGAAGCCGCCGTACAGGAAATGCTGAAAACCGTAGGTGAAAAGAAGTAAAAAAGCAACTTTTTACACGTTAGTACGTGTGGCCTTATGCATACGTATGTATAGCCCCACACGTACTAACGTATCGGCTTATGCATACTAACGTGTGAGCCCACACATACTAACGTGTTTTTTAAAACGCTTTTTTATATATGTATTCCATACTCATGCTTCACTTCATCCATCACAAATGTGCTCTCCAGCGAGCCCAGACTATCGATGGTTCCCAACACATTTAATATAAACTCTTGATAATATTTCATATTGGGAGCATGTATCTTGAGCAGATAATCATAACTTCCCGAAATATTATAGCATTCCGTCACTTCGGGAATATCTTGTATCATGCGGGTAAATTCAGCTGCAATATCCCGATTAAGCCTCCTGAGCTTCACACTGCAAAATACCACAAACCCCTGATTCAGTTTCTCGGCATCAAGCACTGCTATATATTTTTTTATGTATCCCCCACTTTCAAGGCGCTTGAGGCGTTCAAATACCGGAGTGGAAGACAAACTGACGCGTGCCGCCAGTTCTTTTGTGGTAAGCCGTGCATTTTCTTGTAATGTACGAAGTATCTGCAAATCTGTTTTATCTAATGTATCCATAGTGAAATATTCTTTTAAAGTATGCCATTCGAAAGCAGGACTATGAGCTTTTTCTTTATACAATAGCAAATATAGATATATTTTCCGTATTTCTTCAATATCTTGTTTGATATTACTGCCAATCATAACTTTGCATAAAATAAATCAATAATCAGTTTTACTAAAAGAATACAACTATGGCAACTAGGAAATTACATTTCGAGACATTACAACTCCATGTAGGACAAGAACAACCCGATGTAGCAACAGATGCGCGTGCAGTTCCCATTTACCAAACCACTTCTTATGTGTTCCATGACTCTGCCCATGCAGCCGCACGTTTCGGTTTGCAAGACCCAGGCAATATCTATGGCCGACTGACCAACTCCACCCAAGGTGTCTTTGAACAGCGCGTAGCAGCATTGGAAGGAGGAGTAGCCGGACTTGCAGTAGCTTCGGGTGCAGCTGCCATTACATACGCACTCCAGAACATCACCCGTGCCAGCGACCATATTGTTGCGGCCAAAACAATTTATGGAGGAAGTTATAATCTGTTGGCACACACCCTGCCCGAGTATGGTATAACCACCACTTTTGTCGACCCGAATGACTTATCCAATTTTGAAAATGCAATTCAGGAAAATACCAAGGCTTTGTTTATCGAGAGTCTGGGTAATCCCCATTCCAATATTATCGATATAGAAGCGGTAGCAGATATCGCACACCGTCATCAGATTCCTCTGATTGTAGACAATACTTTCGGAACTCCTTACCTCATCCGCCCCATAGAACATGGAGCAGACATCGTGGTACATTCGGCAACTAAATTTATCGGCGGACACGGTACTTCTTTGGGAGGTGTCATTGTAGATTCCGGCAGATTTGACTGGGCAGCCTCAGGCAAATTTTCCCAACTGACCGACGCTGATGCCAGTTATCATGGAATCCGTTTTATCGATGCGGCAGGAGCAGCGGCTTATGCTACCCGTATCCGTGCCATTTTGCTACGCGATACAGGAGCAGCTATCAGCCCGTTCAATGCCTTTATCCTACTGCAAGGGCTGGAAACTCTTTCTTTGCGTGTGGAGCGTCATGTAGAGAATGCACTGAAAGTGGTGGAATTCTTAAATCAACACCCCAAAGTGGAAAAAGTAAATCACCCGTCATTGCCCGGACATCCCGACCATGCCTTATACAACCGCTACTTTCCTCATGGGGCCAGCTCTATCTTTACAATCGAAGTGAAAGGAGGGCAGGCAGAAGCCCATAGATTCATCGACAGCCTCGAAATATTCTCTTTGCTAGCTAATGTAGCGGATGTAAAATCACTGGTTATCCATCCGGCAAGTACAACTCATTCACAGCTAAATGAGCAAGAACTCAAGGAGCAGGAAATCTATCCGGGAACTGTACGGCTATCTATCGGAACAGAGCATATTGATGACCTGTTGGCCGATTTGGAACAGGCACTTGATAAAATTTAAAAGTGCAAAAACAAACTTGTACATGAGGATATGTCAAAATAAAAGCGGTCTGCCCTATTGTCAACAACAATGTGACAGAAGCGTTCAGATTTTGACACATCCATCTGTCATGGATACATCATGTTTCTTTTTTCAAGCTGTGTAATGTCTTTCTTCTCCAACCCGATTTTATCTAAAGGTTTAGGAAGATTATGGTCATTCAAGTAATAACGGGGACGAACGACATATCGCTCACTGGCAACAGACAAACTATCTTCTTTATAGCTAGTCTGTATGCCACCCAAAGACAGCATGGAATGGAAGACAGATGCATTACCCGCCACCGGCTTTTCACGATTCATGCACACTGCCTCATATTGAACAGGATTTCCTTCACGATATGCCTCAGACATCCAAATCAGGAACGGGACATGCAACTGATAGTATGACGGTACCGGAGACGCGTGCAAAAACAGCTTTCGGCTATCATCAAAAATATCCTCTCCATGGTCGGAAGTATAAAGCATAGCCGATGAAGCATTCGTGCGTTGCAACATTTCAATCAATGACGCCAAGAAACTGTCCGTATAACGAATTGTGTTATCATACGCATTCAATAAATACTCACGGTTCTCATATTTCGCATCGGTCAAGCTATCCGGCCTAAACACAGCCATGTCTGAAGGATAGCGTTCTTTGTAATTAAAATGAGAGCCATACATGTGCAACACGATAAACAACTTCCGGTGTCCGTCATTCAGCTGCTTATCCACCAACGTCAATAGTTCATCATCTGAAATGTTCGCCTCCTCAGATACATCTTCTTTTATAAATTTCCATTCATCCGCCTCCATTCCGAAGAAATCGATAAAAGAATGATTAGGCCGCTGATTGGAAAAGAATGCAGTGTGAAACCCTGCTTCTTTAAAAGCGGTAATGATACCTTTCTCCCGATATATACGGTCATAATTTTCGGCAGAAGCTCCCGACAGAAGCATCGGCACACTTTTATGCGTTGTATTTGATTGGGTAAGTACATCTGTAAATGCAACGAGGCCTTCCGTTTTATCCAGTAGCGGAGTGGTATTCCGTTCATATCCATACAGTCCGAAATTGCAAGCCCTTGCAGTCTCCCCCACTACCAATACATATATTTCCGCCTCATCCTTATCATGCGTAGCTTGTGCACCAAACGTAAAGTCCTTCGAACTCTCTTGATAACCGGCCGTTTCACCGGCACGCTCTATCGCCAAAGTCAGATTATAACACACATTGACCGGATACATATCGAGCTTCATTTCATAATCTTCATTGTCCACATAACATAATGCAGTCAGAATCACTCCCACTCCCATTACCATCCGGGCATATCTCCTCTGCCGGTATAGAAAACATGAATCCAACTTCTTGTCTCCCGTTATCGAAACAATGCCCAAAGCCAAAGTAGGCAAATAGACCACAAACACACCGATTACAGCAGGCAACAGATTGTCCAGCAGCTCCATTGCCTCACCTGAATTGGTTGTCAGCAAATTCAGAAACATATCGACTGCTATAATAGACTGTCCGAAAAGGTAAAGCAAAACCAACTGAAAAGCGGCAAAAAAGACAAAGGGGAACAATATCCATATCATCTTTCCCGGCTTCCGGCTCAGCGTCATCACCATCCAATATACCGATACCGGCAAAACTATATTGCATATACGTGCCAATAAAGGCATTTGCTCTGTGAAAAACAATGCCACATTAGGAATAGCCAATACAATTATAAACAGAAAGAATAATTGTTCCGGCTCACAACACCATTGATAAATCTCTTTAAAACGCTTCATTTATATTAAATAAAAATCCTGATTGTCCGTTCTTTCCAAATCCATAATCAAGACGGACATTCACATTCTTCTTAAATTCCCAACGGTATCCGATGCCATAATTGGGCAAGACATGATTGGCACGCAGTGCACTGAACTTATTAAATACCGTTCCCGCACCAATCCATGCCACTATACCATTACGCTTCCAAATATGCTGGCGCAATTCTATCTGCCCTTCCATTTTATGTTTATCACGGTAACGGCCTTCATAATAGCCACGCATAGAGTAAGAGTTTCCCAGCAAAGCCATCATTGACCAAGAGGGATTGCCGAAATTAAACACACCTCTAAACTCTCCGGCAAGCAAACCGCCTTTCCAAACAGGATGATAGTAACTGGTTCGCAAATCAGTGGTACTGAAAGCATAATCATTCCCCATAAACTTGGGACGGAAACATTGCGATAAGTTCAAGTAATATCCTTTATGCGGATTGGTCAACACATCACGCGAATCGTACACCAAGGAAAAGCCGGCCCCATAATTGGTGGTAGTCAAATCCATCCCTTCCATCAATTCGGGACGTTCCAAATTCTTTCCACGCACATAATCGTAAGCCACCATCGGTCCCAAATATAAATTATCCGTCAACTTAAACAAGAAGCTGGCCTTTATCTGTGCCTGCCAACGGTCCATATCCGTTTCGTTGGCATCCACATTTCCCATGTCATATCCCATTCCCCAGAATTTGGAAGGGAAAGAATAGAAGTATAAAGTATAATCCAAACGGTATTTATCTTGCGGAAAGATATGGGTGCCACGAATTCCCAGTAGATAAAAACCTACCGTAGACACATCGCCGAATAAAGAAACATTGGAAGGAGGAAGGATAGTATCATTCCTGTCCGAGCGGTAAAGCCCGGCAGCCACCAGTCCAAGTCCCAACTTGGTATCCGTACTATAATGAGGCCCGCCGATAATACTGAAGTCAAACTTTTTATGCTTCTTGTTTTTGTTCGCATCATTAAAGTAGTCAAGAAACTTATTGAAGAAGCTTCTTTTCTGTACCGTGCTGTCTTTGTGTTGTATCGTATCTGTTGGCAACTCAAACAACTCACTATGTCCGGGAGTTGCATAAGCCATGCCTGCCATACATACGAATATCCATGTCAAAAGTAACAATTTCTTCATAATGTATTCATATATAAGAAAAAAAGCAGATTTGGATGCAAAGATAATCCAAACCTGCTTTAAAGTGGCATTTTAAATTATAAGATTTTGGTCTGAAATTACTTATTTCTGTCCTAAATACCTTATACCGGTGGCTTTCCTATAATCTGCCAATGCTATTTTCTGCTCATAATAAGACTGGATGAGGTTTGTATATGCCTGTACCCAAGTCAACTGTGCAGAAAGTACATCCAGAATAGTCAGCTTACCTTCTGTATAACTAAATGTATTCAAATCCAAATTCTCTTCTGCTAACTTGCAGTTTTCTTTAGCAATGTCTATCTGACGGGTATTTTCAGTCAGACTAGTCCATGCTTTAGCTACTTCTTTCGTGATTTGGTCTTGTTTATCTTGCAAAGCATACTGCTTGCCAAGTAAAATCGCTTTTTGTGCAGCCGTCGACTTAAATCGCGCTCCCCAATGGAACAGTGGCAACTTGACAGAGGCATACACATTACTATTAAACATTGTTTCGCCTGAAATGTTCAACATTTGTGTGCCCCAAGTCTCTTTAAAGCCAATAGACAAAGACGGATTATACTTTGCAGCAGCCAGGCTGACCTGTCTTTTTTGATAATCCACATCCAACTGAGAAATGGCGTAATCAGGGCGGACATTCAGCGCAGCATCGGCACCGATATAAGCAGGCAGAGGCAACTCGACAAAAATGGAATCAAGCAGACCGACTTCGTTATCCGGTTCCAAGCCCATCAGCACATTCATGTTCTGCAAAGCTATCTGATAAGACTGATAACTGCTGGAACGTTGCAACTCAGCCTCTTTCAGGCGAGTCTGCATTTGTATCAAATCTGTTTTACTGATATAGCCGTCATCATACTTATCTTGTAACACTTTAGTCAACTGACCGATAATTTCTACATACTGACACATCGTTTGATACATCTCCTTCTGAGCCGCAGTTCCCCAATAACTGGCTTCTGCGGCGTAGATAAGATTATCGGTGGTCAAATCTACCGATTTATCAGCTATCCGAGACTGGATTTGTGATGCCTTGTAAGTATGATAAATACTTCCTCCTGCATAAATAGGTTGGGCAACTCCCACTTCGGCACTGTAAGAATCATGCTCCATAGGAACAGCCATTCCGCCAAAATCCATATCATATTTATTGATGCGATACTGATAACTTCCCGTTGCATCTACTGCGGGGAAGAAAGCGGTTTTCGCGGCTTTCATTGCTTTCTGCATAGCAGTACGTTGTGCTACACTCTGCTTTAAAGTCTGGCTATAATCCAACACCTTCTGTTCGAACTCCGTATAATTTACGGTAGTCTGAGCCGAAACCGTACCGGACAAGCACACCATTCCAAGTATATATATAAAGTTTGTTTTCATTATCTGTCTGCTCTGATTTTAAAGAATATACAATAAGTCACCGGAAGCACGAAGATGGTGAGAATGGTCGATACAAACAAACCACCCATAATGGTAGCCGCCATACCAGCAAACATCGCATCACCCAGCAAAGGAAGCATACCTAAAATGGTAGTTCCCGATGCCATAGTTACCGGAACAATACGTGTCTTGGTAGCCTCAACCACAGCAGGTACCGCCCCTTTGCCGTCTTTCAGTTGAAGGCCGATTTCGTCTACCAGTACAATCGCATTCTTGATATTCATACCAATCAAGCCCAATAAGCCCAAAATGGCAAAAAAGTCAAGCGATTTACCGAACAGCAACAGTCCCCATACCACACCGATGAACACCAACGGCAGCATCAGCATAATCAATACCGGCTTGCGATAGTTGCTCGGGAAAAGGAACAACAAAACAACATAAATCAACAAGAATGTCACCGGAATATTTTTTGCCAAAGCTGCATTACTTACATCTTGTGTCTCCTGTTCACCAAAGTATTTCATCTTATAGCCTTCGGGCAACTGCATCTGTTCCTGTACGGCTGCCAACACCTGCTTAAAGGCAGCCATCGTATTGGCACCGCGTTTCGGCTCACACTGCATCATCATGCAACGTTCACGGTTGAAACGACGCACTACATTATAATCATACCCCAACGAAAAATTGTCAATCACTTGCTCCACCTTCACAGAGTTTCCTTTCGTACTGAATACCGGAACACTCTTCACATCATTCAGGTTCATACTTTCCGCATCTTCATCCTTCAACAGGATAGGAAGTGAAATATCTCCCTCACGATATTCGCCCAACGGCAGACCATTGGTAGCCGTACGGAATGAATTGGCAACCTGTTGGCGGGTAATGCCAAGGCGCAATCCTTTCTGTTGTGAAAACATCGGTTTCCATACCGGCACCTTATCGCCCCAGTTAGAGCGTATATCCGTCACCATATCACATTCGTGTGCAATCTTCTTTGCACGCTCCACCAAGGCGGTCAGCGTATCCGGATTCTCACCGATAAATCCGATTTCAATGGCAGCTTCGGGCACCGGTGACAACGCAAACAATGCCGAACGGGTAATGATATTCGGGAAATTCTGAGTCATGTGTTCATAGAACTGCTGCTCCACTTCGGCTGCATCCTCAGGATTCTTTGTCTCCACCATTACATTGGCATAGTTGGACTTCGGACCGAAAGAAGAACTTGCCAGGTAGTAACGCAGCGGGGTGCCGCCTAAAGTTACAGAATAAGACTTCACTTTCTCATTCTTCTTCAGATAATCTTCCACTTTCATCACATCTTCGTCTACCGCATGAATGCTGAAACCTTCCGGAAATACCAAGTCGGCACGGAAATAAGGTTTGTTCATCTTCGGGAAGAAACTCTGAGGCATGACTGCCATGATGACCAGCGAAAGCACCAAAGTAACAAACACAGTAGTCAGTGTTATAAAACGGCGCTTAATCAGCAAAGTCAGAAGCTTCTCAAACTTATGATAGATTTTGGTATCGTACGGGTCTTTGCCTTCACTGCCGGGAGTAGCCTCTTTCAAGATAAAGTTTCCGAAAGTCGTAGTCTGGCATAAAGCCAAAATCCAACTTAAGCCCAGCGAAACAGCCAACACGATAAATAGCGGTTTTACAATCTCAGCCACCGATGCAGGAGCCAGATACAACGGCAGGAACGAACAAATGGCAATAAAAGTCGCTCCCAGCAATGCCCATTGCGGCTTGATGGCGCCTTCTATCAGAGAGAGATAGCGAGACTTTCCGCGCTTGATACCGATTTGGGCATTATCCGTCACCACGATGGCATTATCCACCAGCATACCCATGGCAATGATAAATGCAGCCAAAGAAGTACGGTTCAAGCCCACTCCCCACATCAACATGATAAGCAAGGTACCTCCTACAGAGAACAACAGCGAACTACCAATCAGCATACCGGCACGCGAGCCCATCACTACAAAGATAATCAGAATCACAATAACCAACGACTCTATCAAATTGAGAATAAATCCGTTATTGGCTTCATCCGCAATTTTATCTTCAGGATAAAGAGAAGACAACTCAATACCGATAGGCAACAATTGTTCTATCTCCGACAAACTTTTATCCACCGCTTTACCAACAGCCACCACATTATCCTTTGCGCCACTGGCTACGCCGATACCGATGGCACGTTTGCCATTGACACGCATCAGTGTTGAAGGCGGGTCATAATAGCCGCGTTCCACCGTTGCAATATCTCCTAAACGCACTTCACGTCCATCTTTGCTGACAATCAGTTGGTTCTCAATATCTTCAAGGCTGGTATAAGTACCTTCTGTGCGCAAGCGCAACTGGTAAATATCAGTAGCGATATCTCCCGTATTGACTTGTACATTCTGTTTTTGCAGAATCCCCATAATAGAAGTCGGGTCAATGCCCAAAGACGACAACTTGGAAGTAGATATCTTCACATTAATTACTTCCGTCTGCTCACCATAGAGCATCACCTTCTGCACACCCTCAATCGGGGTAAGCTGCGTACGGATACGCTGTGCCCAGTCACGCAGGTCCTTGTATGAAAAGCCCTCGTCGGCTGTCAGTGCATAATAAATACCATACACATCGCCAAAGTCATCGTTCACCGTGATAGTAGATGCACCGCCAGGCAATTTCGGCTGGATGTTTGCCACCTTACGACGCAACTCATCCCACTTCACCGGCATATAATCAGGGTCGATAGTAGGTTGCAACTCTATAGAAATCTTAGACAATCCGAAGTAAGATTCCGATTTAATCTGATATACATCAGTCATTGACTGAATCTCACGTTCAATCGGTTCGGTTATCAATTTCTCCACTTCATGCGGATTCGCACCCGGATATTGGGTAACAAGAACCGCCGTCTTTATCACGAAAGGCGCATCCTCTTTCTTCGGCAACTTAAAGAAGGAGATAACTCCACCTATCAATAAGATAGCCAGAAAAAAGTAGATAACCTTCCGGTTCTCCAGAGAATATTTTGGAATATTCATGATTCGTCCTCTCCTCTTTTATTCGGTTAATATTTTAACTTGCTGGCCGTCTACGAGATAAGAAGCTCCCGCGGCCACCACTTGCTCACCGGCCTTCACCTCTCCGCTCACAATTAAATCATTACGTCCCACAATGG
This sequence comes from uncultured Phocaeicola sp., assembly GCF_948499155.1. Classification (NCBI taxonomy): domain Bacteria; kingdom Pseudomonadati; phylum Bacteroidota; class Bacteroidia; order Bacteroidales; family Bacteroidaceae; genus Phocaeicola; species uncultured Phocaeicola sp. The sequence continues at coordinate 158,660 of NZ_CAOOSE010000001.1, read as the reverse complement.
TTCCTTCGTCATAAATCTTACGTTTCTCTACTTTCTGAGTAGACGGATTATAAATGAATACAATCTTATTATTCAGAGTATTATCAAATACTACGGCAGACAACGGAACCGTGATTCCTTCTTTTACCGTTTCATTTTCAATATTAACTACCACACGGCACGAAAAGCCCACCGACACCTGGTATTTCTTCAAATCAAATTCAGGGTCGTCAATATAGAGGAACACAGGAACTCCGGCACCGTCTTGCGATGCTTCCACATACTCTTTCACCTTTGCTTGAAACAGCTTGCCTTTATAAGCATCAAATTCCACAAAAATACTTCCGTGAGAAGTGACGTAAGCAATATTTGTTTCAGGGATGGTAAATTCCACTTGCAATTTAGTGGGGTTAACCAGACAAACCACACCTTGTCCCGGTTGTACACGCTGGTAGTTTTCCACATATTTCTTTTGGATAAATCCATCAAACGGTGCACGCAACTTTGTATCGTTCAATGTATTCTGTGCATTTTCGAATGCAGACTTCGCATTGGTGTAAGATGCCTGAGTCGTTTCAAACTCCTGCATGGATATGGCATTTTTCATCAACAGCTTTTCTGCACGTTGCATCTGCGATGCCGCTTTCTGAAACGAAGCTCTCTTTGCATCATAGTCCAACTTATAGTCTGTCGGGTCAATTTCAGCCACTACATCTCCCTTTTTCACTCTCTGCCCTTCGAGTACATTCATAGCCACCAGCGGGCCGGACATCTTAAACGCAAGGTCACTGAATTGGTCGGGCGACACTACGCCTGAATAGGATTTCTCAATTTTGTTTAACAACGCCACTTCCGCCAACTTCACCGGGCGGGGTCCTCGTTCCTGAGCAGGTTGCTGTCCACATGAACAGAACAACACCACACTCACTGCCACAATAGACAATTTTCTACATTTCATACTGTTAATCTTCACATTTGTTTTCGGATGCAAAGTTCTCACATTTATTAAATGTGCACAAGTGCTAACAGTAAGATATATTAGTCTATTTTTAAGCATTTTCTTTGTAATCTGCTTAAACTGCCCTATATTTGTGGTGTATAACCAAAATCTTCTTTATTTTTATGAAGTACACAGACGACATTAACATCTTTAAACCGAACAAAGATTTCATAGCAGAAATTGACATAACCGGTGCTTTCGGACGTATCTACCACTACCCACAGCGTATGAATGGTTGTCTGTTTATTCTTTGCCTGCGTGGTGAGTGTGACATGACTATCCACTTGTCCGAACACAAAATAAAGGAGAATGATATTGTCACTATCCTGCCCGACACCTTTGTACATGTCATCCGGCAGAGTCATGACTGTCGGTTATTTCTGGCAGGATTCAATAAAGAACTATTGAATGGCGCCAACTTTTTCAACTCTACCATGAATTATCTCTCGGCTCTGATTGAAATGCCGGTCATCTCATTGCAACCCCGGATAACGGCGTTGTTTCAGGATTATTTTATGCTATTGATAAAAATGGGACGAGTCGACGAGCAACCCACCAAAGAGTTAGTCAGTACCATGTTGCTGACCATTCTGCACGGGGTAGGCAGCATCCATCAAAACACAGAAACAGACAAACGCTCTTTCAACCGGGGGGAAGAGATTGTGAAACGGCTTGTACAATATATCATCAAGCACTATATCAACGAACGAAGTGTTTCTTTTTATGCAGATTTGTTGCACGTTTCTCCCCAACACCTCAGTACCACTGTAAATAAGGTGACAGGCAAAACGGTGACGGACATTATAGCCAAACTGGTTATTACCGATGCACAAGCCAAACTAAAGTCGACAGATATGACCATTCAGGAAATAGCTTACTCACTCAATTTCCCCGACATTTCTTTCTTTGGAAAGTATTTCAAACGATATACGGGGATGTCGCCGAAGCAATACAGGGAGAGTATAGAATAAAGTAATGCATAGCTTGGAAAAGCCTATTGCGATAGCTTAACCACGGCCGTGGTTAAGCCTGCTCACCACCGTGGTTAGACTTAGTCACAGTCGTGGTTAAAGTTAACCACGGCCGTGGTTCATGTATATTTTCCTTTCATTAATAAAAGAGGAAACGGAAGCATTGTACGCTGACAGAGTACGTCATGAATGGTTATTTACTACTTCATCCAGGAAGGAATATACCGTAACTGCAAATATTGCTCGCCGGCCTGAATATAATTCCCTTCAAATGCCCAGTCCCGGATTCGGTAAACTTTCAATCTCTTCAGCAAGTAGTCTTCCACTCTGAAAGACTGTTTCTTACAGAAAGAAAGCACTTTTACACTGCCATCGGCAAACACTTTGGCACGCACCTTTACTGTTTTGATAGCAACTCCGCGAGGGATAGGACGCCCCTTTTTATAATCCACCCACAAAATAGCTTTTGCCTTTTCTCCTTCACAGCCTCCGGCGCCTTCATCTTTGCCTGAGTCTGCGGTAACAGCCCCATTTTTACACGCAGAAGCAATCAATAAGCATAATACAATCAATAAGTAGTTCAGTCGTTTTTTCATAAATATATTAAGTTTAAATCTCTTCAATAGGGGTCACATCCTCTATCACAGGGGTGTGGATGTCTTTCTTCTGACGAAAACGAATAATGTTCACCAAGTCCGAAAGTCCATAAACAATGCTGCTGACTCCCAATATGATGAAAGGCACAGTGGCAGCCGTAAACGGATTAAACAGAACAACAATGCCCGCAATAAGTACCAATACGGGAACAATAAAGAAACCTCCCGGCACAACCGTCCAACTGCGGGCGGCAGACAAGTTTACAATCTGGCTGACACCTGCCAACACAAGAACAGCTCCCAACACATACATCAGGATACCGACAAAGAATGCCGGCATAATCATCAGCCAAAGGCCGAACAGCAGACTACCCAGTCCGGCTATGGGAAAAGACATCCCATTCTGCTTGCCATGGGTGAGATAACCAAAGACAGAAAATAAGCCGGGCACCAGAAACAAAACTCCGATGGTAATTACCAGATACAGAATGGCAGCTTCGGGCCATGCTACCAATAATACGCCCAACACCAATGCACAGATGCATCGGATTATAGAATAATTCATTGTTTTCATTGTTATTACTTTTTATACTATTACGCTTTTACAGAAAATCAACAGGCGAATATACAGAATATTTCCGAAAAAGAACAGGAAAAGGCAGGGAATTAATCCACTGCCTCTATTTGTTCTGTTTCCGGTAAGCCCTGCTCGTTCTCATCCTCGTCAATCAATATAGCCCAAAAGAGCCACCACAACAATAACGCAGCCAATACCACCGCTCCTATTCTTATCCAAAGTTTACGTTTCATCTTATTTCCTTTTTAATGATTTATTAACTGATGCATTAAAAACCATTCACACAGCCGAAATGTTCATAGATAAAACCAATTAAATGAATAAGATTATGAGTAATGGAAAATTTTTCGTCGGACTGGCGCTGGGTGCGTTGGTCGGCAGTGCATTGAGTTGTTTTGCCCACAGCAATAGAGGACGCAAACTGAGAAGAGACCTTTATGATACTATTCAGGACTTGGAAGAAGATGCGTATGATTTCGCACACCGAGCCAAGCATAAAGCAGAAAGAGTAGGTGGCGAAGTGATGGAAAAAATGAACCAACAGGCCGAAGTGGTTAAAGGCAAATTGAACGAAGTTACCAATAAATAGAAAAAAAAGTAAGTTTTTCTTTGGAGATAAAATCAAAACGATTACATTTGCACCGAATTAGAAACAGAAAAAATGAAAAGAATATTAGTAAATACATATTGGTGGCGTCCCTTGCAACTGAATAAGTCGTAAGAGAACCAGACCGTGTGTATATACTTAGCATTCTAAAAGGATATTCAGATGAAGGCCTGTCGTACTTACGACAGGCCTTTTTTCGTTTATGCAAATTACAAGAAATTAAATACATCAATCACAATGAAAACTTATCAAGTAAACAATGAAGGTTATTACGGCGAGTTCGGAGGAGCCTATATCCCCGAGATTCTTCACCGCTGCGTAGAGGAACTGAGAAACGCCTATTTAAATGTATTGGATAGTGAAGACTTCAAACAAGAATTCAATGATTTGTTGCGCCACTATGTGGGACGCCCTTCCCCGCTCTATCTTGCCCGTCGGCTAAGCGAAAAGTACGGCTGTAAAATATATCTGAAACGTGAAGACCTGAATCATACAGGAGCACACAAAATAAATAATGCCATCGGGCAAGTATTACTTGCCAAGCGTATGGGGAAAAGCCGCATCATCGCCGAGACCGGAGCCGGTCAGCACGGAGTGGCAACCGCAACCGTTTGTGCACTGATGAATATGCAATGCATTGTTTATATGGGTAAAACCGATGTAGAACGCCAACATGTCAATGTAGAGAAAATGAAAATGCTGGGAGCTGAGGTCCGCCCTGTCACATCGGGCAACATGACACTGAAGGACGCTACCAATGAAGCGATTCGAGACTGGTGTTGTCACCCCACCGATACATATTATGTAATCGGCTCTACGGTAGGGCCTCATCCTTATCCCGACATGGTAGCAAGACTGCAATCTGTCATTAGTGCAGAAATCAGGAAACAACTGAAAGAGCACGAAGGTCGTGACTATCCCGATTATCTGATGGCCTGCGTGGGTGGAGGAAGCAATGCTGCCGGTACTATTTTTCACTATATCGATGACGAACGTGTGCAAATCGTATTGGCCGAAGCCGGCGGGAAAGGCATAGAGACAGGGATGTCGGCAGCTACTATCCAACTGGGAAAGATGGGAATCATACACGGAGCAAAAACATTGGTCATCCAGAACGAGGACGGACAGATAGAAGAACCTTATTCTATCTCTGCGGGACTGGATTATCCGGGTATAGGCCCCATGCATGCCAACCTTGCCCAACAGAAGCGGGCTATGGTTCTGGCTATCAATGATGATGAGGCCATACGAGCCGCATTTGAACTGACCCGCCTGGAAGGTATCATTCCGGCGTTGGAATCGGCTCATGCACTGGGTGCACTCGACAAGATGCACTTCCGCCCCGAAGATGTAGTGGTACTTACCGTTTCGGGACGGGGAGACAAGGATACAGAAACTTATTTGAATAACAAACCGGAAGAAGCAAGATAATGAAAACATTTACTTATACAACTAAGCACAAGACGATGTTGGGTGACCTTCATACTCCGGTAAGCACTTACCTGAAAGTACGCGACATCTTCCCACAAAGTGCACTGATGGAAAGCTCCGACTATCACGGAAGCGAAAATAACCGTTCCTTTATCGGACTGAACCCCATTGCCAGCATCGGCATCAACCATGGAGTCGCCACCACCACTTACCCCGACGGCAGCACAGAAGAGCATACCATTACCGACGGCTACAAGGTAGATTATGTCATAACCGATTTTCTGAACCATTTTAAAGTAAGCGGAGAATACAATCATTATTGCGGTCTGTATGGCTACACCACTTTCAATGCAGTGCGCTATTTTGAGCATATTGATGTAAAAGACAGTCGCGACCCCAAAAATGACGCTCCCGAAATGCTCTATATCTTATATAAGTATCTGATTGTCTTTAATGATTTCCGCAATGAAATGCTTCTGCTTGAAATGCTTCAGGACCATGAGGAGACCCATCTCGACTATATAGAAAAAGCCATCCATAACCGCAACTATACGACCTACGATTTCCACGCCATAGGCGAAACGACCAGCACGCTGACCGATGAGGAGCATAAGGCAAATATCCGGAAAGGCATAGGCCACTGCATGCGTGGTGATGTGTTCCAAATCGTTCTCTCGCGTCGGTTCATCCAGCGTTATGAAGGTGATGACTTCAAACTCTATCGCGCATTGCGGAGTATCAATCCTTCACCTTATTTGTTTTATTTCGACTTTGGCGGATTCCGTATCTTCGGTTCATCTCCCGAAACACATTGCAAAATAGAAGGAGGCCGTGCCACCATCGACCCCATTGCAGGAACAACCCGCCGCAGCGGAGACAAGCAAACAGATGCCGAACTCACGGCTGCCTTACTTGCCGACCCGAAAGAAAATGCCGAACACGTGATGCTGGTAGATTTGGCACGCAACGACCTGAGCCGTAACTGTAAAGATGTGCAAGTAGAATTCTATAAAGAACCTCAGTATTACAGTCATGTCATTCATCTGGTGAGCCGTGTCAGCGGTGAACTGAATCAAAATGCCAATCCCATCAAAACATTCATCGACACATTTCCGGCCGGTACCCTGAGTGGAGCCCCTAAAGTAAAGGCGATGCAACTCATCAGCCAATATGAGCCGCACAGCCGTGGAGCCTACGGTGGCTGTATCGGGTTCATCGGACTAAACGGTACACTGAATCAGGCAATCACTATCCGCACCTTCGTCAGCCGGAACAATGAACTTTGGTTTCAAGCCGGAGGCGGAATTGTAGCAAAAAGCAACGAAGAATATGAACTGCAAGAAGTAAACAATAAACTGGGAGCACTTAAAAAAGCAATTCTCCTGGCAGAACAAATGTAAAAAGACACTCTAGTATGAAAATAGTAATTATAGACAACTACGACTCATTCACCTACAACTTAAGTCATTTGGTAAAAGAGCTCGGTGCGGAAGTCACCGTCGTGCGCAATGATGCCTTCCTACCGGAAGAGTTGGAGGTATTTGATAAAATAATTCTTTCACCGGGGCCGGGAATCCCCTCCGAAGCCGGACTGCTGCCGAATGTCATCCGGACTTATGCAGGAAAGAAGCCGATTCTCGGCGTATGTTTGGGAGAACAGGCCATCGGAGAAGTATTCGGAGCCAAACTGACCAACCTGAGTGAAGTCTTTCACGGAGTACAAACACCGATAACCATAGAAAAAGACGATTATATATTCAGAGGACTGCCACAGGAAGTGCCCGTCGGAAGATATCACTCATGGGTGGTAGACACAAACGGATTCCCCGACTGTCTGGAAGTAACGGCTGTGAGCCGGGAAGGATATATCATGGCACTCAAACATAAAGAATATGATGTACATGGAATCCAATTCCATCCCGAATCTGTACTGACCCCGGATGGAAAAACAATAATCGCTAATTTCCTAAATGCATAAAAGTAATCATTCAAACGATATGAAAGCTATATTATCACGCCTCTTCAACCATGAGGAACTGACCCGCGAAGAAGCGAAAAACTTACTGCTCAATATCACCAAAGGCAGATATAATGACTCACAGATAGCCGCCCTGCTCACTGTATTCCAGATGCGCGGCATCAAGGTAGAAGAACTCATCGGTTTTCGTGAAGCGCTGCTTACAACCCGAGTACCCATAGACTTTTCTGCCTACAAGCCTATCGACATTGTAGGTACGGGGGGAGACGGAAAGAATACGTTCAATATCTCTACCTGCGCTTGCTTTATTGTTGCCGGTGCCGGATACCATGTAGCAAAACATGGAAATTACGGTGCAACCTCCATAAGCGGAGCAAGTAACGTAATGGAGCAACATGGGGTTAAATTTACCAATGACCCATCAATACTTACCCGCAGTATGGAAGAATGTGGCATGGTGTATATGCACGCCCAACTGTTCAATCCCGCCATGAAAAGCGTCGGGCCGGTACGCAAAGCCCTACAAGTGCGGACTATCTTCAATCTTCTCGGGCCATTGGTCAATCCTTGCCTGCCCTCTTACCAATTGCTGGGTGTGGCAGACCTTCCCCAAATGCGCCTTTACACCAACGTATTTCAAAAGCTCGGTATCGGTTTTGCCGTAGTCAATAACCTGGACGGATATGACGAAATCTCCCTCACAGATGAGTTTAAAGTAATGACCAATCGTTATGAAACCATTTACAAGCCATCGGAACTCGGTTTTTCTCTCGCCCGCCAAGAGGAACTCTATGGCGGTACAACTCCCCGGGAAGCTGCCTGTATCTTCGATAATGTATTGCAGAACCATGCCACCAAAGCACAGACCGACTGTGTACTGATTAATGCCTCTTTCGCTATCCAAGCCATGGAACCGGCCAAACCGATAGAGGAATGTGTTGCCATTGCCCGTGAATCACTTGAAAGCGGCAAAGCACTGAAAACATTAAAACAGTTTATCGAATTAAACAGTTGACCATCCGGCGCAAGAAATACAAGATACAAATCAATCACACATATATATATAAGGTAAAAGCTATGACAGATATATTAGACGAAATTATTGCCCATAAACAGTTTGAAATCGAACAGCAAAAAGCAGCCATCCATCAAGAACTGCTGATAAACAACTGCAATGCCCCCATGCCACGAATAAGTATGCGTGCCTGCCTTTCGGCATCCCCTTCCGGCATCATTGCCGAGTTTAAACGCCGTTCACCCTCCAAGGGCTGGATAAAAGAAAACGCACAAGCTGATATCATTCCTCCCGCCTATGAAGCGGCAGGGGCATCCGCCCTCTCTATCCTGACAGATGAAAAGTTTTTTGGCGGTAATCTGAAAGACATCCGTACTGTGCGCTCCAAAGTGCAGCTTCCCATTCTGCGTAAAGATTTCATTATAGACGAATACCAGCTCTATCAAGCCCGCATCGTAGGGGCGGATGCAATATTGCTCATTGCTGCCGCACTCCGGAAAGAGCAATGCAGAATGTTGGCCGCCAAAGCACACGAACTGGGACTGGAAGTTTTACTCGAAATTCATAGTGAACAAGAATTGGAATACATAGAAGACAACATCGATATGGTGGGAGTGAACAACCGCAATCTGGGAACTTTCCATACAGACGTGGAAAACTCCTTCCGACTGGCAGAGAAGTTACCTAAAGAAATATTACTTGTTTCCGAAAGCGGCATTTCCAGCCCACAGACCGTCCGGCAATTACGTGCAGCCGGTTTTCGAGGCTTCTTGATTGGAGAGAATTTCATGAAGGCCCCTCAACCGGGAGATGCATTGAAAGAGTTTATCAGTCTGTTATAAAAACACATCAGAAAATGATTGTAAAAGTATGTGGTATGCGTGAGCCCGACAATATTCGCCGGGTAGAACAGGCCGGTCCGGACTGGATGGGGTTTATCTTTTTCCCCCATTCGAGCCGTTATGTCTCCTGCCGTCCGGCTTACCTGCCGGAACAATGTAAACGCGTAGGCGTATTTGTCAACGAAAAGACACCCGTCATATTGCAAAAAGCAGATGAATTCGGTCTTCATTACATCCAATTACACGGAAGAGAAACTCCCGAACAATGCCTCAACCTGAAACGTGCCGGACTAGGTGTTATCAAAGTTTTCTCCATTGCCGGAACGAGTGATTTGAAACCTACCGCCTGCTATGAAAGTGTTTGCGACTACTTTCTGTTCGACACAGCCTGTACCGGCTTTGGCGGTTCGGGAAAAACATTCGACTGGCAAATGCTTTCGGCGTATCACGGTTCCACCCCCTTTCTGCTGAGCGGCGGACTAAAGCCCGACAGCCTGCATGCTCTGAAAGAGTTCCGCCACCCTGCATGGGCAGGCATCGATCTCAATAGCGGATTCGAAATTTCTCCGGGCAAAAAAGATGCAGAGTTATTAAACACATTTATTGAACAAATCAAATCTAACATAGAATGAACAGAATTAATAATTTATTCAGCACAAAGCAAAAGGATATCTTATCCATCTATTTTTGCGCCGGTTATCCTACCTCTGATGGTACTGCAAACGTGATTAAAACGCTGGCAGGCAAGGGAGTCGATATGATTGAAATAGGCATTCCTTTCAGCGACCCGATGGCAGACGGCCCCGTTATCCAGCATGCCGCAACGCAGGCATTGAAAAACGGTATGACCCTACAGCTCCTTTTCAACCAACTGAGAGACATTCGCCACGAAGTACAAATCCCTCTTGTTTTAATGGGATATTTAAACCCCATCATGCAATTCGGCTTCGAGAACTTCTGCCTCACCTGCAAAGAGATTGGCATCGACGGAGTAATCATTCCCGATCTTCCCTTTAAAGATTACATGAATGAGTTTCGACCCATTGCAGAGAAATATGATATAAAAGTCATTATGCTGATTACACCCGAAACGAGCGAGGAACGCATTCGGCTGATTGACGAACATACAGACGGATTTATCTATATGGTATCCTCGGCAGCCATTACCGGTGCACAGAAAGATTTCGGTGCACAAAAGCAAGCATATTTTCAACGCATTGCAGCCATGAATTTGCGTAACCCACGAATGATAGGTTTCGGAATATCAAATAAACAGACGTTCGAAACAGCCTCCGCCAATGCAGCAGGAGCAATCATCGGAAGCAAGTTCGTCACACTGCTAGGCGATGAAAAAGGAGATGCAGAAAAAGCAACCGACAAGCTGCTCAAAGCATTAAACGATGAGTAAGAAAGGCACCACTTAAATGAATGCATGGAGAAACAGCAAAAACATTTTGTTATTTCTCCATCTTACTTTTGCCATATTTCCACATATTCACTATCTTTGTGCCATAATTCAATAAGACATACTTATGATAAAGAGTGAATATCCTTCCGTTTTGCTAATATACACCGGCGGTACAATCGGTATGATTGAGAATCCTGAAACAGGTGCTTTAGAAGCCTTCAATTTCGACCAACTTCAAGAGAATGTCCCGGAGTTAAAGCGTTTCAATTACCGCATCTCTTCCTATCAGTTCAATCCTCCCATCGATTCTTCCGACATGGAACCTTCTTTATGGGCAAAACTGGTAAAAATCATCACTTACAATTATGATAACTTTGACGGTTTTGTCATTCTTCACGGAACAGACACCATGGCATACACCGCTTCCGCCCTTAGTTTCATGTTGGAGAACCTAAGCAAACCGGTCATCCTGACAGGCAGCCAGCTCCCCATTGGCATGTTGCGTACCGACGGTAAGGAAAATCTTATCACTTCCATTGAAATTGCCGCCGCCAAACATCCCGATGGTACGGCCATCGTTCCCGAAGTATGTATCTTCTTTGAAAACCATCTGCTTCGCGGCAACCGGACAACAAAAATTAATGCGGAAAACTTCAATGCTTTCCGTTCATATAATTATCCGTCACTTGCCACAGCCGGTATTCATATTAAGTATGAGTATGACCGCATTCATAAAGCCAATCCCAATGTGTCCCTGAAACCCCATTATCTGTATGACACCAATGTCATCATCCTGACACTTTTCCCCGGCATTCAGGAAAATATGATACGGAACATCCTTCATACTCCCGGGTTGCGGGCTGTGGTGCTTAAAACATACGGTTCGGGCAATGCCCCACAAAAGCCTTGGTTCATCGACTTACTGAAAGAAGCTACCGACCGTGGCATCGTCATTATCAATATTTCCCAATGTTCTACGGGAAGCGTGGAGATGGAAAGATATGAAACAGGACTTCACCTGCTCGATGCCGGAGTAATCAGCGGGTATGACAGCACAGTAGAGTCCGTCCTTACAAAACTGATGTTTCTTTTAGGTCATGGCAAGAGCGAAAGTGAAATACGGCATCAAATGAGTGTTCCGGTTGCCGGTGAGTTTACCATACCTACAATGTAACAGATTTGTAATATTTGTTTCATTAAATAGTAATAAAAACGCTCCATCTTTGCAATGCGAAACAAGAAAAGATTAGTTTTGTATTAAATAAAAAGAGGAACGACATGAATGATTACCGCATTTTAGTAGTTGATGACGAAGAGGATCTCTGCGAGATTCTTAAATTCAACTTGGAAAACGAAGGATACTTGGTAGATACTGCCAACTCTGCCGAAGAAGCCTTAAAAATGGATCTCACCAAATACGACCTCCTTTTGCTGGATGTCATGATGGGTGAGATCTCAGGTTTCAAGATGGCAAGTATGCTCAAAAAGAATAAAGCCACCGCCACTATTCCTATTATTTTCATTACTGCCAAAGATACAGAAAACGACACAGTGACCGGCTTTAATTTGGGAGCTGACGATTACATTTCAAAACCTTTCTCCCTGCGCGAAGTAATGGTACGCGTCAAGGCCGTGCTACGTCGCACAGCATCGGGTGACGAGAAAGATACTCCGCAGCAACTGGTTTATAAAGGCCTCGTACTGGATATGACCAAAAAGAAAGTGAGTATTGACGGTATTGAAGTCTCTCTGACCAAAAAAGAATTTGAAATTCTGCTGCTCCTATTGCAAAATCAAGGACGTGTATTTTCCCGCGAAGATATTTTAGCGAAAGTCTGGCAAGAAGAAGTGTATGTACTCGACCGCACCATTGATGTAAACATCACCCGGCTGCGCAAGAAAGTCGGAGAATATGGAAAATGTATCGTCACACGCCTGGGATACGGTTATTGCTTTGAATGCCAATAAAAAAGTCTGCTTTATTATGACACTTGAACTATCCAGCCATGTATTATCGTTCAGCAAGAAGCTCTTTCTTTCTGTCATTGTATTATTTCTTGCCTTTGCCGTTTGTTTCATGGCATTTCAATATCGCAGGGAAAAGGAATATAAAATAGAGCTGCTCAACACTCAACTGCAGAATTACAATGACCGTCTGAATGACTTCCTCCGCGAAAAAGATACCTTGAATCTGGAACTGCTGGATAAATATGTACACGAACATACATTGAACGAGCTACGTGTCACCCTGATTGACAAAGAAGGAAAAGTGTTATACGATAATATCGAACAGAATCCGCTACATTTCAGCAACCACCTTAACCGAGAAGAAATAAAGAAAGCCATCAGCCAAGGAAGCGGCTACTCCATCAACCGCCAGTCCGAAAGTCTGGGAGGAGAGTTTTTCTATTCGGCCCGATATTATCCGGGCACCCATTATATAATCCGTTCCGCATTGCCTTATAGTGTCAGCCTGATGCACCATTTAAAGGCAGATTCACATTTTGTATGGTTTACGCTTATGGTGAGTCTCGTTCTGATTTTTATCTTTTACCGTTTTACGCATAAATTGGGAATGTCAATCACACAGTTGCAACAATTTGCTTTGAAGGCCGATCGCAACGAGCCGATAGACACTGACCTGCAGGGAGCATTCCCGAAGAATGAATTGGGTGAGATTTCCCAACATATCATTCAGATATACAGACGACTGCATCAGACAAAAGAAGATTTGTATATCGAAAGAGAGAAACTGATAACCCACTTACAAATATCCCGTGAAGGATTGGGAGTCTTTACCCATAAGAAACAAGAAATACTGGTTAATAATCTCTTTACCCAGTACGCCAACCTCATCTCGGACAAGAACCTGAGTTCGACAGAGGAAATCTTCTCCATCCCTGAACTTCAGCCCATTACTGAGTTCATAGCCAAAAATAAAGAACGCACAATCAGCAAGGAAGAAAAACGGATGTCGATTGTGATAGACAAAAGCGGACGTGTTTTCTCGGTAGACTGCATTATTTTCCAAGACGATAGCTTTGAGATTTCTATCAATGACATCACCCAAGAGGAAGAACAGGCACGATTGAAAAAACAACTAACCCAGAATATCGCCCACGAACTAAAAACCCCGGTCAGCAGCATACAAGGATATCTTGAAACAATAGTCAATAATCCCGGACTGACGCGAGAGAAAATGAACACGTTTCTCGAACGCAGTTATGCTCAAAGTAACCGGTTGGCACATTTATTACGTGATATTTCTGTCTTGACACGTATGGAGGAAGCTCCCAATATGATAGAGACAGAACAAGTCAACCTGACAGGCATGATGCAAAACATACTGAATGAAGTTGCCTTGGAACTGGAAGAGAAACAGATAACAGCATCTAATTTACTGCCCCAAGGACTGTCTGTATCCGGCAACGCTTCCCTGCTCTATTCCATCTTCAGAAACCTGACAGACAATGCCATCGCCTATGCCGGCACAGGAATATCGATAACAGCCCGTTGTTTCCGTGAGGACGAACGCTTCTATTATTTCAGTTTCTCGGACACCGGTATAGGAGTCGCTCCCGAGCATTTAAGCCGCCTGTTCGAACGCTTCTACCGAGTTGATAAAGGACGCTCACGCAAATTAGGCGGCACAGGGCTCGGACTTGCCATTGTGAAAAACGCAGTCATCCTGCATGGCGGGACTATCTTTGCCAAGAATAATCCCGGTGGAGGACTAGAGTTCATATTTACGCTGTGCAAAGAATAAAAGACTCTTATTTGAAAAGCCTTGCCCAAAAACCTTTTGGAGCAGGGCATTCTTCACGATTCAGATTTTGATATACCTCTTCATAGCTCAAGCGATTGTGCACCATATCATAAATCACCCCCCAATCAGGCAGCCCGCCCAAATTGCGGTCATCAATAAACAAGTCTGCCTTCAACTTACGCGAATAATGCTGGCTTTTGTCTTTCTCCTCGGCATAATTGCTATTGACAGCATAAAATTCCAATCCCCGCTGACGGCAGAACTCCACCGCTTCTTCCAATAAACGACCTTCACGAACGCTCCATAATATAAGGAAATGACGTTCTTGCTGTAATTTTTTCAATGTTTCTATGGCAAAAGGGATTTCTTTACCTATTGCGGGATACTTATGTTCCACGATTGTTCCGTCAAAATCTACTGCTATAATCATAGTTCTTCTAAATTATGCCACAAAGATAAGGCAAAAATTCTATTCCTCCCTTTATAAAAACCGAAAGAATTAATTGTTTTTCTAAAGATAAGCAGTATATTTGCAACGTATCGGTTCGTTTATCCTTAATCCAAAGATAAACGATTAAAAGGGAATCAGGTGAGAATCCTGAACAGTCCCGCTGCTGTATGTTTCACAAAACGCATAAGCAAACCCCATCAACCACTGGAGAACATCTCCGGGAAGGTGCTTATAGCGGAAACAAGTCAGAAGACCTGCCTATACAAATTCACATCTGAAGCTTTCGAGGAAAGAGCTTGGAACACTGAACATAAAGGATGATTCATATCCGCTATCTTCTCCGTTTCACTATCCAGAAAAGGTAATCAGGTAAAAGTTTTTTTAGTAAGAATAAACTCTGCCAAGTTTATTTGAGTGCCAACCTGATGGGAATCACGTTGGCATTTTTTTGATAGTCCAAGTGAGAACAAACTCAGGATGAGTAAGATAACGCACCCGATAATGCTGTCGTTTCTCCGTCCGATACTCCTGCGCTTCAAAGCATCCCTCCTCTTCCATGACAAAAGGCAGAACATGCAGATGCCGGATAAAGTCGACACCTTCCACTCCCATCACCTTGAACAATGTTTCTTTGGCAGACCAATGAAGAAGCAATATATACACTTCATTACCTTGATTCACCGTTTTTTCTTCATCCGGCCGCACAAAACGTGAGACAACCCTACGAACCTTTGTCCCATACTTTTCAATATCGATTCCCACTTCTTCGGTCGGATGCAAGGCAACTGCCACATAACCGTTCGTATGAGATATGCTGATGTGAGCGCTGCCATCCGCCAGATATGGTTTTCCGGAAGGAAGATAAACAACTCTCTTTTCTTCTCCACACAATGTTTTCAGCAATACACGTACGGCCAGCCATTCATATCTTCTCACATCAGAGGTAAAATGCTCCAGTTCTTTCTCATACATAGAGATATCGCCAAGCAAGGCGGATAACCGCTCCATCGTTTCGTCGGTTTTCCATACTCCGACCAGCAGTCCGTTCTCTTTAATTTTCCGATATAACGGCATAATGACTACTTCGTTTCTTCTGCCACTTGGGGTTCGTCTACCATGACCTTTACTTTCAATATCCGGCGAGTATTCATTTCCAATACCTCAAAATGATAATTCTCATAATCCAAACGCTCATGCAACACCGGAAACTCTCCTTTTATCTCAAGCAAAAGACCTGCCAACGTATCGGCATCCCCTTCTACTCTCTCAAATAAGTCCGAATCTATCTTCATTATCTTATAGAAATCAGACAATAGAGTTTTAGCCTCGAAAATATAAGTACGGTCATTCAGTTTCACATACGTGCGTTCTTCATCATCATATTCATCATTGATTTCTCCCACAATCTCCTCAATGATATCTTCCATAGTTACAATACCCGAAGTACCTCCGAATTCGTCAACAACAATGGCAATATGAATTTTATTTGCCTGAAAGTCACGCAGCAAATCATCAATCATTTTTGTCTCAGGAACAAAATAAGCAGGACGAATCAGTGTTTGCCACCGGAAATTATCCATCTTATTCAGATGAGGCAACAAATCCTTGATATAAAGAATACCTTTGATGTTATCACGTGACTCGGCATATACAGGAATACGTGAATACGCATTATCTACAATACACTTCAGAACCTCGGCATAAGGAGTATTGATTTCCAAATCCACCATATCCAAACGTGGCGTCATCACCTCTTTGGCGGTCTCCCCACCAAAACGGATGATTCCCTCCAAAATGTTGCTTTCCTCCGAAATCTCATTTTTATCGGTCAATTCTAATGCCTGCGACAATTCGTCTACTGAAATATTATAGTTCTTCTTCGCCACACATTTATTAATTAAGAATGAAGAGCGAACCAACAAAGCAGACAAAGGAGAAAATAATGTCTTCAAAAAAGAAATGACCGGAGCAGCCTTACGGCAAAACTTCAAAGTATGCTGCGCCGAATAAATTTTGGGCATTATCTCTCCAAACAGAAGTAATAAGAAAGTAAGAATGACTGTTATAACCAAAAATTCAAGTATTACAGAATTTCCCCAATGAATGGTGCTGGCAAAGAAGTAATTGCACAGCATGATTATCGTCACATTCACAAAATTATTAGAAATCAGAATAGTGGCCAACAAGTGTTCAGAATCATCCAGCAGCGCACTGATACGCCTGTCGGAAGAAGTCTGCCCTTCCTCTATTTCACTCAAGTCGCCGGGAGACAGAGAGAAGAAAGCAATTTCTGAAGCAGACACAAAGCCTGATGCATACAATAATATAACAGCTAATATAATAGCTATAATCGCTCCTATAGTAGGAGTAGTCACGGTCACACCGTCAAACAAATCCGCCAAGCGGCATAAATACGAGTCAGGGTCCAAGGAATCTGGTTTTAGTTAAACATCCGGTTCTTTAAAATTAAAACGGTAAATCATCTGTCACGCTATTGGCTGCAGGCTGTTGCGATGCCGGTTGTGAAGACACTTGCTGTGGAGTGGCTTGTGCCTGCTGCGCATAGCCTCCTTGCTGCTGAGGAGCAGTACGGGGAGTCAACATTTCCATATTGTCAGCAAATATTTCAACGATAGTACGTTTGATACCATTCTGGTCATCATAGGAACGGCTGCGGATTTTACCTTCAATATAAAGTTTATCTCCTTTGCGAACATACTTTTCAGCCGTTTGCGCCAATCCTCTCCACAACACAATATTATGCCATTCGGTACGTTCGGGAACCTGAGTCCCATTTGCCAGGGTGTATGCACGGTCTGTGGTAGCCAAAGAAAAACTAGCCACCGCAACACCATTATCCAAATATCTCACATCAGGGTCTTTACCTACATTCCCTATTAATTGCACTTTATTTAATGACATTCTTTTCTTCCATTTTAATTATCAGGCTCCAAAATTAGCGAAAAAAACTGATTTACCAAGCGAGAAACAGCAAATTTATGCAAATCTTCTATCCTAATTCTCTGATACTGTGCAAAAGAGGCAGCATTCTCAGGAAGGATAACCTCATAGAAATTTGCATAAATCACCCGATGGGATAAGACATGTTTCACTCCTTTTTGCACCAGCCGTACTGACGGGACCTCACCTTCAGCCAACATTTCCTGCCACTGGGGTAAAGCATAAAACTTTTCTTCGGGCACTTCGCTCTCCGTTTCTATCAAAGGAAGCTCATACAGATTCTTCCAAATATCATTTCCGGTCCGCTTATTGATTAATGTATGCGCGCCCATGCGTACATAGATATAATTAAAGTAGCGATTAGTCACTTTTGCCTTATGCTGTTTCACAGGTAGCGTATCCACCAACCCCTTTTGCCGGGCGACACAAGTATCAATGAAAGGACAAAACATACAGTTGGGAGAAACAGGCGTGCACTGTAATGCACCAAAATCCATTATCGCCTGATTGTAAAGCCCCGGTTGTGCTTTATCCAGCAACTCCGCCGCCACTTCTGCAAATATC
This sequence comes from uncultured Phocaeicola sp., assembly GCF_948499155.1. Taxonomy (NCBI): domain Bacteria; kingdom Pseudomonadati; phylum Bacteroidota; class Bacteroidia; order Bacteroidales; family Bacteroidaceae; genus Phocaeicola; species uncultured Phocaeicola sp. The sequence continues at coordinate 140,514 of NZ_CAOOSE010000001.1, read as the reverse complement.
CTCTTCCCTTCTGTAGAATCTATGGGCGTTTCAATTCCCAACCACCTCGAAAGCACCCGATAGACATTTCCATCCACCACGGCATAAGGCATTCCGTAAGCAAAAGAACAAATGGCAGCCGCAGTATATCCCCCTACCCCTTTCAAGGCCAACACCTCTTTATATGTCTTGGGAAATCCTCCTGCCTCGGCCATGCTGCGCGCGGCAGCATGCAAATTGCGGGCGCGGGAATAATAACCCAGTCCTTGCCAATACTTCATAACCTCATCTTCATCGGCATCTGCCAACGAAAACACATCCGGGAAACGTTTTACAAAACGTTGATAGTAATCATAACCTTGAGCGACACGCGTCTGTTGCAGTATAATCTCCGAAATCCATATTAAATAAGGGTTCTTCGTCCTGCGCCAAGGCAAGTCGCGCCTGTTATTCTGATACCATTCTATTAGTATTCTTCCAAAATTATTCATGTCCAACGTTACAAATCAGCACAAAGTGTGCAATAATTCTGCAAAAATAAGGCAAGAAAACCAAAGCAGAGATTTTTTTAGGAAATTTATTCTGAATATATTTCTTAAAGAGCTAGAAAAGCTATATATTTGCAGTCCAAAAAATTAAGATACTAAGTATAACAATAATTATTAGCGAAATGACTAAAGCAGATATCGTAAACGAAATTACGAAGAAAACCGGTGCTGATAAACAAGCAGTATTAAATACACTTGAAGCTTTCATGGATACAGTTAAGGAATCTTTGTCAAGAGAGGAAAATGTATACTTGCGTGGTTTTGGAAGTTTTATTGTGAAAAAGAGAGCCCAGAAAACAGCTCGCAATATTTCAAAGAACACTACGATTATCATTCCGGAACATAATATTCCGGCTTTTAAGCCAGCAAAGACATTTACATTATCAGTAAAAAAATAAACAACTAGAGTATTAACCCATAAAATTTGAAGCTATGCCAAGCGGAAAGAAGAAAAAAAGACATAAAATGTCAACGCACAAGCGTAAAAAAAGACTAAGAAAGAACAGACATAAAAGCAAAAAATAATTTGTAGTCTGTCTGACGACAAATAAAGAACAAACCTTGCAAAGCAACAAACTGTCTTTCAGGTTTGTTCTTTGTTTAATGAGAAAAGTGAATAATTTAAGAATACTAAAGTGACAAGCGAACTAGTAGTAGACGTACAACCCAAAGAGATTTCCATTGCGCTTCTGGAAGACAAGGCGCTGGTGGAGTTCCAAAAAGAAGGAAGAAGTGCTTCTTTCAATGTGGGAAATATGTATCTGGGACGGGTAAGAAAGCTAATGCCCGGCCTCAATGCCTGTTTCGTGGATGTCGGTTTTGAAAAAGACGCTTTTCTTCACTATTTAGACTTAGGACCTCAATTTCATTCTTATCAGAAGTATCTGAAGCAAGTTTTAAGCGACCGCAAAAAACTTTATCCAATTTCAAAAGCTACTATGCTGCCTGACATTGACAAAGAGGGAACTGTTTCAACCACCCTCCAACAAGGTCAGGAAGTAATCGTGCAAATCGTAAAGGAACCTATTTCAACCAAGGGACCCAGACTGACCTGCGAATTATCTTTCGCCGGACGTTATCTGGTTCTTATCCCTTTCAATGACAAGGTTTCCGTATCTCAAAAAATTAAATCGAGCGAAGAACGCGCCCGCCTCAAGCAACTGTTGCAAAGTATCAAACCGAAAAACTTCGGAGTGATAGTTCGCACTGTGGCAGAGGGAAAAAGGGTGGCCGAACTTGATGCCGAGCTTAAAGTCTTGCTGAAACATTGGGAAGAGACCATTACAAAAGCACAAAAAGCAGCCAAACTTCCTGCACTGGTTTATGAAGAGACCAGCCGCACGGTAGCAATGTTGCGCGATTTATTTAATCCTTCATACGAGAACATTTACGTAAATGACGAAACAGTGTTCCACGAAATCAAGGATTATGTATCTCTCATCGCCCCTGAACGGGCAGAAATCGTGAAATTGTATAAAGGGCAGCTTCCTATCTTCGACAATTTTGGAATTACCAAACAAATCAAGTCCTCATTCGGTAAAACGATTTCGTACAAGAGTGGAGCTTACCTGATTATTGAACATACTGAAGCACTTCATGTGGTGGATGTCAATAGCGGTAACCGTTCCAAATCCGGTAACGGACAAGAGGCTAACGCACTGGATGTCAATCTGGGGGCCGCCGATGAATTGGCACGCCAGTTGAGATTGCGTGATATGGGTGGTATTATTGTCGTCGACTTTATAGACATGAACCTGGCTGAGAACAGACAAAAACTGTATGAACGCATGTGCCAAAATATGCAGAAAGACAGAGCCAAACACAACATTCTCCCTCTCAGTAAGTTCGGACTGATGCAGATTACCCGCCAACGCGTGCGTCCGGCTATGGATGTCACTACAGATGAAACCTGTCCCACCTGCTTCGGGAAAGGTAGCATCAAACCATCCATCCTTTTTACGGATACATTGGAGAGTAAAATTGATTACCTGGTCAATAAGCTGAAGACTAAGAAATTTACACTGTACATCCACCCGTATATTGCTGCTTACGTTAATCAGGGCCTTGTGTCACTCAAACGTAAATGGCAAATGAAATACGGATTCGGAATAAAGATTATCCCCGATCAAAGTCTTGCATTCCTGCAATATAAGTTTACTGATATGCACGGAGAAGAAATAGACATGAAAGAGGAAATCGAAATCAAATAAAAAATGGGGAGCGAATAAACGAAGTCGCTCCCCATTTTTCTATTACCAATATTAATTGGTATCTTTGCTTACAAATACTAAAGTCATGATTATAGAAGATTTACAGCATTTATACCAGACATACACAGGTGTAACCGCCGAGACGATTACCGAATTGCCTTCTTCCGGTTCCAACAGACGTTATTTCAGACTCACCGGAACACAGAATTTAATCGGTGTTTATGGTACTTCCATCGAAGAGAACGACGCTTTTCTCTACATGGCCGCACATTTCCGCAAAAAAGGTCTTCCTGTTCCCGAAGTTTATTACACCTCGGAAGACAGAACTTACTATCTGCAAGAAGACTTAGGTGACACATTACTATTTCATGCCATCGAAAAAGGCCGTGCCACCAGCGTATTCTCGGAAGAAGAAAAAGAACTGCTCCGCAAGACTATCCGCCTGCTGCCGGCCATCCAATTCGCAGGAGCCGACGGATTTGACTTTTCGCATTGCCACCCGCAACCGGAATTCAACCAACGTTCCATCCTCTGGGATTTGAACTACTTTAAATACTGTTTTCTGAAAGCTACCGGACTAGAATTTCAGGAGGATAAGCTGGAAGATGATTTCCAGAAGATGAGCGATGTACTGCTCCGCAGCTCTTCAGCTACTTTCATGTATCGCGATTTCCAAAGCCGGAATGTAATGATTAAAGACGGAAAGCCGTGGTTTATTGACTTTCAAGGCGGACGCAAAGGGCCGTTTTTCTATGATATAGCCTCTTTCCTATGGCAAGCCAAAGCCAAATATCCGGACACATTGAGAAAAGAACTCTTAGAAGAATACATTGACGCGCTTTGCAAATACAAGCCGGTAGACAAAGAATATTTCTTCAGCCAACTGCGCCATTTTGTACTCTTCCGCACCTTGCAAGTGTTGGGAGCCTACGGATTTCGCGGGTATTTTGAGAAAAAGCCCCATTTCATACAAAGCGTACCTTATGCCATAGAAAACCTGAGGCAATTATTGCGTGATGAATATCCCGAATATCCTTACCTATGCTCCGTTCTGCGTGAGCTGACAGAGCTGAAGCAATTCAAGGACGAGCTGAAGAAACGCCAACTGACGGTTAAAGTGATGAGTTTTGCCTATAAGAAAGGTATTCCCGATGACCCGACAGGCAACGGCGGCGGTTATGTATTCGATTGCCGTGCTGTGAACAATCCCGGAAAATACGAACGCTACAAGCCCTTCACCGGACTGGACGAACCTGTCATCCGCTTCTTGGAAGAAGACGGAGAAATCTTTCCTTTCCTGGAACACGCCTATGCACTGGTGGATGCATCGGTCAAACGATACATGGAGCGAGGTTTCAGCAACCTGTCCGTATGCTTCGGTTGTACCGGCGGACAACACCGGTCAGTCTATTCAGCCCAACACATGGCTGAACATTTAAACCGGACATTCGGTGTAAAGGTTATCCTGATACACCGCGAACAGAACATAGAACAAATATTCGAATCGACTTTATGAAAGCTATGATTTTTGCAGCCGGCCTGGGCAGCCGGCTCAAACCCCTGACAGACACCAAGCCCAAAGCATTGATAGAAGTGGCCGGAAAACCTATGCTGGAACATGTTATATTAAAGCTGAAAGCTTCGGGATTTGACGAAATAGTGATTAATGTACACCATTTTGCCAATCAGATTCTCGATTTTTTAAAGGCCAATGGCAATTTCGGTGTCAATATCTATATTTCTGATGAGACAGAAGAATTGCTGGACACCGGAGGAGGACTGGAAAAAGCCGGCAAGTATTTCATGCCGCCTCTCCATGAAGATAAAGAAGGCATCCTACTGCATAACGTAGATATCTTATCCAACTGCGATTTGCAAGATTTAATCCGCTTCCACCAGCAAAATCCAGATGTATACGCCACCATGCTGGTAAGCAGACGCATCACCTCCCGCTACTTGCTGTTTGATGACAATAATCTGTTATGTGGCTGGATAAATAAAAACACAGGCCAAGTGAAGCCTGCCGGATTAGAGTACAAAGAAGGAAAGTATCAAGAATATGCTTACAGCGGCATACAAGCAATCAACCCGCTATTGCTGAATAAAGGCATGCGACCCGGAAAATATTCGATTATTGATTTTTATCTGCAAGTTTGCAGAAACATCAAGATTCAGTGCTATCCCGCCGACAACTTACAATTGATAGATATCGGAAAACCGGAGACACTGATTAAAGCGGAAGAATTTCTAAATCACCTATGAAAGGACTTTAATAAAAAATACGTTTCACACACAACAGGGCATTATTCCACTCATGCTCAACGATTTGCGGTGAAACATCAAATGAATTAAAAAGGCGGAAGCTTTTTCGTGACAGCAACCCTCTAAAAAGACCTTGTTCTTTTCAAAAAACTCTTTCGTCTTTAAAAAAAGGAGGTGTGTCAAAACTAAAATGGCCTATCCAATCGTCAGCTGTAGGGGCAGGGTTTGCCTGCCCGAAGACACAAAGCAAACTGTTTTCGGGCGAGCGAACCTCGCCCCTACGAACAAAACGACAGTATTATCCACATTTTGACACAACCCCTTTTCAATCATTCCTTAAATGCTTTGAAGGATAAACCTCCTTACCAAAGATTCAATTTATTCTTTTGCGCCTCTTCCAAAGAAACGGTCTTTACCTGTTTTGCACCATTCTTGCTGCGGAGCTCTTCATACTCTCTGTTTATTCCCTCCACAAACTCCCGGCGCGACTCAGCATTCAACAAGCGGGCTGCCACCAATGCATTTTGTGAAGCATCTTTCATGTGAATGACCGGACCACCGTAAACAGGAGCAATCTTCAGGGCAGTATGAAGTTTGGAAGTCGTAGCACCACCAACCATAATTGGAATATTCAGTCCCGCACGCTGCAACTCGACAGCCACATGTGCCATCTCCTCAAGCGACGGAGTAATCAACCCACTCAATCCGATGATATCCACTTTCTCTTCTATGGCTTTCTGTACAATCGTTTCGGCAGGAACCATCACCCCCAAGTCTATAATTTCATAGTTATTGCAAGCCATGACTACCGATACGATATTTTTCCCGATATCGTGCACATCACCTTTCACAGTTGCCATCAATACTTTTCCGGCAGTGCGGGCCCCCTCCTGCTTATCGGCTTCAATAAGCGGTTGCAAGATACCCACCGCCTTTTTCATGGTGCGGGCAGTCTTCACCACTTGAGGCAAAAACATTTTTCCGGCTCCAAAAAGCTCACCCACCTTATTCATTCCATCCATCAGCGGGCCTTCAATGATATTCACCGCTTTTTCGTATAACGGCAACGCTTCCATCAAATCTTCCTCCAAATAATCGCCGATGCCTTTTATCAACGCATATTGCAGACGCATCTCTACCGCTGCCTCACGCCACTGCTCCTGTTCCGCCGTTTTGTTGCCGGCATCGGTATTCTTTAAAGCTTCTGCCGTTTCAATCAACCTTTCGGCAGCATCGGGACGGCGGTTCAGCACCACATCTTCTATCCGTTCCAGCACATCGGCAGGAATATCGGTATAAAGCACCGAAGTGGCGGGATTCACAATTCCCATATCCATACCCTGCTGAATGGCATGATAAAGAAATACGGCATGCATGGCCTCACGGATATAATTATTGCCACGGAAAGAGAATGACAAGTTACTTACCCCTCCGCTTACATGCGCTCCGGGAAGATTCTGCTTTATCCAACCGGTCGCTTTGATAAAATCAACAGCATAATTATTATGTTCCTCAATTCCCGTAGCCACAGCCAACACATTGGGATCGAAGATGATATCATACGGATTAAAGCCGACCTGCTCCGTCAGGATACGATAGGCACGCGAACAAACTTCAATCTTCCGTTCAAACGTATCAGCCTGTCCCTTTTCGTCGAAAGCCATCACCACCGTTGCAGCTCCCAACTTCTTAATCAGACGGGCATGTTCTATAAATTTCTCCTCTCCCTCTTTCAGTGATATGGAATTGACGACAGACTTACCTTGCAAACACTTCAGTCCGGCTTCTATCACCTCCCACTTAGAAGAATCAATCATCACAGGAACACGTGCAATATCGGGTTCAGACATCACCAAATTCAGGAAAACAGTCATCTCTTCCTTGGCATCCAGCAGCCCGTCGTCCATATTGACATCAATGACCAAAGCACCGTCTTCCACCTGCTTGCGTGCGATGCTCAATGCCTCTTCGTATTTCTTTTCGTTTATCAGACGAAGGAACTTACGGGAACCGGCCACGTTGCAGCGTTCGCCCACATTGATAAAATTGATTTCGGGTGTCTGCTCAAGCAACTCCAACCCCGAGAGCCACATCCGTTCGGGTTTACCGACCGGAATGTGAGGACGTGCCTTCTGCACCAATGGGACATATCCGGCAATATATTCTTCAGTCGTACCGCAGCATCCGCCGATAATATTCACCAATCCCTCATCTATGTATTCCTTCACTTCCGAAGCCATATCCCCGGGAGTCTGGTCATACTGCCCCAAACTGTTGGGAAGTCCTGCATTGGGATACGCACTGATATAATAAGGAGCACGCGCAGCCAGCCCTTCCAAAAAAGGTTTTAACTGCTTGGCGCCGAAAGAGCAATTCAAGCCGATAGAAAAAATAGGGGCATGCTGAACAGACGCAAGGAAAGCATCCAAAGTCTGACCGGAAAGTGTACGGCCTGCAATATCCGACACCGTCACCGAGAGCATCAAGGGCACTTCGCGCCCCACGGCCTGCATTGCCTCCCCAGCCGCAAAAACAGCAGCCTTGGCATTCAGCGTATCAAATATAGTCTCTATCAGGAGAGCATCCACTCCCCCCTCCAACAACGCTTCCATCTGCTCCCGATAGGCACTGACCAACTCATCATAAGTGAGTGCACGCATTGCAGGATTATTCACATCAGGGCTCATTGAGCATGTTTTATTGGTAGGACCGACAGAACCTGCCACAAAGCGCGGTTTATGGGGAGTCATTCGGGAATATTCATCCGCCATTTCACGGGCGATTCCGGCCGCCGACAAGTTTATCTCACGGCACATATCCTGCATACGATAATCTGCCATCGACACCCGCTGAGCATTAAACGTATTTGTCTCGATGATATCTGCACCTGCTTCCAGATACTTGCGATGAATATCTTTTATCACATCGGGGCGGGTAAGGCACAGCAAATCATTGTTGCCTTTCATCTGACCGGCAACTTGTGCAAACCGTTCTCCTCTAAAGTCTTGCTCCGATAAGTTGTATTTTTGTATCATTGTCCCCATCGCTCCGTCGAGGATGAGAATTCGTTCATCAATAATCTGCTTCAATGTAGCCATTCACAATATATACTATCTCTTAAACATTCTATCCATTTCACGCCTGTCATCCTTTTCCCTCAAGGACTCGCGCTTATCATATTGTTTTTTACCTTTTGCCAAAGCGATGACTAATTTTGCCAATCCTTTTTCATTCAGGAACAAGCGGACAGGGACAATGGTAAAGCCGGGATTCTTTCCGGCCTCTTCCAATTTGCGCAACTCTTTCTTGCTCAACAACAGCTTACGTTCACGGCGGGCTGTGTGGTTATTATACGAACCATAGAAATATTCTGCGATATGCATATTCTTCACCCACAACTCACCACGCACAAAATAGCAATAGGTATCCACCAGACTGGCTTTGCCCATACGAATGGACTTTATCTCTGTTCCGGTCAGCACAATACCTGCTGTGTACGTGTCGATAAATTCATAATCGAACGACGCACGTTTATTTTTTATATTTACAGGAGTCGGTTTCATCAATTCAAAATAACAGATAACTCATTAAATACCGCCGCAATGAGCGCCGGACAAACAATCACAATCACCGAAGCAATCAATGTGTATCGGGTCAGTTTAGTCTCTTCCACTTTCATCAGTGTGCGTGCCCCTTCATACACCACAAACACGGTATAGAACTGGAGTATCCAATGCAAAATGGAGATGGAGAACAAACCGCTGATGATATCGAGCACAAACGTCACCACCATGGCATAACCCACAAATTGTTGGTTTAGTTCATACTGTTCACCACGGTTCAGCAATTTCTTTCCCAACTGATTTACAGCATAAGCAGCCAAGAAATACCCTCCAAAGAGAGAAACAAAAATGGCACAACAGCGAGTCATTGCTATCTGAAAAGCAGATACTCCTGCTGTATTTCCAATAAAAGTGCCTATAAAAACGGACAAGCCGCACAATCCTATCATGGGATAAACAAATGCACCAAGCACTTTTCGTCCATCCTCTTCTGTCTTGATTTCTGCCCAAGCCTTGGCCGGAGAGGAAATCAACAACATCACTCTATTAAATAAGTCTTTGTAGTTCAATGCTTAATCTATTTACCTTTGTTATACTTCAATGAACTGCAAAGGTATAAAAAATCCCCTTCTCCCAAAGGGAAAAGAGGACTTTTCTACTTTCAATATAATGATTTATTAGTATCCGTAAGAAGGAGCTTTAAAATCTTTAACCGCCATTTTAACTGTTTTCTCCAAATAGTTAGGATTTTCAAGATTTCTGTCACTGACAGCTCTCAAAACAACATTTATAGAGTCTGAACCTACATCACTAAACTTACGATATAATTCAGAAGCGAAAGGGAAGCTACATAATATGTTAATAGAATTATAAGAATCGTTTTTTCCATTATCATAATGGAACGTCAAAGTCAACTTTTTATTGTCAAGATCAATTCCGTCCTTTCCTTCACCTTCATAACTCATATTAAAGTAGTAAGGAGCACTTGAATTATAATTGAACTGAGGAGTAAATGTAATATATCCTTTATAGATACCGACTGCTCCTAAATCAATAACAGGGTCTTGGTTATTATATAAAGTGTCTCTAGCTTCTACATCTCTAGCTGTATTAATCATATCAGCACCTCCATGTAATGGAGCAGCAGAAACTATTTCTACTTTATATGTAGTATTTTCCGAAGGTTCCGGCAACACTTCATCCAAATGTTTAAATGCCACTTGAGCACGTTTAACCTTGCTCCAATCACCAAGCTGTTTCATATTAGCAGCTGTAGGAACTAAAATACCACCACCATCAGCATATAGTTTATAGCCAAGAAACTCATCACCTGTAACAGTTACAAGAACCACACCATCATAAGCACTTTCACTATTAGTGTCCAAGCAAGAACTAAAGGATAACACAGATACCAATGCAGCAAAGAACACTGCTAACTTCATTTTTTTCATTTTCTTCTCTTTATTATTAGGGTTTGCAAAATTAATTAAAAGATTCGAGTCTAAAGGAAAACTTCAACTCTTTTTTGTTGTTTTAATGATTAAATGAGCTCCAAACTCAAATACTGCACAACTCTCCCAACATTAACCTTTATTAATATGTAAGCCGAGTTACTCCACTATTTCCGCAAACTGCTCTATATTATTGTCCACATATTCGGCAATCTGTGCAGTGACAAGCTCCTCCATATCCATAAACTGCTCTTCCAATTCATCAAACACCTCGTATTGCTCATACATTGCCATAAACTCTTCATCATCGCAGTCCTTTTCCAAGTCAGCACGGTTCTCATCATAAATCTTCTTGGCATTATAAACCAACTTCGAGAACTCCTTCGCTCCAAAGAGACGCATCGACTTAGCAAAAGGATTATCAAAAATATACGGTCCATAACCATTCTGAATCAACTGAATGAAGCCCCCTTCATTAATTTCTTCACGAAAGAAATGATAACCCAACAATGAATGTTGGTAACCATTGAGCAACGGCATTGTTTCGGCATTAATCACACCGCCCGTCACCTCCAAATACTTATCGGTAAAGACTTTAATAAATTCATCCATACCTTCCTCAGCACCCTGTCGGAGTACTGCATCCTTAATTTCTATTTTACTCGTTTCCATCCTTATAATATATATAGGTACAAAGATAAGTGATTCGGCTGAAAGAAAAAAGGATTTTGGCAAGTCTAGTTTGCAAAACATTGTCTCACAACAAATTTATTTAATTTAATATCAAAAAGTGGCACGCAATAGGTTGCAGAAAAGAATAAAAGGACTAACTTTGTGGGCGAAAAGGGTAACTAACCTTTTTCACGTGGTTACGAATATTTATTTTATTACCAAAAAACGTAAAGAATATGACTTATTCACACGAAGTAGAACACATGTGTGTTGTGAAGAAAGGTCCTAATCACGGACCGGCTCCTATTCCTGAAGAAGGAAAGTGGGTAAAATCAAAAGAAATTAAAGACATCTCTGGTTTGACACACGGCATTGGCTGGTGTGCTCCTCAGCAGGGTGCTTGTAAACTAACCCTCAACGTAAAAGAAGGTATCATCCAGGAAGCATTGGTAGAAACTATCGGTTGCTCAGGTATGACTCACTCAGCTGCCATGGCTGCTGAAATCCTTCCGGGTAAGACTGTATTGGAAGCATTGAACACCGACTTGGTTTGTGATGCCATCAACACAGCAATGCGCGAACTTTTCCTTCAAATCGTTTACGGACGTACTCAGTCGGCTTTCTCAGAAGGCGGTCTGATTATCGGTGCCGGTCTGGAAGACTTGGGTAAAGGTCTTCGTAGCCAGGTAGGTACTTTGTATGGTACTTTGGCTAAAGGTCCCCGCTACCTTGAAATGGCTGAAGGTTACATCAAGAACGTATTCTTGGATAAGAACGACGAAATCTGCGGTTACGAATTCGTTCACATGGGTAAGTTCATGGACGAAATCAAGAAGGGTACTGATGCTAACGAAGCGTTGAAGAAGGTTACAGGTACTTACGGACGTGTAACTGAAGAACAGGGAGCTGTTAAGAAAATTGATCCACGTCACGAATAATTATAAGGAGGAAAGAATATGATTAGAGAAGTAAAATTCGAAAGCCAAGACCGTCGTATCAAACAGATTATTGCTGCTTTGAACGAAAACGGCATCAAAGACATCGAAGAAGCTAACGCAATCTGCGAAGCTGCCGGACTTGATCCTTATAAAACTTGTGAAGAAACTCAGCCTATCTGTTTCGAAAATGCGAAGTGGGCTTACGTAGTAGGTTCTGCCATCGCACTGAAGAAAGGTTGCAAAAACGCTGCCGAAGCTGCCGAAGCTATCGGTATCGGTTTGCAGGCATTCTGTATTCCGGGTTCTGTAGCCGACGACCGTAAGGTAGGTATCGGTCATGGTAACCTGGCTGCTATGTTGCTTCGCGAAGAAACTAAATGCTTCGCATTCCTGGCAGGTCACGAATCATTCGCTGCTGCTGAAGGTGCTATCAAAATCGCTGCAAAAGCAGACAAAGTACGTAAAGAGCCTCTGCGTTGTATCTTGAACGGTCTGGGTAAAGATGCTGCACAGATTATCTCTCGTATCAACGGATTTACATACGTTCAGACTGAGTTCGATTACTTCACAGGTGAACTGAAAGTTGTTCGTGAAATCGCTTACTCTGACGGTCCTCGTGCAAAAGTAAAATGCTACGGAGCTGACGATGTTCGCGAAGGTGTAGCTATCATGTGGAAAGAAGGTGTAGACGTATCAATCACCGGTAACTCTACTAACCCGACTCGTTTCCAGCACCCGGTTGCAGGTACTTACAAGAAAGAACGTGTTCTTGCAGGCAAACCTTATTTCTCAGTAGCATCAGGTGGTGGTACAGGCCGTACTCTTCACCCGGATAACATGGCTGCCGGTCCTGCTTCTTACGGTATGACCGACACAATGGGTCGTATGCACTCAGACGCTCAGTTCGCTGGTTCTTCATCAGTTCCCGCTCACGTAGAAATGATGGGATTCCTGGGTATCGGTAACAACCCGATGGTAGGTTGTACAGTGGCTTGTGCGGTTGACGTGGCTACTGCTTTGAGCAAGTAATATAAGTTACTTTATACTGATAAACTCCTGTAATCCTTGTGGTTGCAGGAGTTTTTTATTTGTGGTAACTTGGCTTAAACAACAGGTTGAAGCACCTTGCATCACTCATTATTGAGAGCTAATGAATAGTGAATCGGTAAGGGGGTAACAAGCTAAATTCTGTCTTATTTAAGTCAGAACAACCCATGCAAAGAGTAACCAATTACTTCTCAAATCAAGCCATAAATAAGTTACTTTTGCAGCCGATTTGCAGCCGAATTTGCCATTTTCTAAAAACGGCTGCAAGAATTAGCATAATCAACTATAATACAATGCAATACACTCCATATAACATTTAATTTAAAATGGAGAAACATTGTACAATGGTTTACTTTTCATTGAGAGAAAGTAAGCAAAACAAGAAAGGTCTATCACCTATTGAAGTTTCAATCACCACTAATGGAAAGAGAATTTATTTTAGTACAGGCAAACACGTACCTGCTGCTGATTGGAACAAAGAGAAGCAAGCTGTAAAAGGCAAGAGTGAAGAAGCCCAGCTAATCAATGGTTATCTGATTCAACTACGGAATAAGATATATCAAAAAGAGATTGAGCTACTCCAAAAGGGCTATCTTATCACTGCTGAACTATTAAAAGAAGCTATCACAGATAAAGTGGAAGCACTGAATGAGAAAACTTTATTGGAAGTTTTGGAAGAACACAACGCAGAGCGTAAGGCTATGGTAGGTAAAACTGTTGCCCCTGCTACATATTGGGTGTTTGAATACACAGGCAGACTGTTCAAAGAGTTTATTCAGAAGAAATATGAGCGCAAGGACTTATATTTAAGAGAGATAAACTTAGGCTTCATTCAAGGATTCCATGCTTACCTTTTAGGAGAGAAGAAGATGGGACAAAACTCCTGCACCAAGCATTTAAAATTCTTAAAGAAGTTGCTGAATTTAGCTGTTGCCAACTCTTATATATCCTACAATCCTGTAAATGTCTATAAGGTGGAACGCGAACCCGTAGAAATAGATTTCTTGGATGAAGAAGAATTGAGGAAGATTATCAACTTTGACACTCCCCTGCCAAGATTGGAACGAGCTAAAGATATGTTCCTCTTTGGGTGCTTCACTGGACTTAGTTACATTGACATTAAGACCTTGACACCTGAACACTTTGAGAAAGACAGTGCAGGCAGAATATGGATAAAAAAGCGTAGAGTTAAGACAGGAGTTCTATCACGCATCCCCCTACTCCCTATCGCCAAACTGATATTGGATAAGTACAAAGGTGGAGAAAAACTACTCCCTATTCAAGACCCTGCGGACATTAATAAATATCTGAAAGACATAGCTATACTATGTGGAATTAATAAGCGAATCTGCTTTCACACAAGCCGTCACACCTTTGCAAGCACAGTTACTTTAGCAAACAACATATCTCTGGAAGTCGTTTCTAAAATGTTAGGACATACCAATACAAGAATGACTGCCCACTATGCAAAGCTGATAGACAAGTGCATTGGTGAGCAGATGGATAAACTGATGGATACGTTCACAGGAGATTCAGATTACTAAAGCACACTCTATTATTCACAAATTCCCCACTTGTAGCAATGCAGGTGGGGATTATTTTGTAATTTTGCAAATACACTAAAATTTATTAGCATGATAATACACCAATATACTTCTATTGATAGTTTAGCCTTAATTCTTAAGAATAAAACAATTAGATTTAAGCGATTAGACAAAATGGATGATGTTTAAGTTTTGCGATAAGAAAACAAAATCGAAACAAGTGAAAACAAAGTAACTAAAAGAAGTGTAATATATTGGTATTCAATTATAATTGATTGTATTTTTTGATTCCTTTGGCGAAACATAAATTTCCATAAATTCCTTATATTTGTTGCGTATTTGTTACGTGAAACAAAACAATTATTGTACCTTTGCAGAAGAAAAACAATACGTTGCTTGACGGCAAGGACAATTTTGAATGATTTATGGGAAGACCGAAGAAGACAACCAAGGCGAAAGAGCCTGTGCGCATCCGGGAGCGCAAGCTCGCAAACGGCAACAGGAGCCTCTATCTTGACATCTATTCAAAAGGTGTGCGCAAGGTGGAGTCGCTTGGCGTGTACCTTGTACCGGAGAATACGCCTCTTGACAAGATACAGAACGAACATGCGAGAAGCGTTGCCGAGAAGATAAAGTCGGAGCGCATCATCGCGCTGCAGAACTACGGCATAGCCAACCTTGACAAGGTGATGAAAGCCTCGATGCCACTTCTCGCGTATCTTGAAAAATACGCCAGCGAGGGGAACGGCCTGACCGAATCAACCATGAAAGGACGTAAGTTCATGCGGCGCAAGGTGGAGGAATACCTACGTTCAACCGGACGGCTCAACATATCCATGCTGGAGGTTGATTTGGATTTCTGCCGTGGCTTCATCAATTTCCTCCGCACGGCGAAGAACAAGCGACTGAAAAACGAAGAAAGGACGATAAGCAATTGTACGGGACTACAGACACAGGCCGTGCTTACAGCAGCGTTGAACACGGCACTGCGTGACGGTATCATCGAGCGCAACCCCATGACCTTGCTGACATCCAAGGAACGCTTCCACCAGCAGGAAAGCCAAAGGGTCTATCTCACCATCGATGAATTGAAAAGAATGATGGCCACTCCCTGCGATGACGGGGAACTGAAAAAGGCATTCCTGTTCGCCTGTTTTACGGGGCTGCGTCTCAGCGACATCCGCACGTTCACATGGAACAAGGTGCTGACAACGCCCAACGATTCCACCCGTTATATAAGGGTCAGGATGCTCAAGACGCAGCAGGTCGTCAACGTGCCGCTTTCCAAGGATGCCCTCGGCTATCTCCGTGAGATGGAAGACGGGGACGAGCCAATCTTCCGCCTGTCAAGCGCGGCTTCCGTCATAGAGCAAAGGCTGGCGGAATGGGCGAAGAAAGCCGGGATAGAGAAGCACGTGACCTTTCACGTGAGCCGCCACAGCTACGCGACGATGATGCTGACCATAGGAGTTGACATCTACACGGTGAGCAAGCTGCTCGGTCACAAGAACGTGGCGACCACTCAGATATACGCGAAAATAATCGACCAGAAGAAGATTGATGCCGTCAATATGATGGACAGGTTCTTCGACAAAGACAGGCAGGCATGAGGATAGAGATACGGACACGCGAGCTGAAGAACGGCAACAGGACAATATACCTTGATTATTATGACAAGGGCAAGCGGTGGTATGAATATCCCAAACTGTACCTTGTCCCTGATTCCGCTCCACATGCAAAGGAACAGAACAAGAACGCGATGGACAAGGCAATCGCCATCAGAGCCAGACGGCTGCTCGGCGAGACACCGGAAGAGGACGGTAGCCCGTTGAAGGAGGCTGACAAAATTCTTGTGAGCACTTGGATGGACGAATACGCCAAAGCCATGCACGCGAACGCAGGGCTTTCCTCAACTTATCTCAAACACTTCGACACCCTTATCCGCATGGTGAACGACTATCTCGCGCACATCAAAAGCCCGCGTCTCACAATGGACTGCATAGACAGGGAGTTCTACCGGGGATTCCTGCACTACATGACCGATGTCTATGAATGCCGGACTTCCGACGGTGGAACAAGACGGCTGGCCAAATCTACCATGCACCTGTTTCAATTAAAGATGAATACGATGCTCAATCAGGCGGCAAGGGACGGTGTCATCAAGTGCAACCCCTATCACCTGCTGTCAAGGGACGAGCGGATAAAGAAGCCGACTGACCAACGCGATTTCCTGACACGTGAGGAACTGCACAGGCTGATGGAGGTGGAGACACGAAGCTCTACGACCAAGATGGCATTCCTGTTCAGCTGTTTCACAGGTCTGCGCTACAGTGACCTGAAACAATTGAAGTGGGGCAACATCGAGCGGTCACAGTCCGGGATGGCGATAAGGATAGAGGCGATGAAAAAGACGGAAAAGCCCGTAACCGTTCCTTTGGGTACAAACGCAATGGCATGGATGCCTGAGCGCGGTGACAAGACACTTGACGATTTTGTCTTTGACATAGGCACATGCGGAGGTTGCAACACCGTCCTGAAGAAGATGGCGAAAAGAGCCGGAATCAACAAACGGGTCTCTTTCCATACCGGGAGGCACAGCTTCGCAACGCTGACCCTCGCCGCCACGAATGACATTGCTACGGTGAGCCGACTGCTTGGCCACACCTCTGTCGCAACGACACAGATTTATGCGGAGGTGCTGATGGAGGACAAAATAGCCGCCGTAAACAAACTGAATGGCATATTTTAATTCGATAAGCTAAGCCCCTTTTTATGAAACGAATCTCCGATAATATCCTCACGATGCTATTGCCGCTTACTGTGGTAGCCGCAACCGCATTCAGTCTGGTTGCCGCCGTCGCCTTCCGCATGGGAGCGACCACGGCAGGATTTGTGTTTGCCACCCTGTCCATTGTCGGGTGGATCGGACTGGTAGCCGAGTTTTTCCTCTTGTACGACATCATCATAGACAAGTGGCTTTCCAAAGACCGCTCCGTCCTGACCGCTTCGTGGTTTGTGATTTCATTGTTGCTCGCCTTTATTCTTACTCCCGACAAACATACGGATTGGAGCACTTGCATAATCATGGTCTCGCTCTTCGCCGTGGTTTTCCTTTTGCCCTGCACCATCGGGATGGCATACGGCAAACAGATAAAATCATGGCTGCTACAACGGTGGAACAGACTTGTTCCAAAGAAGCGACAGTACACGGACGAAGCAGAAGAAAAGCAAATCGAAGCCTTGCTTTCAGCATCCACGCCACCTTCCATAATGAAGCAGGAGGATGAAATCAGGCACTACGACAGCCTTGTTTCAAAGGTACAGCCGGAACTGATAAGGAAACTACCCGAAACATTGCAAACCAACGATGCTCTGTTCCTGTTGGTGCTGTTCCGGGAAGACGGTTATCTTGACACGGACTTCCGGCCGCTGATGAAAAAGGAGGATGACGAAATCAATCAGACACTCTACGCCTATATCGCCAGCGCCCTTTGCGCCGCCCTCAAAATCAGGAAAGGCAAATGGGTCATCTTCGAGAAGTTCTGGCCACTCAACAACGGCGCACAGCTGGCAAGCAACTTCAAGACCGCCTACAGGGACAACCCGTCCGAACACCAGCGGCATATCGCCAAACTGCTGCGCAAGGCGACCCGCCTTCGTCCGAAGCTCGACACCTACGACCTTGAAGAGTTCAAGAAGGTCTGACCTGCATTATCCATTTCCTTGTTCCCGTCACCGTAACCCGATGGCGGGATTTTTTTATGCCCGTCCGTGAACAGGCCTGTTTCTTTCCGCACTTATAAGTTACCATGTGCGGATTATCCGTGATTATGGAGGGTTTATAGTTCCCTTATACTTCGTTTTAACCCTGTTTATAGTTGCATTTATAATTCGCAAATCATTCTGTTTGTGTTGTTTATATTGATTGTTCCAGGAAAAAGCCGCCATACCTTTGCACTGTCGCCACGACAAAGGCGAAGCAGATTATTCACTAAAATATACGCACATGACAGAGCAAAGAAAACTTTTAAGCACCAGGGAGGCGGCCGAGTATTGCGGCTTCAAGCTCTCCTACTTCCGCAAGCTGATGATGCGCCGGGCTATCCCGATGTACAAGCCGACGGGCAAACTGTGCTTCTTCAAGAAAGAAGACTTGGACGCTTTCCTCACGGGTGTCCGTATCTCCTCACAGGAAGAAATCGCAGAGGAAGCCGGCCGCTATCTGGCAGGACTGAAGTAAACAACCTTTTTTATTTACATCAAAAAACAAATGTAGTATGGAACAGAACAGGAACATGGAACAGGGCGGCACAACCGCAACCGTTCCGGCAGAGAAGAAGAACGAGAACCGTAAACGCGAGGTGAGCGGTAAGGACGCACAAATCATCCGCGCATTCTTGGAGAGCGTAGGCATCTACGAGGCGGACGCCTTGCGTGTGAGTATCGCCATCGCCGACGGCAAGATGACGGCAGACAACATTTCAGCGGATGACCGCCTCGCGCTCAACCGCTATCTCAACAGCAGTACGGACAACGACCGCCTGACGGCAGACAACGCACAGGGACATCGGCTGAACCGTGCATTCGGTTTACTGGAACGTGTGTCGGAGTTCTGCGACAAGCAGCAACTGGTGACGGTGAACAAGGTCTTGCTTTCCATTGCAGTAAATGCGGAGGACATCAGCCATGCCGTATCAAACCTTGCCAAACGTCCGGCATCCGTACAACCGTCACAAGGGAACATAGTCGGCAGTGGGGCAAACAAATGACCGTGCATAAGATGTGGAGAACCGGATTACCAATGTTCACGCGACCTCTTTTTTCTTCCCTCATTTCGGGTTGATACACAATTGAAGGACTAAGGTTGATTATCGGAAAATCCATATTCCCCTTATGTACCATCCAAAAGATGAAGCCGTGCAGGGAACAACAAGAAAGCAGTTTGGAATTTCCATACTGATTCCTACACGGCTTTATTCTTTTCCAAAAGCAAAAATATCACACTTATAAAGACAAAGTTTTATGGACAAGGAAACATACAGATTCATGTACCCGGCAGGTATCGCATCCCTGTCATTAGTTTTTTCTCAGAAGGCATTGCAATGGCTGTACGGGACAACGACAGATGATGACGGCAGGGAAACAGTAAACTTCATATTGTTTGGCGACCTGCTGGCGAAAATGGCACTTACAGCCGGAGAGGGCAAGGGATTCCGCAGACCACTCACGCTTTCCGCTGGTCAGGCGCAGTATTCCGAAGAACAGCTTTCCACTCAATGGAACATGGGCAGGAAGCGCATACGCAACCTGCTGGCGATACTTACAGACTTGGGACTTATTGACACCAACCGTTCAAGGGTGGCATCCGTGATGACCTTCCCGTGCGTCCGTGGGTGGAAAACAGCGGATGGCACATTCATTTCCAATCCTTTTACCAATGAACAGAGGGAAGAATAAGAGCCGAAAGGCAGCTGGGGAAACAACCGAACCGACAATTACAGGGCAAACAACGCCCTTCCTGTTGTTCCGCAGTCCGGCGATAAGTGGCATCCGTCCCGTGCAGGAAGTGGCAGACGGACGGGTGGAATGGCATGGAGCGATAGCGTTGAGTTACGAGATATGCCGAGGTATTACCGCCTCTGGACGGTATTACCACGACGCTCTCGCAACGGTTCGGCAAACCGTTGTCCCAGCCGCTCGCAGGCTCGCACCTTCCCTTTTTTAGATACCGTTTCACTACAATTTCAAGAACACCAGTTATATATGGAACACGAAGATACTTTAATACAGGATAATCCGGAATCCGGACAGGAAAAGCCCGTTATAAGGCGTGACAAGGTGGTAGTTACCAAGGTCACGGAGCAGGAGCTTTATCAGATTAAGAGCACCGCCGGGCAGTGCGGCATGACACGCAGCGACTTCATCCGGGCAAGGGCACTCAACTACCGGCCGAGACAGCGGCTTTCGGTTACGGAGGTGGACGGTCTGCGGCAGCTTGCGGCTTGCCGGACGGACATGGTGAACTTCGCCAACGCCCTGCACGGACTGAACGATGACGAGAAGGTACGCCTTTTCCACCATCAGCCCACCATACTCGAATGGTACGAGAAAGTGGCGCGGGTGACAGACCATGTCACCGACTTCCTGCAGTCCGCACAGAAGGCGAACAGCTACCCGGCAGGGACAACGGACGGAGAGACAGAGGAGGATGCCGTATGATAGCCAAGGCAAAATCCATTAGCCACGGCATCAGGGCGATGCTGTACGTGTCGGGGGAATCGAGGAACAAGAAACATCCCGAAAAGATAACGCGCATCTGCGACAACTTTATACTGCAGGGCATGGACGCTTCGGGCATCTGGACGGAAATGAAATTCGCCACCATGGACCGCCCGGACATCAAGAACAACGTCATCCGCTTGGAGATAAGTCCGGCGATGGAACATACCGAAGATTTCACGGTCAAGGACTGGCAGCAACTGTGGAACGACTTCGCGGCGGCTTTCGACAATCAGGAAATTCTGAATGAGGACGGCGAGGTCATTTCCGTGCCGACCAACATATCGGGCAGCAAATCCAGCGTGTGGCTGCACAGGGAATCGGACAGCGGCATACCTCACCTCCATGCCGTCGTCTGCCGGATAGACGAAAACGGGAACATCAACAACGACCACGCCATCCACATCCGCGCACATCGGGCAGCTGAACAGGTTGCCCGGCAAAGGGGATGGATAACTGCCAAACACATACATGAAAGCCGTATTCCGCAAGTCAGTGAGGACTGTATGGAGGCCTTGCGTGAACTAGACGAATGGTCTTGGAAGGGCTATGCGGAGAAACTTGCCGCCAAAGGCTACGAACTGTATCTGCGCAAGGACAAGAAAGGCGTGATACGCGGCTATGTGCTTCACAAAGGCAGTTCAAGGTTCAAGGGCTCGGAACTTGGAAAGGGGCGCAACCTGACCGCATCCCGTATCGAGCGGACTTGGGAGAAACTGCATCCCGAACAGACCAAACAGGAAAGTCCGACACCGAAACAGCCTGTTATAACGGCACCGAAGCCGTCTGTTCACAATGAAGCCGAGCAAAAGCCACAGACCGATGCAGGACGGAATAATCCGGTTTATGAGTATTACACGGAGTGGCAGCCCGACCGCCTGCGCACTGAGTTTGAATATGCCGGAAAGAACTACGACCGCTATATCCCCGAAAAGGTGCTTGACTGTCTGAATGACGAGTTCGATTTCCGGGAGCTGGCCAACTGGCAGGCTTTGCAGAATCTGGCGATTGCCTTTTTTACGCTTGTCGCTTCTCCTTACGGGGAGATTTCCGGCGGTGGCGGAGGCGGCTCACAGTCCGACCTCAAATGGGGACGCGACCCGGAAGAGGACGAGATAGAGTTTGCCCGTCGTTGTGCGCGTGAGGCTTCGCACAGGCTTGGCAGACAAATGAAATCAGGATTGAAACGTAAATGACAAACCTAAAAAACATCAGTGACAATGAAACAACCCGATACGTCTGCCCTACGGGAGCGGCTTAACAATTATACACCCGGACAGGAACTGGAGCAAGACAAGCAGGAGTTTGAAGGACTGCTCTTGGAAGTGAACTGTCAGATTGCCGAATTGCGCAATCTACTCAAGGAAATCAATGCGGTAAAGGAAGAACTGGAAAAGATAAACCAATGCTCTGTCAGCCACATCAAGGCGAAAGAAGCACGGCGGCAAAGACTTGAACAACGGAACGATGCGCTTGCCAACGAGTTCCGCAGACTCAAGCCGGAGATTGCGGATGCGCATAAAAAGTTGAACGACCTCATTGAAGGAATCGCTGCATATGCGGGAACAATGCAGAATCTCCATGACCTGCTTAAGGCTTCATTTCCTATAAGGTTTGCAGAAAACGACAGACAAGCATTATTGGAAGGAGTCAATGCCATTGCCGACAATGCCATATCACGTATTCGCAGGGAACGCGAAAAGGCGGACAACGATATCCGCCGCAATGAGAATCACATATCCATGACACAGGCGACATTCTGGGGGATGATTGCATTGCTGCTGATACTTGCCTCATTTTTTGCCCTTGTCATTTTCGCAAACGTGAAACTACTCCATTTAGAGATTTTGAACGAAATAACAGTTGTATATGCCGGATTGATTGCCATCACATTAGCTGCGGTCTCCTTTATCTTTTATAAGTGGAAACACTAAATCTGTTATATATGGCAACAATGAAAGTTAAATTTCGTGCATCTTCTATTCCGACGAAAGAAGGCACATTATTCTATCAAGTGGTTCACGGACGTGTAGCACGTCAAGTTAACACCGGTTACAAGGTATATCCCTGTGAATGGGATTCCGCTCATGCGGAAATCGTTTTTCCGCCCGGTATCGGGGATAGCCGCAGCAATTATCTTGCATCACTGAAAGAGATTTTGTACGCGAACACCAAACGGTTCAGGAATATAATCGCACGTCTGGAGCGTGCCGGTGAGGACTATACTGCCGAAGACGTGCTGAAATGCTATCTCACACCTTCGGAGGGCAAGGGCTTCATTTCTTTTGCCCGTGAGGTTATCCGGCAGATGGGACAGATTGGGAAACCTCGTACTGCAGAACGCTACACGGCTGTCACCAGAAGTTTCGAGCGTTTTTGTGGCGAAAATGATGTGTTTCTCGATGAAGTTGATTCCGATTTGATGGTACGCTATGAAAACTTCCTGAAAGCGGCAGGGGTGTGTCCCAATACCACGTCCTATTATATGCGTGGCTTACGGGCCATCTACAACCGAGCCGTCGAAAAGGAACTGACCGTACAACGCTCTCCGTTCAGACACGTTTATACGGGTATCGACAAGACGGTCAAGCGGGCTGTTCCGCTGAATATCATCCGTCAGATCCGTGATTTGGACTTGACTCTTTCTCCGGCGACCGATTTGGCAAGGGATGTCTTCATGTTCTCGTTCTACACACGTGGAATGTCATTCATTGACATGGCATTTCTCAAGAAAAAAAGACCTTCAGAACGGAATACTCTCTTATCGCAGACAAAAAACCGGGCAGCAGCTCTCCATTAAATGGGAGAAACCCATGCAGGAAATCATCGACAAATACGACATCGCGGACACTCCCTATCTGTTGCCCATTATCAAGAATATGGAAGTGGATGCACGAAGGCAGTACAAGAATGCGGCTCATCTGGTCAACGACAAGTTGAGGAAGTTGGGCGAACAACTGGGATTGGCAATTCCGTTGACCACATACGTGGCGCGTCACGGTTGGGCTTCCATTGCCCGGAGTAAGAACATTCCGCTTCCAATCATTAGTGAAGCAATGGGACACGATTCCGAAAAGACCACGCGCATCTATCTCGCCTCTCTGGATACATCTGCCGTTGATAAAGCTAACAAACAAATACTTGAGGCACTGTAAGGACTATGATTGGATGAAAATCTGTTTCGGTTTGATACAGCCAAATAAGTAAAATCGGACAAAAATCTGTTGTGCAAATCCCTAAATCTCCTTTTAAGAGAATTAGGGATTTTATTGTGGATTGATAATCAAGTGTTTTACATCATAAAAACAGTGTGAAAAGCCTGATATTGCTTGACCTCTTTAGGTTAAAAAAATAAATCATCATATTTTTTTGATTTTTCTTTAATATTTGTTTTGCGATTACTTATGTTTTTACTTTCTTTGTATATAAAATAATTCTCTTAAAAGGAGATGTATCAATGGACATACGTTTACGGGGACACACTCGCATTTTCCATAGTGGGAACGAAAGAGCTTTGGGTGTCAATTTCTTTGAGTGGATTTCGAAAGACGTATGAAACATGGTTAAAAGAAGTGCTTCTCAAAATATATAGTTGTTGGGCAGTAGCTTCATTCTCTCTATAAGAGAAATATGAATACGTGAAATAGGATTTAACTGATTGATAAACAGGAATTGTTCTTCGACAGCGAATGCTGATTTACACAGATTCTGTTAAGCGTAGCAACTATGTAGTTCGAAAGCAATATCCGTTTGATACGGTTATCACCTATAAATCACGCAATTCTTACCATGCAGTCATTCTCTTATAGAGATGTTGCGATAAAGAGTGAAACTGAAATAAATATAAATAGGAAATGAAACGTGCGCTTTTATTATTTATGATAGTCGTCTCCTGTGTCTCGCAGGAACTCTGTGCGCAGAAGGTGGGTGTGAAAACCAATCTGACGGCAGATTTTGCGTTGAATCCGAATATAGGATTGGAGGTAGGCCTTGCTCCCAAGTGGACACTGGAAGTGGATGGTCAGTTCAATGCGTGGACGCTCTCAAACGACAAACGCTGGAAGCATTGGGCAGTGCAGCCCGGAGTCAGGTATTGGCTATGTGACCGCTTTGGCGGCTCCTATTTCGGAGCCTATTTGCATGGAGGACAGTATAATGTCGGCGGCATCAATCTCAATGTGAATTTTCTTGGAACGGACTTCCGTAAACTGAAGGATACCCGCTATCAGGGATGGTTCGTCGGAGGCGGTGTGTCATACGGTTACGCTTTTGTACTTGGCCGGCATTGGAACTTGGAAACGGAAATAGGCATCGGTTATTCCTATACCCGTTACGACCGTTTCCGGTGTGCCGGATGCGGCAAGAAGATTGAAACGGACAAGCCGCATCACTACGTGGGTGTCACGAAAGCGGCCATTAACTTGGTTTATCTATTCTAAATTACAGTGAAATGAAAAGGACGATATTCATACTGGCAACCCTGCTTGGCATGACAGGTATGTCTGAAGCGGTGGCTCAGGACACGAAGGACATTCTGCCCGGTGTATCTGTTGAGAACTTCAACATGAACCGCAATGGCAAGTATCTGACCGTTACGATGGATATAGATTTGTCGGAGCTTGATGTGAACTCCAACCGTGCCGTATTGCTCACTCCGCGATTGGCCAATGGGACGGATTCGATTGACCTGCCGTCGGTAGGCATCTACGGACGCCGCAGATATTACTATTATATAAGGAATGGCATCAGCACCATTTCGGGTAAGACGGAAAAATCATTCAAGGCATCGGACAAACCGGGACAATTAGAGTATGACAACCATACTCCCTACGAAGAATGGATGGACGGCGCCACGCTCAAGTTCCACCGCAGCGACTGGGGCTGCTGTCAGGAGATACTGGCGGAATATCAAGGCAAGCTGGGACGACACCGCGAGGCGTTCTTCCCGGAACTGGTGTTCGTGCAGCCTAAGGCCGAAGTTATGAAGAGTCGCTCCCTCTCCGGCTCGGCATACATCGACTTCCCGGTGAACCGGACGGAAATCTATCCCGACTACCGCCGCAATACCGTAGAACTTGGCAAGATACAGGCCACTATTGACTCGGTGCGCAGCGACAAGGATGTCACCATCACGCAGGTGTGGCTGAAAGGTTTCGCTTCGCCGGAGAGTCCCTACAAGCACAATACCGGCCTTGCCATCGGGCGTACCGCCGCCCTGAAGAAGTACATCGGGCAGCTGTACCACTTTGCAGACAACGTCATCCGGACCGATTACGAGCCTGAGGATTGGGCGGGCTTGCGCCGCTATGTGGAGCAGTCTGACATGAACCACCACACGGAGATTCTGGCAATGATAGACAGCGACATGGAGCCGGACGCCAAGGAAGCGAAAATCAAACGGACCTATCCGCAGGAATACCGCTTCATGTTGCAACAGTTCTATCCGGCACTGCGCCACACGGACTACCGTATCGACTACACCATCCGCACGTTCAGCGATGTGGAGGAAATAAAACGCATCATGGCCATGCAGCCGCAGAAGCTGAGCCTGAACGAGTTCTACCTCGTTGCCGGAAAGTATGAACCCGGCACGGACGAGTTTACCGATGTGTTTGAAACAGCCGTGCGCATGTTCCCCAACGATGAGGTTGCCAACCTCAATGCCGCCAATGCCGCCATCCGCCGCGATGATTTCGCCACGGCACGCAGGTATCTCGACAAGGCGGGCGACTCTGCCGAGGCGGTCTATGCGCGTGGTGCGCTTGCCGTGCGTGAGGGCGATATCGCCACGGCACGCAAGTATCTGACCAAGGCGAAAGAGATGGGGCTGGAAAAGGCGACATCCACGCTGGAAGAACTGAACGAAAGACAAAAGGAATAAAACTTAGTAATAACTTTTAATTTTTAACAACATGAGAATTAGAACTCTATTCTTGTCAATGGTCGCCGGACTGGCGTTCGTTGGCTGTTCCAACGAGGAAGACATCGCCCCCGGCAACAACGGTGAATTAAGTGAGCCTCAGTTTCTGACGGTAAACCTTGTAACCAACCCGACTAATGGGACCCGTGCTACCCGTGCTGGCGGTGACCAGCGCCCAGGCGACCCTAACGGCGCCACATACGAAGAAGGTCTCGAAGCGGAGAACACGGTAACGAAGGTGCGCTTCTACTTCTTCAATGCAGACGGTAGTCCTGCTAAAGTAAAAAGAAACGGTAGCGAATGGGTCAACTATCTGGAGTGGGAAAATAATGTCACCGAGGAAGAGGATAACAATATGCCTAATGTAGAAAAAATCCTCACAGCACAGTTGATTATCGAGACTCCCAAGGAAGATAAAGTCCCTGATAAGATTGTTGCGATTATCAACCCAATGACAGTGGATCCGAACCCAGAGCGCTCCCTTGCAAGCCTTATCGGTGTAACGCATGACGCTAAGACAGCCACCACCAGTGGCAATTTTTTGATGAGTAACTCCACCTATGCAAAGGACAACGTAAAGCAAATGGCAGTCAGTGCGGTAGGTAAAATCAAGAAGACCCCGGGCGAAGCTCTGAATGACCCTGTAGATATTTACGTTGAGCGTGCCGTAGCAAAAGTCCGCCTGAATAGTTCCCTGACGCCGGTTGAGGGTACAGAAAACATTTTCAAGACTTCTGATGATGGTTCCCAGAAAGTTGAGTTGGATGAGGCAACTGGGGAACAGGAAATCTACGTCAAGTTCCTCGGCTGGAACGCCACCGCCGTTTCCAACAAATCCCGTCTTGTTAAAGAAATCAATCCGAACTGGAGCTCCACTCTGTTCGGTGCCGGTGGCACTCCGTGGAACTGGGCGGAATACTGCCGTTGCTTTTGGGCAATCAATGCAGAAAGTATAGTTTACGAGTATGGTGCTTTTGTTCCGAATGGAGAATCAGGACAAATTGAAGACAACAAGTTCCAGGCTCAGGCCAAGACAAAATTTGACGGAAAAGACTGGGTTTATGTAAACGAAAACGCATCGCCATACGCTTCCGATATCACAACATCGGAAGGCAATAGTGCTTCAACACCCACCAAGGTGATTATCTCCGCACAGCTTGTTGATAAAGACGGCAACGCACTCGAATTTGCCGAGTACGGTTCGACAAGAACAACTATCGACGGGCTGAAAAAAATCTTTGCAAATAGCTGCGGCCTTTACAAAAAGGTAGAAGTTGAAGGTAAAACAAAATTCGTCAAGATTACTCCGGAAGAACTGACTGTAAAAACAGCTACCGAAGTCGGCGAAACAAGTGACCAAAACGGCAAACCGGATATTGAAAAGCCGGGGCGTTACAAATCGTACGTTCAGCTGGCAACCGATGAAGATAGCAAATGGTATGCATCGAACACCGAAGACGCACAGCCTCTTACTGCCAATGAAGCCAACGCCCAACTGCAAGGTCTCGGCTCTGCGAAAGTATGGAAAGATGGTCATACCTATTACTACTTTGAAATCAGACACTTTGGCGACAAGATAGGTGTTGTGCGCAACCACATCTATGACGCAACAATAACAAAACTGGCAGGTCTCGGCACACCGGTGTATGATCCGGATGAAATCATCTATCCCGAAAAACCGGAGGAAGGTGAAGAGTCATTCATCGCAGCCCGTATCAACATCCTCTCTTGGCGCGTAGTTAAAAACGATGTGGAACTCAACTGGTAAAAATGATGGATAAGTGTGATGCCCGCGTATGCGGATGACATACTGATATGATGAAAGACTAATAAACAAACCATCGGATGGGGAGGGATTCCCCGGAGTGACTCTCTCCCCGTCCTTAAATATTTTCAAAAAAATGCACTCGCGCATCGGTGCAAAGAGAGATGCGACCTTGGAAATTCCCGTGAGGCATTTCCCACTTGACACGGAAATCCATACTCCGACAATTGCCGGAGATACTATATATACGATGAACAAAAGAATACTGACATGAATATATCGGCTTGTATCAGAAATGCATGGTTTGTGGCGGTAGCCGTTTTGCTATTCCCGCTTGTCGCTTGCAATGGAGTGATTTACGATGAAGAAGGCGATTGCTCGGTGTATTATCGCCTCAAATTCCGCTATGACATGAACCTGAAGTGGGCGGACGCTTTCGCCAATGAGGTTTCATCGGTCCATCTGTATGCCTTCGACCGGTCGGGCGTGTTGGCATGGCAGAAAGCGGAACAGATTGTCCCGGAAACAGCAGAAGACTATTCGATGCTGCTCGACCTGCCCCCCGGCGACTACAAGCTGCTGGCGTGGTGCGGGCTGGAAAACGACGGCGAGCGTGACGAATCATTCTCCGTACCCGAAGTACGTGTGGGCGAGACCCGTATGGAACAGTTGCAGTGTGCGTTGAACCGTCAGCACGATGAATCGGGCGCATACAGTGAGGAACACTTGTACCGTCTCTTCCACGGCACGTTGGATGTATCGTTGCCTGTCAACGATGACGGCGGCAGCTATGAATACACCATGCCTTTGACCAAAAACACCAACCATGTCCGTGTCATCCTGCAGCACTTGTCGGGAGTAGATGTGAATAAGGAAGACTTCATCTTCCGCATAGATGATGAGAACGGCCTTATGGCGTACGACAACGAACTGCTGGCCGATGAGAACATCAACTACCGCCCTTGGGATATACAGAATGTCGAGGCCGGCATCGGCAGGGAAGGCGACAGTGCCGTCAGCAAGGTGAAAGGCCTCGTTGCCGACTTCACTGTGGGCCGCCTGATAGAGACACACCGCGAGAAAATGATGCTCACCATCACCACCCGGGAAGGCAAGACAGTGGCACGCATTCCGGTGATAGACTATGCCTTGATGGGAAAAGAGTACTATGAAGAGGAATACCGCTACCCGATGGACGAGAGGGAGTTCCTCGACCGTCTGGACGAGTGCGTGATGACCCTCTTTCTCGACGAGAACCTCAATTGGGTAAGCAGCGTCATTCAGATTCTGTCATGGCGCGTGGTGCTGAACAATGTTGATATTGAATAATCAGATAGAAGGATTTAACTGATGAAAACGAGCATTATACATAGCATTGTAGTCTGCCTGGCGGCATTCATACTGCCTTTTATGGTGGCGTGTAGCAATCAGGAAGAATCCTTGCCGGAGAATGTTGAGGAGGCTGTCCTCTGTCTGAACATCGAGCCGATTGGGCAGACAAGGGCGGGTACGGCAACGTTGCCCAACAACGAAAAGATGCACAGCGTGCGCGTCATCGTACTGCATAATGACGGAACGGTGGAACACAACAAGTTCTATGCTCTGGACGACGCGCAAGAACAGAGGTCCATACTGCTCAAGGTGACACCCAATGAGAAGAAAAAGATATACCTCTTTGCCAATGAGGAGAGCGTGTCCACGGTGGAGGGCGTATCGGGTAACGACACGTCGCTGTCCGAATTCTTCGACAGCTATAAGGAAGGAATGCGAATGAACGATTTTGCAATTGCGGTGAAAGACCTCTACTTCGCCCCGGACTATTCGGACGGGAATCCCATCCCGATGTCCTCTATGTACGAGATAGATATTCCAGAAAAAGGAGTTATCGAAGAGATTTTCTACGTGGTGCGTGTCGCCACCAAGTTCACCGTGAACTTCTTTAATTGGCGTGGAGAGGAAGTAACAGTGGAAAACTTCTCCATAGAGAGCCATGCGGATAAAAACTTCCTGATGGCGCATGTCAACAGCTGCCCTGATACTCAAAACCCTGAAACCAACCAACCATACCCCACTTGGATAGATTGGCTGAAAGCGGTTTCCGATGCCTCAAACGAGGATAGCGATGCAGCAACAAACAGGTTCGGTTGGCTGACGGACTACAGACTGCCGGAACAAACTACGGCAAAAGTCTATACCCATGAAGGGCTTAAAATTGGGAAACCCACAGTTGATATAGAAAACCCGGACAATTCAGAACCGGGCGTGGCAAATGTTGTTCCCGTTTTCTACCTGCCCGAAAGTAAAAATCTCAAAGCGGGAGCAACAGAACAGGAGTACATCCTGACAATCAAAATAGCCGGAAGGGCTGAAACTTTCGTCTGCAAACTCGATAAGTTGAAGGCACTCTTCCGCAACACCCATCTTGTGGTAAACATCACCATGTATAATAGCAACGAAATTGTAGTGGATGTGATTCCATATAGCGAGGTAATCCTTGAACCGGAATTCGGATTGTAAAACAATAAATAAGTGTTATATGAAGCATTTTGTACGACATATCATTCTCTTTCTGATGATAGCAACCGTCACAAGTTGCTATGACGAATTTATGAAGCAAGAATTCATAGGCGAAGGCAAGGCGAGCATATCCGCCACTCTTGACTTCAAACCCATGTCCTCGGCACTGAGCCGGACACGAGCTGCCGGAGACGCACTGAAGGATATCAACAGCCTGCATGTTCTGTTGTATGGTGAAGACAAGAAGCTCATAAAAAACTGGAAGATAGAAGAATATACCGTATCCAATGAAGGCCGTAATGATAGTGATGCGGAAAATGGATCCAGCGCGGAAACAAGTACCAAACGTGCCACTTTCAAGCTGCCGGAAGAAATCGGATTCGGCAAGTATTATATGTATGCCGTGGCAAATATTCCCGACCTGCTTACAAATTCGGCTTATTCCGAAGCCATAAAGACAGTGGACGGACTCAAGAATATTCCCCTCACATGGGATTCTGAAGACGTGGCAAACAATGGCCAGATGATAGGCTTCTTCACTAAAAGCTCCGCACCGGCTCTATCTGCGGATGACGAGTCTCTTATAGTGAATGAAAAAAGCGTAAAACTCCATGCGTGGTTGCGCCGTGCGGCATCGAAAGTGACGGTTGCATTCGATGGTAGCAAATTGAAAGAGGGAGTGTTTATCTATCTCCAATCCGTGCAGATTAAAGACATTCCTTCGCAATGTTATTTGGGAAAGGAAAATAACGTGGGAAAAGAGGGGTACACCTTGGCTGTGCCAGAGAACGGGCCTGATATGATTGATGGAGAAATCATTACTTATCATGAAGGAGATAAAGCAGAAGATTTTGAATACGGGGAAGGTTGTGCGGATCATCGTGTCACGGTAGGTAGCCCCCATTTCGGTTCTCACGATGAAACAGCTCCCGCGCTGTATTTTTACGAGAATATGCAGGGCGCAGGTGATAATATGCCCGACAAACGGCAGGATGCTGACGGCAACGGTTCCCTTGACCATCCGGGATTGCCAGACGACGCTACTTACAGGCTCAAAGACGCCGTACCTTACGGTACATACATCGAAGTACATGCGCACTACATTTCCAACAATTCCGAGCGATTAGGCAACGGGCACATCATCTACCGTTTCATGTTAGGACAGGACGTGATTAATGACTATAACGCCAAACGTAATTGCCACTACAAGCTGACATTGAAATTCAAAAACTTCGCCAACGAAGCAGATTGGCATATAGAGTATGAGGAACCGGAACCGGGCGTGATGACTCCCGAGCCGTATTATATCTCCTACCTGTACAACCATTCGATGATGTATCCCATCAAGGTCAACACGGGAGGCCATGAGATAGAATCTATTACGGCGGAAATTATCGATAACCGCTGGGCACCCCACAATGCCAATCCTGCCGCTGCTCCTCCAATCTATTTTTCGGAGATGGATAAGGAAGGCGAGAATAAATGGAACGGTTTCCTGTCGCTGCATAAGACGACAATGACGGTCCTTCCCGCTCCTCCCGGACAGTTGTCCGAGGAGTCAAATAAAGAATATTATGAAGACCCTCCTAAACGAGGTTTGCGTGAGTATAAGAAATTCACGGTAGGAGAACACACCACGAGCGGTTCTTTAGACGTTGATACATATCGTGTGGAGAAGCATTCCACGGAAGCGAATACATACAACGTATTTATTCCCATGTACACGCGCGCCAAGCAGATGATATCTACGACCGGATACACGGGAAACAATCCTTTCGTGGCATACCAGAGAAAGGCGGTAGTACGGATTACGACCAAACTGAAAGATGTTCCGGAGGCGTTTGTCAATACCGTGCCCATATATCAGGTGCGCCGTGTCGTAAACCCGAAGGGCATCTATCGTAGCGCCGGAAACAATACGCCTTTTCACGTGGTGTTGAAACGATTGCCTCGAGAGGAAGCGACGGAATTCCAGACTTTCCAATCGGAGGGCCCTTGGAAAGCGTATGTCGTGGCGCAAGATAATGGAGCGAGCATAACGCTTTCGGCTTCGGGCGGGTCGGAACTCCAAGACGGTACCATCTATGGCAAGACCGGATCCGTGATTGATTTTAACGTAAACTTCAACGGGCAGGTGGATGATGAAAACCATTATGCTATCATCCGTGTGGAATATCACAACTATACTTGCCAGCACTTGATTTTCGTGAGACAAGGCAACAAACCGGACGCGCTGCTGACCGGAGGTACGCGATGGTATGCCGAAAACATGAGGACCAAAACAGAGAGGGCTTCTTCTCCCTTGGATGAGGGGTCGTTGTTCAAATGCGGCAATTGGGACTATCCCATCGACGCGTCGAACAATAAGAACTCGAGGATTCCTTGGATCAACGTGTATCCCACGGATTTCGTGTTATATCCTTCAGGCGGCTTCGTCATAGCCGGCAAAGAAGACGAAGGGAAAAAGCTTTGGAGTACCATTACTTTCTCGAATTCATTTTCTATACCGGCCTCTGGCATGCGTGTGGCAAGACTTGCTGATTATATGGCTTTGTTGAACAGCTCTGATATAGAGCAAGGGTATGGAATCCTGTATGGCGATGACGCTACCGAGACGGCTGACAATATCGAAAACGCATACGGGTATGACTACAAGAACAATAATAAAGGGCGTGGTATGAGAGGATGTTTCGCTTATAACAAGCTGACGGGCAAAAACCTGTTCTTCCCTATAGGAGCTTCCGGCTACGGACATCGAAGACGCAGTGACAAGACACCCGGAATGCTGAGATATTCTGCCGGGCGGACGGAGTATTATCCCGAGAATGAACCTCATCCTTGGGGAAACTCACGCGTGAAAGACAGACCTTTGTTTTACGATTTGTTCAGGAGACCGGGAGCGATATATTGGATTGATAAAGAAACAAACCAAAAATTGGGCTGGGACATCAATTATTTTACTTTTGATTTCAACTCTATTGACGCCACGAATATATTTGACAGTGACGATTCGGACGCGTGCTTCGTTCGTTGTGTGGTAGATCCATGATTATGAGAGAAAATTCTTATTTTCAATATGGCCTTAAAAGAACATAAATGCCACCACACCAGAGGCTGCAAGCCTGAGACTGAAGCCAAATACCGCCCGGCGTTGGAACTATATGCCACGTCCGACCTCTCCACTGTCGAGATATGCCGGCGGTGCGAAGTCTCTCTCAACGGATTTTCCCGTTATATCGGTATTTACCACCGTCATCTGATGCTGGAGCGCAACGGCATCAAGTGCAGCCGGGAGGAAGCGGGCGGCATCAAGATGAATCAGCGGCGCGGTCAGCTTCCCGCTACTCACGCCAAATACAAGGAGGCCATTGCAGCGTGTGACAGCATGGACTATATCGCGTACAATGTTTCGCAGATTGCCCGTGAATTCGGATTGAATGGTACGAACCTCGGCCGTCAGTTGCGGACGCATTATCCCGAAGTGCTGGAGTTCCGCGAAAGGGCACGGCAACGGCTGGGGCTGGATGACGGCCTGCCGCGCGGCACGCGCCCGTGGTGCAAGGAACAGTATGCCGAAGCGGTGGGGCTGCTGCAAGCTGACCGTTATGTCACGGTGCAGGAAGCCGCCGAGCGGTGCAATGTTTCCTACTCCGGATTGGAGCAACACTTGATATTCTACCACAAGGAACTGGTCGGAAACCGTATCAAGATACGCGAACAGGCCACTAGACAGCAACGTAGGGGCAAGATAACGGGACGCGGTACCCTTCACGCCCCGAAGCCCGAAACGATAGAAGTGTATGCCGAAGCCCTCCACCTCTACCGTACCACCCCGATGTCTGTCCGAAAAATAGCCAAGCAGACCGGCGTGTCGCTAAGAGGTCTCTACGACTACCTGCAAACCTGGTACAAGGATTTGGTCTGTGAACGGAAAGGCATCCCTTACGAGGAAGGCAAGCCAGTGGAGTGGTCATCCGTGCGAAGATACAATCCTGCCACCGCTGCCAAATATGCGGATGCTATTACCCGGCTGAAAGAAGGCGGGCTTTCTACGGCAAAGGTCGCCGCCGAGTTTGGTTTGCATCCTGAATGTTTCAGGCAATACCTGAAAGAGCATGAGCCGGAACTCTATGCCCGGCAAGGTATGGTCAAAACAGAAAGCGGTCGTTCTATGGCAAACCATAGCATGGGAAAATACAAGGAGGCTTTGCACCTTTATGCTACGACAACCAAAAGCGTGAAATCGCTGGCAAGACGATTCGGGTTCAACGACTGCTCCTTCGGCCAGTTCATCAGAAGACATTTCCCCGAACTGCACGAACAACACCAAAAACTGGTGCAACAGACGAAAAAGACTGATTAAGTTCACACTATGCTGATACGTTCTTTGGGAGCCAAACCGGACTAAAGTTGAATCCTGTTGATGAGTTCTATTGCCGTAATGTCACGCATGAGGGTGAACCCGAACCATTTTCTGCCCAAATCCTTGATTGAAGCCCCTATGTGGTACACTTCATTGTCTATGAGCAGAAACCGGTCGTGTGCCTTGTTGAATCGCTTTACCTCGATAAGCGGATATTGGGCGTTGTGGCGGTCAACATCAAGTTGGAACTGGTTGCTGACACGCTGCGTGTAGATAGTGGCTGATACTCCTTCCTTTCTTTTATCAAGCAAAGTCAGCACGGTATCATCCGCATAATTGTCAATCAGCACAACGGACTGTTCAGCCTTCCGAATTAAATCAGACACGAAACGGTAAGCGTCAAACACCTGCCCGTCATAGAAGATGCCCTGCACAGGAGGAACGTCGGCATCCAAACGCTTGAAAACCTCGTCGATGCGTCTGTCGGTCACTTCCTGATGCTGTTTCATTTCCAGTTGGTGATACTCTATAGTCTCAAGCCTTTGGAATAATTGGGCATTGGTCGCAATAAAGCGGCGCATGGACACAAAGGCTCTCATAATGCGAATATTGGCTTCAATGGCTGTTTGGGAACGAAGTACTAAGCATGGCGACACCATTTTCGGTAAATGCGTATGGTAATTTTCTCGCTCCCATAGTGATGGATTTGGATGTCGCAAATTGCGACTTCCATTCTTCAAACTCTTCTTTGGTAAGTTGAAACATGAAATCATCAGGAAAACGTTCGATATTTCGCTTTACCTGCTCGTTCAGACGTTTGGTTTCCACTCCATATATTGCTGACAAATCCCTATCAAGCATAACCTGTTTCCCTCTGATTATTCTAATCATCGGTTGAATGTTGGTTACTTCGGGCAACTGGTCGCAATTTATGACCGATTCGTTTACTATGCCGTTTGTATTTTCCCTTTCTTTCGCCATTGTCCTGCTTTATTGCTCGTTTTCGTTCAGACCTTTGATAATTTCGATACTCAATGTGTTTTCTATTTTGCAAATGGTTTCCAATGACATATTCTTTTGTCCTTTCAGCATCTTGGATATATATTGCTGAGTGCAGTTCATCTTTTCGGCAAGCATTTTCTGTGTCAAACCAAGTTCAGACATCCGCTTTGACATGAGGACGGCAATAGCCCGTGAGTATTGCGTCCAATCCCTTTTATCCTGCCCTGATTTGACTGTCTGCGATTCAGTCTCCAAAATTCCACAAGGCATCTTGTATGTCACTGTATTCATTGAAACGATTGCATTGCTTAATTCAGTTGCAAAGGTAGCACAAATATTTGAAATTGCACAACTTCCGGGTTGTTGTTCCGTGGAAAGAAACGAAATGCCATGCCTAAATCAAAAATTTAGGGAAGTAGAGACTTGTCGCCTTCCCATTCATAATGGTAATGAACTTCCATGCTGTTAATTCCTATCTTCTACCATAAGAACAACATTTCTCTATTTATTTGTTGTGAATTTGTTGCACATAGATTATATATCTACTTGTTGTGGTTGATTATCAATATATTAATGTTTTTGCAAAATCAATGACATTGAAGAAGCTGCATTAAGTAATGTAGGAATCCATTTAGGAGGTTTTATGTTTGTTTCTTGTTGGACTTTTAATGAAATTGAAAGCATTCCATTATGGAAAATGTACACACCTGCAACTAAAGGTGTTAGAATCTCATTAGACAAGAATATGTTTAAAAAGCATATCGTTACTAAAGAAGATTCTGAAAAATATCATATACAGACTAATGGAGAAAGTTTTTCATCAATCATTCCAGTAGCAAAAATGTTTACCTCTCAATATACTATACTTAATACATTCTGGAATGAAGACTTTTTTTATAAGAAGATTGAATACACAGATGATTTAAATCAAATATATAATTCACTAATACAAAATAACTCCAATGGCGTTTCTTTAAATTTTGACAATGTTGGTAGATTCAAACATAAACATTGGGAATTTCAAGATGAATGCAGGTTTAGACTTATTATATTGCCAAATGATAACATAAATATTGGTGATAAAAGGTACGTAACTTATATCCATTCTTGTGTAAAAGAAGAACGATTTCCTATAATAGATTCATTTTTTATTGACTTAAAAGATGATGCGTTTGACAACTTAAGAATTACATTAAGCCCCTACGCAACCGAAGCAGACAAGTTGATTGTAAACGCTCTATGTAAAGAATATGCTCCTAATGCACATATCATTAATAGTTCTCTAAAAGGAAAAGTAAGAATATAACACCATGCCTGAAGTAACATTTGACATACCAACCATAAAGAAGCTATATCCAGAACTGAACAGATGCTTTGGCTTCACCTATGACGACATATCCAACGAACTGACCCAGGTCTATGCCCAAAAAGTCTTCAATCTGACACCAGAAGAAAAAGAGTTTGCCAACCAATGCAAGTCAGATGATGGTTGGGGTGTGGATGCGGTAAAGTTTGCATTGGCTACCAATGAGAATATAGCAGTAACTGTTCCAGACAGCTTTAATCCAAAAGCAATCGTAGAATCGTATGCGGCTAAACTTCATAATGAAGAATCAGCTTCATGCGCATTATTGTTCATGGCTACGCTTCTGTACAGGGACAGAATAACAGAAGCTCCCATATCAGAAGGAGAATATGACGATATGCAATATCAGCAATATATCCATGAAGTCAGACCCGATATGCTAAAATTATACATCGCCCTCAACCAGCCCAAACAAAAAAATGGGAAAGAACTCAATACTGATATAAAGCTTGCAGCAGGTGGTAATTCTCCAATACTTATCAATAACAAGGACAGTTGGTTGGAGAACAGACTGAATGAATACCTGCATCAATATTTAGGAGTGCGCAATTTAGAGGAAGCTCAAAAAGAACTGGATTTCATCTATGGAAACAAGACGGTAGGCAATAAGAAGATTGACCCTATCCAATCATTATATATATGGGGGACTTATCAATTACTTCAAAATACACATTTAAAATCTGTCGAAGAGAAAGTTCCTACAAGACCACAAGCCAATTTAATAGAGTCTTATCTGAGAGCTATTGAATTGATAGATTCCAATAATGTCAAAACAGATGCCAATAATATAAGAAGCAGATTAAATTCATTCCTTAAAAAATACGATACGGTAGAAGCACTGTTGGACTACAGGACATTCAAATTATCACCTTATAATATAGGTGGAACTAAACTTTGGTAAACTCAACTCACCTTATATAAAAAGGCAGCTCTTACGATGGTAAAGAACTGCCTTTTTCTTTTCCCTATTCCTTACCAACTTACCCAACCACAATATTCTACTTTTGCACCGCTTTCAAAAAGAAGTGATGATAAATCTCTTAAAGGTAAATGGTTGGTAAAAAACTCACTTAAACATACGGTTATTCTTTACCAATTCACCTTATGAGAACATCATAACTTTGCAACGTAATCAAAAGCAAAATGGTGCGCACCTTTTAATAACGATTACCTGCCAGTTCCCTCAGAGTGGGAACAAAAGTAAAAAACTTTAAAAAAGAAGAATTATGATTTTTACAATTAATGGAGCATCTGCTCCACAGGTAGAAAAGTACGATAATCAAGGTGCGCACAATGCCATCAAGTCAATGATGCAGAGAAAAGAAACTCTTAGCATCAGACTATACACCGACAAGGACAATTATCCTTGCATCTGGATTGAATCTTATAATGTGGCAGGGTTCAAATACTATGTCACTCCGACTTCTTTCAAATGGATATACACCTATCTGACAACTGGAGAAAGTGAAGATGGAGGGATTCAACCGACTGAACTAACCCCATATCAAGCAGGTGAGGATAACAACTTCCAGCTATCCATATTGAAACAACTTATTGAATCTGGCAAACGTGTGCAATTCGTCCCTTTGTTTCGTGAGGTTAATAATTACATCAGTGCTACCAGTGCTTTCTTACGTGGAAAGATATTCTTCCGAGTAGAACGTACCGAAGAGCTATTGGACTACTTGCGTGAGAAAGAAGCTTTAATCTGATTATTAACTCTAAGAGTGGGAGCTAACAACTCCCCTCTTTCTAAAACGAAACAAAGATGAATACAGCATACATTAAAATAGAGAAAAAACATAATGGTAAAATTCAATATCTGACAGAAGTTTTACCTCAAATACCTACCAATACTATCCTTTATAAGAAACTGACAGGACTTGGAGCAACTTATGGAGAACTGAAAGCAAACAGAAATTCCATCATATTGGAACCAAATGTGCCAGTAATAAAAGGCAAATGTAAAGACCCCAAGCATAAAAATGACAACCTCTTTGGAGTTTATGAGAATGTGACGGTGGAGAAAATTGTGAAATACCTACAAGCAAGTAAGGAGAAACATATCAAACTGTTATCCACTCCAGAAAGCTTTTCCAAGATTAAGACAGCATTTGAGGAACTGGATATGGATATTTATTCTACCTGTTACCTATTGTTCGACGAGTGCCATAAGATAGTAAAAGATGTGGATTACAGGGAGGACATAACATTACCTTTCGATGATTTCTTCATGTTCGACAATAAAGGACTGGTGTCTGCCACTCCGTTGGACTTCACAGACCCGAGATTCTTTAAACAGAGATTTCAGATTATGGAAGTGCAACCCATGTTTGACTATGCCCAGCCCATCAATATTTATCATACCAATAATGTGCTGCAAGAACTAAAGAAGCGATTGGGAAAGGCAACCAACAACCCCATCTTCCTGTTCATTAATTCCACGGAAACAATCTATTCTATCATGCAGAAATTAGACATACTGGAGCAATCAACAGTTTTTTGTGCATCCAACAGCGTAACGAGTTTGAAGGAGAAGAAGTTTGCTAACGCATATTCAGATTGGAATGCTGACAAAATGAGACGGTTCAATTTTCTTACGAGCAGGTTCTTCAATGCCCTGGATATAGAACTGGATTTCCGCCCAGAAGTGTTCATTGTAACCGATACTACTATGGCAACCCAAAGCATGGTTGACCCGTTTACTGACACGATACAGATAATAGGTCGTTTCAGAAATGGAATTGCATCTGCAAACCATATCACCAATACAGACTATAATTTCTCTGTAAGGTCTAAAGCGCAGGTACAATATATGATAGGTGTGTTTGAGCAGGTTTATGAGATGATGAAAACCTATCACAATAATGCCACAATAGATGAAGCAAGGGATGCTTATAAAGCCATATTAGACATTCTGCCCTTTAATTCCATGCTGAATAGAAACGGTGAGAAGAACTGGTTCAAGATAGACAACTATATTACAGAAGCAATCGTACAAGGCTGCTATAACAGTTTCGATATGCTGACTAAGACATATAGACAATGTAAATCTTTTAAAGTCAGTTGTGAATCGCAAACCTATCTTTTAAGCGATTTGGAAAGATTGAAACGAGAAAATAAATCCATCAGCATTAAAGCCAAGCGTAAAGAAATAGTTGAGCAATTGGAAATGTTGAAAGGGGATGAAACCAGCATGGCGATGGAACATAAAAGAGAGCTTATAAAAACTGACGCTTTCATTGTAGAAGCTTATAATGAATTGGGTAAGGCAAAAATTGAGGAACTGAAATACTCCCAGTCCAAAATAAGAGAAGCCATGATACTTAAAAGGTACGATGAGAAGCGGAATGGTACAGAGTTCATTGAAATGGTGAAAAACAGGTTCAAGGCAGGACGCTCATACGAGTTGTCCGACATAAGCAAAACAAGGGATGAAATATATCAACTGATGGATATGCCACCTGTAAAGAAGAAACCTAAAGACTTTCTCGGAGAGTTCTTCAAATGCAAGGACAGTTGGAAGAACAGGCAAAGGGCTTTATTCTTAGAATATGAGAAAGTTTAATCGGGTACAACATTTTACCAACAAATCACCTTTTATACCCCCTTTCGTAAAAATGTTGCATCGGTAAAATTAGAAAGTCCAGATTTATATAGTCTGGATTTTCTTCCGAAAAAGAACCCAAGTAAACAGATTGACTAAGCTCTGAATGGTCTAAAGTCTGATTATTAAATGTGTGGTCTTATCATTAGTTCCCCACTCGTGGATTTACTACTTTTACAGTACCGCAGACAGATAATCCCACCACACAGATTGACGAACTACAAACTATTCAGAATATCTAAAATGGAAGAATTTACTTATGAGCAGATAAGGGCTAAGGCTCTTAAACAAGGAGTGAAAGATAATAAAGTTCATATTGGATTATGGGCTAATCTTAATAACTATCTAAAGACAAAAAGAAAGAAAAATGGAAAGGTTACTACCTATTATATATCATTGCAGAAGTTGGCTTATTAACTCATTAATATTTAAACTGATATGATTATTCATTTACCAACAGGGAAAAAGTTCCACAACAGAAAGGAAGCCAAGATATACTTTGGAACTGCCTACTATTATAAGATGGAACGAGAGAAGAAAGATTTAGTGTTTACTAATAATGTTCAATCAGCTACTAATGAATATGAAGATACCCCAAAGACACCTGCAAAGCAGGACAAGTAACATTAGGCAGGACTATGCCACCATTAATAAGTCAATAGTGGATAAACTCAATCCACCCAATTTGTACAGGTTCTTCTGTCTGTCCTTATATAGAAATGACTATTATAAGGTCAGATGGAGAATTAAGGATTTAGCCAAACGGACTGGAGAGGAAGAAACTGCACTAAAGAATTTCAATAAAGACATAGAAGTAGTGTTGGTCAGAAAGAAATACTCTGTACCAATCAACCACCCTATATATGAATTTACAATGAGAAGCCTTTACTGCATCCCACCAATAGACCATCCCAACTTTATAACACTATCCTACCTCTTTATGAAAGTGAATTTGGATATTAAAGTGAAAGGCTATTATATCAAGCTCCTATTGATAGCAGAAGATAACAAGATATTGCTTTCTTCTAATAAGTTGGCTGATAAATTGGGAATGGGTAAGAAAAATATAGAAAGTTACAATCTGGATTTATATGGTGCTGGTCTATTGAAATATTTACCTAAAGGGATAGAACTTACTCCAAAGGAACTTCTATTAGATAATGATATAGCCAAACAACGTAAGGAGTGGAATCCAATCAACTCAAAAAATGTGGTTAAGATAGGCTTCAAGTCCAAATAACAGGCAAGCAGGATTTTTCGTACTGTTTATTATTATATTAATAGATGGTACGAATAATCCCAAGTCTGCCTTAAATCCACTTTATAAGCGCATAAAGTCTGTTTTTTAAGTTGGGTACAACATTCAAGGTGAAAAATGGATTTTATAGCCCCAATTCTCAGAATGTTGTGCGAAATACCATACCACTATTTTAGCCCCCTCTCACCAAGTAAAAGGAAAATGAGAATTGATAGATAGCCACCCACCCCCTCAACCATTATAAATTTTACTATTCACCTCACATCATTCATGGACTTCTTAAAGAGATACACAATACAGACATAATGGTAATATAGTCTAATTGTAATATCACTTAAATGTAATTCATCGAATTGTAGTGAAGTAAAAATCGTTATGGAGCAATCCAAAGCGATATGAACTTTACCAATTCCAGAGTTAAATCAATCAATAATCATTTAAACAGTTATCATTATGAGAAACTTAGTCATTATGCCAGCTATGGCACAGAACCGTGAGAGAATGAATTTGGATGAGTTTGCAGAAGAAGCAACCATCATCATGGACGAACCTGTAAGACCTGCCAACCATTTCATTGAAGCCAACACACAGGAAGTTACTTTGCATCATCTAAAGCATGACTGCATTACACCTGTGTTCTCTAAAGACAACGAACTGACCATTAACCATGCTGCATTTGTGGAAACCATACAGGATGCAGCCCAATCATTCTTTAGTGGTGAGAGAGTGGAACAGGCAGATATTCGTGTGAGCCACATTATTAAAGGCAGAATCCCTGAAGCTATCCACAAACCTGCCAATCAACTGTTGGAATCTGACAAGACCATTTATTATGAAAGGGCAGCTTTCAGCATTGATATTCCTACCATTTATGAAACGGTTGGAGGAAACAAGCTCAATCTTTCTATCGTAGGTGTGAGGGCTTATAATCAGATGAACTTATACAGCAAAAAAGTGCCAGAGTTGTTCAGATTGGCTATTGGCTTCAAGAACCAAGTTTGTTGCAATATGTGCATCTT
Source organism: uncultured Phocaeicola sp. (assembly GCF_948499155.1). Taxonomy (NCBI): domain Bacteria; kingdom Pseudomonadati; phylum Bacteroidota; class Bacteroidia; order Bacteroidales; family Bacteroidaceae; genus Phocaeicola; species uncultured Phocaeicola sp. Next base: position 97,204 of record NZ_CAOOSE010000001.1, on the reverse strand, counting down.
CACCAATGGCTACAAGGACGATTTAAGGGTGAGCAATACAAGTGAACTCTATCGTGCAGCGTTGGAACTGTTCAACAACTACAATCCAGCCAAACATCTTTATCTGATGCAGCAATTAGGCAACACTTCCATGAGTGAACACCAATTCGCACAGATTATAGGCAAGATGCGACTTTACCAATGCTTGCCAACAGGCTATCAAAAGGCACTGCCAAGAATGTTGCTTACAGACACACAGATTAATTCTGTGGCTAAGGCATACATTCACGACAATAACTTTGGCGGCTTTGGAAGTGAGCTTAATATATGGAAGTTCTACAACTTGCTTACAGGAGCCAACAAGTCAAGCTATATTGACAGCTTCTTAGACCGTTCCTTAAATGCTACTGAAATGGCAACAGGAATCAATGCGGCTTTACATGGTGACGAACGATATAAGTGGTTCATTGATTAAATGGGCTTATTGATTGAGAGGAGAAAGGGCAGCTATTCAGTTAGTTGTCCTTTCTTTATTTCTACCAACTTATTAAATATCATACAATATGAATATAGATTATACTGTGGGCGAAGTGGAACTATCCTACAAACCCAAATTCAAAAACCTGCATAAGATTGTCAGTTCTGAGGACGCTTATAAATACTTGCTTCCTACATATAAAGAGGGTACAATCTGTTACAAGGAATATTTCAAAGTCTTATTCCTAAACCAAGCCAACCAAGTTTTAGGCTATACGCTCATATCAGAGGGCGGAATTACTGAAACGTCTGTTGATGTCAGAGTAATTCTACAAGCCGCATTACTTACCAATTCAATGGCTCTTGTTCTTGCACATAACCACCCAAGCGGTAATCTAAGACCAAGTAGGCAGGATATGGAAATAACTAAGCAAGTCAAAGAAGCAGCAAAACTTATAAGAATTACAGTAATAGACCACCTCATTCTTACAGATGCAGGATATTACAGCTTCTCTGATGAAGGACAATTATAATAAGGTAAAGGACATTCAATTTCCAAGTTGGGTGTCCTTACCATATTCACTTCTACTATTAGTGAATGTTCCTTTAGTAATCAATGAGTTAGTAAATCCAACTCAGAATTAATATTCACTTCTATTCGTTTCATTATAAAACAGAACATTATGTCACTCAAATATTCAAGCACAACGGCAGACTATCTTATATGGTCTGATGCAATGAACCTCATAAGAAAATTGGCAAAGGATGAGAATTATAAAATCTCACTCCTTATAGCTTTGGGATGCTTCACAGGATTAAGAATATCTGATATTCTATCTCTAAGGTGGAAGCAGATATTAGGTGCTGACAAGTTTACAGTAATTGAGAAAAAGACAGGCAAAGTAAGAACTATCAGACTGAATCCCCAATTACAGGAACACATTAAAGAGTGTTACGAGCATATAAATCCAATTGGAATTAATGCACCTATCTTAATAAGTCAAAAAGGTACTATCTTCACTGTTCAGAGAATTAACATCATTCTTAAAGAGGTGAAGAAGAAGTACAGGCTAAAGATTAAGAACTTTAGCTGCCATTCTCTTAGAAAGACTTTTGGTAGGCAGGTCTATAACATGAACAGCGATAATGCAGAGTTGGCATTAGTAAAGCTGATGGAACTGTTCAACCATAGTTCTGTTGCCATTACTAAAAGATACTTGGGATTAAGGCAGGAGGAAATCTTACAGACTTATGACTGTTTGAGCTTCTAATGACAGGCAGGACAAATTTAGAGTAAGGTTAGTCCTATATACCCCAATCCGAATTTGTCCTACTCTTAAATTCAGACGGAGAAATTAACTTTAGCTTTATAAATCCATGTGGGTAGCAATTTCTAAAATTCACTTCTTATAAGGGGAATTTTCATTTTGATACCCACATGGATTTACAGAGCTTAGATGCAAATCTTATTAAATTTCCCATTCAGAATATGTTTGAGGGCAGAAAAGCTACTATTTATCCTCACTCCATGCTCATTAATTTAGAACCTTTCGTTATCTTTGCACCAATTCCAATGAACTAATGTGTTAGGGAGTTGGAAGGACATATTTAACGAAAGGTGTTATTGAAATTATCTTCGTAGTAAAATTCTCGCAAAATTTTATTTGGCATGAAGATGATAGCAATAGCACCCCACCATTTGATATATACCTACCTTATTTTATAAGGCTTTAGATATTGTCAAAATTGGTGTGGGTTGCTATTGTTTTATCCATGCCAAGGCAATGCGAGAAGCCGTACTACAGGATAAGACAAATATAGTTCCCACACCTTTTTTATTTATGGCTTACCATAGGGAACAGGTAGGAATAATATTTTAATTATGAAGCACAGATTGTTACTATTCTTATCAATGCTGCTTATAACGACTTATATCAGTGCCCAAAGTGAAATTACAGGATTCTTGGGAATCAAATTGGAAGATAAACCTTATGTAGCCATAGACAAGCTAAAGAAAAGATATTCCAATGTAGAATGGAAGCATCCTTGCATCCATATAAAAAACATTACATTCATTGATACCAAATTCAACGACTTAGTTATAACCTTTAAAAGTGAAAGGCTTGTAGAAGCTACATTCTCATTATTAGAAAATACTTTTGTGGCAGATAATCCTTTTAGGGACAAAAGTATCTTTCTGAATGAAGCCAAGTCCAAGCAAAATCAAATTATAAATAAGTTCACACAGACATTTAACAGCTTAGGAAACGCATTGTGTTCTAAATATGGTAACCCAACAGTTTCTTCTGATGGTAATGCAATATGGAGAGACAGGAACTCTAATTCTATAACCCTAAATGTCATTCTTAATAATTCACAAGATGAAATTGGAGCACATTTCAGCGGCAAATTAACAGTTACATATAGAACAACAACTACAAATAATGATGAATTTTAAGAACTTAATAATATATAACGATGAAGAATTTTAGACTATTAGCAATCTCATTATTGGTTGCATTATGCACAGGATTCAGTTCTTGTACAAAGTCTGTAAACGAGCAAATGGATTTAGCGGAAGCTCAATTCATCAAAGAGTTGTCTTATATGACTGAAAAAGAAGCATTGTCTAAAGAAATAGATTATTATAAAGCTCCAGAAATCACATATAAGGAACATACAAGGACTCTAACAGGAAAAGACTTAATCCATGAATGCAATCAGATAATGGAAGAAGATAATAATAAAGATTACACGCAATTTGGACCAACTTCATTTAAAATAACAAGAAAGGTTGCTGATATAAAAGCGTATGCGTTAGAACATCCAAATGAAATTATAGCCAATGAATTTAAATTCAGTGGAATATTCACCCATTTTGGAGCTAATAAATATGACGAAAAAAAAGCTATTGTAATTGTAGTTCCAGAATTAGAAAGATACATCGTTACACCAATTTATAAATAATAAAATTCCATATTTATGAAAAAGTTATCATTGATAATTCTATTTGTGATAATCCCTATCACTTCTTTTTGTCAAACCTATTTCAGTTTTACCAAGTGCATAAATAATTACTGGGGTGAATGGGAATATTCTAATCCTTACAAGACAATTGATGGAGGATATTTGCTTAATGGAACATATGACGAATTTATCATTTATGCTTATGACAAACATCCAAGTCAATACATAATGAAAGTAAAGTTGTTTGCTATGAGTGTCGATAATGACAAAAAGGCTAAGAAGCAAAGAATCAAGGCAGACCAATGGTACGAATATACAGGTACTGTAGAATATTACACAAATGGATTATGGGATAAATTTAAAAATATTGTAAATCAGTGGCCTTATGTACCAGATGCATCTTATGGCGAAGTCCATACTGTTTCTGCTACCATAAAGATTCGACCATATAAAAAGAACCCAAAAGTTTACAATATCTTTTTTGAAGAATATGGCATTGGCATAAATTTAGATTAAAATATGAGAACAATCATTTCTATTATTATTTTTTGTTTGTGTTGTACCATTAACGCTCAAACAAATAAAACAAGTAGCAACTTGCTATTGGGAACTTGGACATTCATAGATAATGAGTCTGAGAAAGCTGATGACTGTTTTACCAAACACCGATTCATCTTTCAGCAAGATAACAAATGTTCATATTGGCATGATATAGGTAAAATAAGTACAAGAAAGTCAAATTACCATAGACTTATCTTTGAGGGAGTTTATAATTATCAAGACACAAAGAAAGAAATAATCATCTACATTGATGGAAATAAGGATGATATATTAAAGATGATAATTATAAAATTATCAAATGATATTCTAATCATATCTGACGAGGCAGGAAACCAAATGAATTTACGCAAAGAACAATGAAGAAATTATTCATAAATTCGTGCATAGTACTTTCTATTTTAGCATCATGCAAATCCAAACAGCAGGAAAATAAACAAGTTTCCACCATAGACAGTACTTTACAAATTAAAGCCACCTCTATCTTAGAGAATAAACTAACAGAACTTAATGCCTTATCTGGGCAAGCTATCGTTATGGAAGTTCAGACAGGGCATATAAAAGCTATCGTGGGACTTGAAAGGAAAGACAGTGCAAACTACCAACCTTGTGAGAACTTCTCCCAAACATACGAATCAGCATTGATACAACCTATATCCATATTGGCTGCATTAGAAACAGGTAAAATCAAATTAACTGATACGGTAGATGTTGGTGATGGCATTTATATTTGTAAGGGAGATACCATCAAAGACCATAATTGGCATAGAGGTGGATATGGCAAAATTACCATCAAACAAGGATTAGCAAGCAGTTCTGAAATTGCTGTTTATAAAGCAATGGAAGTGGCTTTTAATGGTTACACCCAAGCATATTACGACCAATTAAAGGAAATAGGCATTAGTAATTTTAGCACTCCCCTGCAAATGCTTACTGCCTACAATTCCATAGCGAACAATGAGAACAATCAAGCCAATATTGACAGTCTGAAACAGGCATTGGAATATGTGGTAACTGATGGCTTAGGACAACCTGCCAAGTCTGATAAAGTACAAGTAGCAGGTAAGACAGGAACAGTACAACTTGAAGATGGAAGCTATATTATAGAGTTCTGCGGCTATTTTCCTGCCAATGCTCCCCAATATTCTATTATTGTTTCTATCCATAAAGAGGAACTTCCTGCAAGTGGTGGATTGATGGCAGGTGATGTGTTTAGGCAAATAGTTGATTATATAAACGAATAACAATCTAAAAGAGCAGCATTTGAGGAAACTCTTATGCTGTTTCTTTTTTTAGCTACTACATTTCTAAAGAATACTTCCCATATAGCCCCCATTCACTAAAATGTTGCAGCAAATTATTGCGGTTTAAAGGAGAATGACTATCTTTGTCTTAAACTCATAATCACTTGATTTATGGAATATATTAATGAATTTCACAGGCAATGGATAGAGCGCACTCGCCAATCTATAACCTCTTGGAGCAAGCAGCCTGCATCGCCAGAAGAAGTAAGGAAGCAACAGGAAAAACTGAACCAACAGAGAGCTATAAGAGAGGGCAAACAGAAGAACTGATAAAGTTTGCCGATGACAACGGTCTATGGATTGACTTATCACACCTCAACATTACTTATATGGATAGAGGTGGTGAGAATGAAGTGTTCCATGATGGTAATGTGTCTGTTGTAAAACTGAACAACTTTGAATACGCAGGAGATGATTTGGAGAACTTCTTCATCCGCATTGCTGCACACAACAAGTTCTTTGGCAATGTCCCTTATCAGATGATAGGCTTTGCTTACAACAGCCAACAGGAATTTTGTGCAGTCCTTGTACAACCTTATATATTGGCAGAACGGGAAGCTACAGAAGATGAGATAGCTGCCTATATGCAAGCATTAGGTTTTGAAATGGACTATTACGACGAATACCACAACTCAGATTATGAAGTGTTTGATGCAGTACCCAATAATGTGCTTTATGGCATAGACGGAGATTTATACTTCATTGACACGCAGATTAGATTACGGTCTTAACTCCATTAGGAGTACTCTCATCTAAAGGGTAACGCACAGGCATTTGCCCATGATGCAGCCCTTTTTGATAATTCGTTCTTTTATTTACTAACAAGGAGTTTACACATTGCTATTATAGCATTGATTAATAACTGATTGTAAAGACTTACAGGGATGCAGTGTCGCCGCTTCTTACGGTATGACCGACACTATGGGCCGTATGCACTCAGACGCTCAGTTCGCTGGTTCTTCATCAGTTCCCGCTCACGTGGAAATGATGGGATTCCTGGGTATCGGTAACAACCCGATGGTAGGATGTACAGTGGCTTGTGCGGTTGACGTTGCTACTGCTTTGAGCAAGTAATTTAAACAATTACAATATATTGAAATCCCTGTAACTCTATGAGTTATGGGGATTTTTATTTTAGTTACACTGCAATGCTTATCTCCTATTCTGATACTTATTTCCTCTTGCTATTCTTTTTATAATTGATTGTAATTGGGTGATGGCATCCAACATGCCCAATTAGGAGATAGTGAATACGCTTGGTTCTTGGACTGAGTGGATTGTGGATTGTTGATTGAGAGAGGAAAGGGCATCATTAAGTTGGTGTCCTTTCTTTATATCTAATAATTAACTAATTAAATTTGCAAGTACGCATATAAGTACATACATTTGCATTAAATAGAAGGAGGATATATGAGAACAGCTAACTATACAGATTTGAGAGCGAACCTTAAAGGTTACATTGATTCAGTGATTGATGACTATGATACTGTAATTGTCAATCGTGGTAATGGTAAAGGAGTAGTGATGATTTCCCTTGATGAATACAACTCATTAAAGGAAACGGAATATATAATGTCGTCACCCGAAACGATGGAAGCCATACGTCAGGGGGAAGAAGATATTAAGAACGGCAATTATTTTGCCCAGAATGATGGAGAAAGCATAGAAGACTTCTTAAAGCGAGCATCATGTACAGAATAATATTATCTGACCAAGCACGGAAGGAATATCTATACTTCGCACAGAGTGGCAATAAAATAATTCTGAATAAGATTACGGCTTTACTGAATGATATTGCAGAGCATCCTTATACTGGGATTGGGAAGCCAGAACCGCTAAAATATGAATTGACTGGTAAATGGTCAAGGAGAATCACCTCAGAACATCGTCTTGTTTACTCTGTAAATGATGACAGGGTAGAGGTTGATATACTCTCAATGAAGTACCATTACTCCAAGAAGTAAACCAACTCTTACATATTATTAATCACAAGGGCAGCTATTAAGTTAGTTGCCCTTTCTTTATAATATTCACTTCAGGATTAAGAATATCTGATATTCTAACTCACTAATTATTAGTATCAGACGCTCAGTTCGCTGGTTCTTCATCAGTTCCTGCTCACGTAGAAATGATGGGATTCCTGGGTATCGGTAACAACCCGATGGTAGGTTGTACAGTGGCTTGTGCGGTTGACGTTGCTACTGCTTTGAGCAAGTAATTTAGACAATTACAATATATTGAAATCCCTGTAACTCTATGAGTTATGGGGATTTTTATTTTAGCCAGCAATAGGTCATATCTTTGCGTAAAACAAAAGGAGGATATATGAGAACAGCTAACTATACAGATTTGAGAGCGAACCTTAAAGGGTACATTGATGCGGTAATTGATGACTACGATACAGTAATAATTAATCGTGGTAACGGGAAAGGAGTAGTAATGATTTCCTTGGATGAATACAACTCGATAAAAGAAACTGAATACATCATGTCGTCACCTGAAACGATGGAAGATGCTCCGTTTTTCCGGTTATCCGCTTATGCTTTCCTATAGTCTTTATCAGACAAGCCTTTCCATATTGCTTCACCACGACGGTGGTTAGATTTAACCACAGCGGTGGTTAGAGTTATCCACGACGGTGATTAGAGTTAACCACGGCCGTGGTGAAGCAAACTTGAGCTTAAATGAAAAACTTAAGCGATGGATGAAGATAAAAACATGTACTTTCAAAGGCAAGAGTAGATTGTGCTCCTATTATATTCATTGTAAATCTTTCGATGGTGACTTACTTGCTCTCAATTTACGTAAAGAACACCCTGATATTTGTAGTTAATCTATGATACAGTTCCTATAATGTATAATAAAAGAATAAACATTTGGAAAAGCGTTTCCATTCTTATACTTATTAAAAAGATATTCGAGCTTTTAGCTCTTATTCTCTCAATCTGAAAACCGCCAATTTGAAGTCCATGAGAATAAGTAGATGAAGGTTCACGCTCTATCGGGCGTGGACTGTTCTTACTTATTTGTGGACGAAGGTGCTTGGCGGTTCCTCAGATTGAAAATAGGTAATGAATGGTTCCGCCTTTTTTATTGCACTATGATACACATCGGGAAACTTCCTTATCTTTAATGTACAGATTCTGACATAACGCAGAAGTCATTTAAAGCATCTCCGGACTCATCGTTATAATCTGAGTTCCCCTCTAATCCGTCAATCGCTCCTCCCCCCGCCCAAAGGGGCTCCGAGCCGGCTGACGGATTATTCCATTTATTCATTTTTATGTGATATCCTATTAACAAACTGCCCATCAGCCAACATTTAAATAACGGTATAAACCAAGACCAATAACCGTGAACAATATAACATGGGAAAAGCATGATATAGAGGGAATTTATATCATGGCAAAATCTAAAGATGAAGCAAAGAATTATAATAATGTGCTCAGAGAAGGAGCCGATTATTAAATGTATATCCTGTTCAGCTTCCCGCCTTTCCTCTCTGATTCTGACGAAGGAATGATGGAAATAAAAGAGAATAAAGGAATATTTTATAAAAAGCCTGCCTTATAAAGGCTATTATATGGTTTTCAATCATTACCTTTACAGAATTTAAAAAAACTCTATGAATATGAATTTAGACAAGCATATCATTAAAGAATTTCTGTCTTTCCAGAAAAACGAAATAACAGAAAGCATAGTTTATACTCATTTGGCTACCATTGAAAAAGACAGTACAAACCAAAAGATAATGCAACAGATAGCCTTGGAAGAAAAGCAGCATTATGAAGTATTAAAATGCTATACGGGACAGGACATACGCCCCGACCAAAGAAGAATTTCCAAATTTGTCTGGCTGGCCCGCCTGTTTGGAGTTACTTTTGCAATCAAACTAATGGAAAGCAGCGAAATAAGTTCATACAAAGGATATGCCCGATATCCTGAAATGGCCGATTTAGTGAGGCTGGCACAAGATGAAGAAATACATGAAGCCAAACTGATTGGACTTATCAATGAAGAACGATTGGAATATATGGGGTCGGTAGTGCTGGGGCTGAATGATGCATTGGTGGAATTCACAGGTGCACTGGCCGGTTTCACGCTTGCGCTGAGCGATTCCAAATTAATAGCCCTGACAGGAAGTATAACAGGCATTGCCGCAGCACTCTCTATGGCCTCTTCCGAATATCTGTCTACAAAATCGGAAGGCGGACAAGGAAAGCATCCTGTCAAAGCAGCCATTTACACAGGCATTGCCTATATCATCACCGTCGTGGCACTTGTCACTCCTTTTATTATTATAAAGAATGTGATAGCAGCACTCATCCTCATGCTGATAATGGCGTTATTAATCATCGCATTATTCAATTACTATTATTCAGTAGCGAGAGGGGAAAGTTTTAAAAAACGATTCACCGAAATGGCAGTCCTCAGCTTCAGTGTGGCGGCTGTCAGTTTTTTAATCGGCTATGCCCTGAAAACAATTACAGGGATAGAAGTTTAAATAAGCAGTATCAGTTCATAAGCTTTTTCCCATAATTTTCATATATATCTTAAAAAACATAGAAAATCGCCTTACGATCCGAATTATTATACTAATTTTGAACAAATTTATAACCTTAAGAACAAAACTTAATATGCAAAAATTAGCATTCAGTCTATTACTATGCTGCTTTACATTACAAAGCTATGCAAAAGTAGAACCCCTGAAAGGCTTTCATTATGCCTCGGAACAAGCTCCAAAAGGGAACGAATGGGAATCCCCTGAAAATGTGGCGCTGAACAAAGAACAACCTCATGCCTATTTCTTCTCTTTCCAAGATAAGGCAAGTGCACGGAAAGTATTGCCGGAAAACAGTGCTTACTGGCAATCATTGAATGGAGACTGGAAATTCAATTGGGTTCCAAATCCGGAAGAACGACCCAAAGATTTCTACAAAACAGAATTTGATGTTTCAGGATGGGATAACATTCCGGTTCCTTCAAGCTGGAATATTTATGGTATCCAAAAAGACGGAACACAAAAGTACGGAACCCCTATCTATGTGAACCAACCGGTTATTTTCCAACATAAAGTGGCTGTGGACGACTGGCGCGGAGGTGTAATGCGTACACCGCCCAGCAATTGGACTACTTTCAAAGCTCGTAATGAAGTAGGCTCTTACCGCCGCGAATTTACAATTCCTGAAGATTGGAACGGAAAAGAAATCTTCATCAACTTTGATGGTGTGGATTCATTCTTCTATCTTTGGATAAACGGACAATATGTAGGTTTTTCAAAGAACTCACGAAATACTGCCAGTTTCGATATCACCAAATATCTGGTGAAAGGCACTAACGTGGTAGCTGTTGAAGTATACCGTAGCTCGGACGGTTCTTTCCTCGAAGCTCAGGATATGTTCCGCTTGCCGGGTATTTATCGTACAGTCGCTTTGCAGGCTGTACCGCAGTTGCACGTACGCGACTTGGTTGTAACTCCCGACTTGGACGCAACTTATACCGACGGTGAACTGAAAATCAATGCAGATATCCGCAACCTCGGAAAGAAAGCTGCCAAAGGCTATTCTATGGTATATTCATTGTATGCCAACCAGTTGTATTCCGACGACAATACCGAAGTGACCAATGCCGGTATCACAACTCCGGTAGCAGTGGTGGAAGCCGGTCAGGAAATAACTGCCGAAACAATACTGAAAGTACAAAAGCCCAACAAATGGTCGGCTGAGAAACCGTACCTTTATACATTGGTGGGAGAACTGAAAGATAAAAAAGGACGTACCCTCGAAACTGTTTCTACCCATATCGGTTTCCGCAAAGTGGAAATCAAAGACACTCCCGCATCGGAAGATGAATTCGGATTGGCCGGACGTTACTATTATGTAAATGGTAAAACGGTAAAACTGAAAGGTGTAAACCGTCATGAAACCAATCCGGGTGTAGGTCACGCCATCACCCGCAAAATGATGGAAGACGAAGTCATGATGATGAAACGTGCCAATATCAACCATGTGCGTAACTCTCACTATCCGGATGACCCGTATTGGTATTATCTGTGTAATAAATACGGTATTTATCTGGAAGATGAAGCCAATATCGAATCACACGAATATTATTACGGAAAGGCATCTTTGTCTCACCCTATCGAATGGCAGAATGCTCATGTGGCACGTGTGATGGAAATGGTTCACGCCAATATCAACAATCCATCTATCGTTATCTGGTCTTTGGGAAATGAAGCCGGTCCGGGCCAAAACTTCGTAGCGGCTTATGATGCGTTGAAAGTTGCCGACAAATCTCGCCCTGTTCAATATGAACGTAACAATGACATTGTAGATATGGGTTCTAACCAGTATCCTTCCATTTCATGGGTACGCGGTGCCGTGAAAGGTGATTATGACATCAAATATCCTTTCCACATCTCGGAATATGCACACTCTATGGGTAATGCTTGCGGTAACTTGATTGATTACTGGGATGCTATTGAATCTACCAACTTCTTCTGCGGTGGAGCTATCTGGGACTGGGTAGACCAGGCTATGTATAATTATACCAAAGATGGCAAACGTTACTTGGCATACGGTGGTGACTTCGGCGATACTCCAAACGACGGACAGTTTGTAATGAACGGTATCGTATTTGCCGACTTGGAACCGAAACCACAATATTTTGAAACCAAGAAAGTGTACCAGCATATTGGTGTAAAAGCTATTGACGAAAAGCAAGGCCGCTTCGAAATCTTCAATAAATACTACTTTAAGGACCTTTCGGAATATGAAATCAGATGGGCTTTGTATGAAAACGGCAAAGAAGCAGAAAGCGGTGTTCTAAATACTGAAAATATCGCTCCGCGCACCCGTGTTCAGGTTACGATACCTTACAGATATAATAATCTGAAAGCCAATGCTGAATATTTTATAAAAGTTCAGTTTGTATTAAGAAACAATATGCCATGGGCTGAAAAGGGTTATGTAATGGCTGAGGAACAGCTTCCGGTTAAAACTGCTACCGGTATCGCTCCTATCAATGAAGTAACGGACGGCAACGGAAAGCTTGTAATGGCAAAACAGTCAGACCCGCGTTTCTCTACCATCAAGGGTGACAACTTTGAAGCTAAGTTTGACAATGAAACCGGAACAATCTATAGCCTGAACTATGGCGGTGAAACCATTATCGCTGACGGCAATGGTCCGAAACTTGACGCAATGCGTGCTTTCACCAACAATGACAACTGGTTCTATGCCAGCTGGTTCGAATGTGGTTTGCACAACCTGAAGCATCAAGTTACCGCTTCTAAGGTTATCAACAGAAAAGACGGTGCTATCGTATTGTTCTACACAGTAGAATCTCAAGCTCCTAATGCAGCCAAGATTCTTGGCGGAACTTCAAGCGGTAAAAACAGTATCAAAGAATTGACCGAAAAACCGTTTGGTGAAGACGATTTCAAATTCACTACCAACCAGGTATGGACAGTCTACCGCGACGGCTCTATCGAATTGCAGGCAAGCATCACTTCCAATCGCCCCAATCTCGTATTGCCACGTTTGGGATATATAATGAAAGTGCCTCAACGCTACGAAAATTATACATACTATGGCCGTGGCCCGATTGAAAACTATCCTGACCGTAAAGTGGGACAGTTTATCGAAATACACAAATCTACCGTTGCCGACCAATTTGTGAACTTCCCGAAACCGCAGGATATGGGAAATCATGAAGATGTACGCTGGTGTGCATTGACAGACAAAGCCGGTAAGGGAGCTGTGTTTGTGGCTACAGACCGTCTGTCTACTTCAGCTTTGCAGTATTCAGCACTCGACCTGACATTGGCAGGACATCCTTATCAGTTGCCGCAAGCCGGTGATACTTATCTGCATCTCGACCTTGCCGTAACCGGTCTGGGTGGTAACAGTTGCGGACAGGGTGGCCCGTTGATGCACGACCGTGTATTTGCCGGACAAAATAATATCGGTTTCATCATTCGCCCCGCTGCACAGGATTTATCGGCTGCCGCACAAGTGGCTCCTGCCGGTGACATTCCTTTGACTATTACCCGCGGCCGCACTGGTATGGTAGAACTTTCTTCTATCGACAAGGATGCTTCTATCCTTTATACTATCAATAAAGAGAAGAAGGCCAAACAATATACCGAACCGATTTCAATGCGTGACGGAGGTACTGTTACAGCTTGGTTTGCCAATAATCCTTCCATCAAATCCAGCGTAACTTTCAAGAAGTTGGAAACAATCCAGACCGAAGTGATATATGCCAGCAGCGAAGAAGTGGACGATGGCGATGCCAAGAATCTGGTAGACGGTGACCCCACTACATATTGGCACAGTATGTATTCTGTAACCGTAGCCAAGTATCCACATTGGGTAGACCTTGATGCCGGTGAAGTAAAAACAATTAAAGGATTTACTTATATGCCCCGCCAAGACAGCTATAACGGTAATATCAAAGAATATTCCATCCACGTAAGCATGGATGGCAAGAACTGGGGCGAGCCTGTTCAGAAAGGAACATTCGCCGGTAACAGAGATGAAAAGAAAGTCATCTTCAGCCAACCGGTGAAAGGACGCTATATCCGGTTTACTGCGTTGAGCGAACAGTATGGACAAGATTATGCATCGGGTGCAGAACTTACCATCCTTGCTGAATAGCAAATTACGTTCCGATTAATAAAGAGAAAGATGTGTCAAAATGATAAATTGCTTCAGTTTTGGCACATCTCTCTTTTTTGATAAACTTCCATATCTATTCTACGTAAACGATTGGTACAGTTCAACCGATTATCTACATTTGCAGGTACCTACTTAAACAAATAAAAATGAAAACACACATCATTATCTTATGGATTACCGCTTTTGGAATGACAGCCTGCCATTCCCATCCGCAAGCTGATACCGCTGAGGAGACAATCCTACAAGACACCATACCAATACTAGACTTTGCCTCAGCAATCAACAAAGAAGTTCCAGATACGTTCACATGGAATAGTGTGGCAAAGAAGATTACTTATATCCCCCTCTCCTCCTCTCATCTTATGGACGGACACCCTACGATAGACTATCTGGGTGATGACATGTGCATCATTTCGGAAGGAAAGGAGCAATGGATACATCGTATCGATTTTAAAGGTAACTTTTTAAGTAGTTTCCGACATATCGGAAACGGCCCCGGAGAATATGCTTGCCTATCTTCCGTGGTCTATCACCCGAAAGACTCCACCATTCGCATTTTTGATAACGGAAGCCATAAATACATTATATATAACAAAGAGGGAAAACTGTTCCGTGAAATCAATTTGGTCGATTCCGAGTTGAACTACCTGCTGCATGCGGAAGGAGACACTTACTTTTGTAGCGGTAGCTTCAGCAAAGGAAAATCAGAAATCATTGTGTCGGATACCGCGCTACAAGTAAAGTCTTCCATTCTGCCTTTTAACCCGACTGCCGATTATGTCACACGAGGAGGCATCATGCTGACAACAAGCGTAGAAGAATGCGGTCCGGAACTTTGCCTGTTCAATCATGTTTATAGCGACAGTGTTTTCCTGCTCACTCCTGATGGACTGAAACCGGAACTTATCCTGCGTAAAGGCAAGTACGCACCGTCATTGGATGACGTAAAGCAATTTATGAAGTGGAATAAAAATGATTCTTTTATCAAACGTATCTCCATCAAAGCTTTTCCCGGATATTACCTCATACAGTACTCGTACAAAGACAAGGCTTTTGGTGAGATATGGAGCCAAGAAACCCACCAAATTGTTTCAAGAGCCATCCTGACCCGGCCCGATATGTTTTCCTCATTAAAAGGAATTCCCTATCGTTTTCCTTCGGGTGCAGTTATCAAGTTATTGCCGGCCTGCATCAATGGAAACAGAATGGCTTTCTTTATTCCGGCAGATGAAGCGAAAGGTGAAATACCGGACGTAGAGATAAGTGAAGACGATAATCCGATAATAATGATATTGGAACTAGAATGATTCGCTTTTTCACCAGTTTAACGTAAGGACGCATCATTTATAGCTGCAACCAGTTCATCATAACCGGCCAAAGGGTTATCGGTAAAGACTTTTCGGATAGTCAGTTCCGCATCAACTATATAGATACGGGGTATGCCCGATTTAGCAAAAAGATGATAGACAGTCCGGTCTTCCTGAGCAGCATAAGGAAACGTCAAATGCTGCTCCTGCCAATAACTGGCAATAGACGCGGCACCTTCCGCCCTGCTGATTGCAAGCAAAGGCATCTCCCGGTAATCCTCATATATTTGTTGTATCACAGGAAGTTCCTGACGGCAATCTTTGCAACCGGTGTTAAAGAATACGATAACGGAAACCTTTCCCCTCAAGCTTTCATTGGTCACGACTGTCCCGTCATTCATGGTAACACCAAACACAGGCAACTTGTCTCCTGCAACCAACTCTATACTTCCTGTATCGGAATCATCACCGTCCGAAATACAAGAAACCAGCGCCATACAACTGCACAGCGCTATAAAGAATATACTATCTATTAACTTTTTCATCGATTTTTCTTTTCTGCAAAAAATAAATCAAGAATCCATATCACTCAAGTGAATTTCCAATGCCTTGACCGAGATATAAATCTCACGGACAGAAATGCCCAACGATATAATGAGCAATATAAGTGCCAAGCCAAAAATATAAACCGACACCATATACAACTGTATGTACATTAAAAACATACTCACCACACATAATAACAGGCTGCCAATACCGGTCACTTGCATAGCGCGGGTCAGATAAAGACGTTTCCGCAAATTAATGATTTGAGCGGCCGTGACTGCCGAATGATTCTCACGATACTGATCTTTCAACGTACGGACAAGCTGGGCATACGACAAAAAACGATTGGTATATGCCAACATTATCAATGATATGGCAGAGAACAGCAAAGCCGGAGTGGTTAAATCTATTTCCATTTTTTTCAATATTTCAAAGTTTGTATGATGCAAAGTAAAACAAAAACGGATATCTTTGCAATGAAACCAAATAAATAATAGAATGCAAAAAGCAAACTTGTATATAAAAGACTGGCTGTCTATCCATCCATATACCCGACAGCAGCCCTCTGACAACTATTTTGTGGAACTGGCAAACCGCCTTTTCCATATTTGCCCCTTACATGAAATACCCGAGGCATTTAAAAAGAAAATCTGTCTGTATACCGCAGCCTATCTGGAAGATGTCATTTCGGGACTGGGACTTTGGCAATCTTTCGTCAACAAACATTCGGAACTTTACGGAACCGCACTCCCCTTCTATACGATAAATCCCGGTTATATCAAAGATGAAATCAATGAGGAGGATATACGTTTCATTATCTGGAACACACTCGAGAAAGCCCCTTACCCGCATCCTTACATTCATCCGATGGAGCCTTCCATCCGGCAAACAGCCAAGGCATTCTTCGAGATATTGGATGAAGAATACGAAACTGCACCTGCGAATGATGCACTGACGAAGTATTTTATGAAGTTCAGAGACAGAGTTGAGGCTGAGCACAAACTATTATGGCTGTTCGGACACAATTATCTCACCGAACCCTCTGTACAGGAATACATCGCACAAGTAACAGCTTCCGACAAATACATCATACCCTGTGGCCCGATGGCACTCTTTTTATATGAATGGATTGATTCATTAACCGACCATCAAACCGAAGACTGGCAGCAGATAAAAGGACTTTACCCTGATGTTCCAACTTTATCGGATGAGATAAAGCAACGAAACCGAACCACTTACGAACTTTTTACCAAAGGTACAAACGGAGCACAAATAGTATATTTGAACGGATATGAAGAACTGCATCATTTCCTGACTCAGATATTACAATGGCCGGATGACGACAATCATACACTCCCGCAAATGAAGGAACACCGAAACTTCATCATGATGGCCAATCCGGAAAAAGGCATTCTATTGGCCAATGATATATGCGAATGCATCACCGACCCATTAAATAGTCTATACGACCGGGAAGTTGCTATCAGAGAGGCCTTCAACCTGCTGACAGTACCCACTAAATGTCCACCGGACTTGCTTGAGTATTTAATCAACAACCATTATATTCCTGATGCACAGTTGCCGGAATATGGAGAGAAAGAATTAGTGGAAAGAAATGCCGACTTCATAGCTCGCCATGCACTATTGTACTACTATAGGGGAGATTAACTTCTCCCCCCATTTCTATCAGGAAGCAGGCACTTCATTTACCAAGGGTCTGCCTTCCGCAAAGTCTTTGATATTCTGCAAGGTGGTATGTGCAATATTTGCCATCGCTTCTTTAGTAAAGAAAGCCTGATGCGAAGTAACAATCACATTATTGAAAGACAACAAACGGGCTAACGTATCATCATCAATGATTTTATCCGATTTGTCTTCATAAAAGTACTGCCCTTCTTCCTCATATACATCCAATCCGGCATATCCCACTTTCTTTGTTTTCAGTCCTTCAATCAGTGCATTGGTGTGAATCAACTGGCCGCGTCCTGTATTGATAATCATTACCCCATCCTTCATCTTACTGATAGAATAATCATTAATCAAATACTTAGTCTGTTCTGTCAACGGACAATGCAAAGAAATAATATCGGAACTATGATAAAGCTCCTCCAACGAACAATATACCACTTGGTGCTCACGGGCAAAATTATAATCAGGGTAAAGGTCATAAGCCAATATATTCATCCCGAACCCGCGAAGAATCTGAATCAGTATCTTTGCAATCTTACCGGTGCCGATAATACCGGCAGTCTTGCCATGCATATCAAACCCCATCAGCCCATGCAACGAAAAGTTGCCATCACGTGTGCGCATCGTTGCACGAGGAATCTTGCGATTGAGCGAAAGCATCAACGCCACCGTAAATTCGGCAACGGCATAAGGCGAATAAGCCGGAACACGTACCACTTTCATACGGCCGACCGTAGCAGCCAAATCTACATTATTATATCCGGCACATCTCAAAGCCAGCAGTTTAACGCCATTATCCGCCATCGCCCGGATAACCTCGGCATCAGCCGTGTCGTTTACGAAGATGCAGACTACATCCACTCCTTTGGTCAACACCACATTGTTCATATTCAAATGGCCTTTATAAAATCTTATATCAAAGCCAAATTTCTCATTTGCTTCCGTAAACGAGCATTCGTCGTAAGGTTTCGTGTCGTAAAAAGCAATTTTGTAAGCCATAATTTTTCTATTTACTATTTAGTATGATAACAAAAATGGCACGTGTTGGGTTCAATTTACAAGTCTATAGTTTCTTTAGTTCCTTATACAACCGCTGTATAGGCAAGCCCATTACGTTAAAATAACTACCTGTAATGCCTTCCACTCCCACAAAACCAATCCATTCCTGAATACCATAAGAACCGGCTTTATCCATCGGCTTATACTTCTGTACGTAATAATCTATTTCCTCTTCTGTCAATTCGGCAAAAGTCACATCGGTAACAGTGGCAAAGCTTTTTTGAAATTCGGTTGTGGTAAGACACACTCCGGTTATCACTTGATGAGTTTTGCCTGAAAGACAACGAAGCATACGCTTGGCATCCTCTTCATCTGCAGGCTTTCCCATAACCAGGCCATCCAGCCACACAATCGTATCTGCTGTAATAATCAGCTCGTCCGAATGCATCGTTTGCCGGTAAGCATCTGCCTTTTCACGAGCTATGAAAACGGGAATCTCCTCTTCTGAAAGAGTATCGGGATATGATTCCTCTATGCCGGGTAACGTTTTTACTTCATAACAAATTCCCAAACCGGATAGAAGCTCCTTACGTCTGGGTGAGTTAGAAGCCAGTATTACTTTATATTTCTCCAGATTTTTCAACATAGCATACTTACCATCCAAAGGCTTTTTCGTGAGACATCCATTTTCCTTGCGCTCTCAGCACTTGCTCCACCACATCACGCCCACAACCAAAGCCACCGTTACGATGAGAAATATAAGCAGCTATTTCTTTAATTTCGGGAGCCGCATCTGCCGGACAACAAGGCAAGCCACACAAACGCATCACTTCATAATCGGGGATATCATCGCCCATATAAAGTATTTCTTCATCCTTCAAATTGTATTTTTCTTTCAGATGTGCATATTCTTTTGTCTTCACGGCCGCACCCAGATATACATCTTTCACACCGAGACCTTCATAACGTTTACGCACCGCTTCAGTATTTCCACCTGTAATAATGGCTACATGCAAACCACATTTGACAGCCAGTTGCAGGGCATAGCCATCTTTAATATTCACAGAACGCATCGGCTCACCGTTCGGATGAAGATAGATGGTCTCACCACTCAACACACCATCCACATCAAACACCAATGCCTTTATCTTAGTTAAATCATAATTTATCATATCTATTTCTGTTCATAAATGCTTTTACTTATTTTTTCATATAATTCCTGCATATCCGGAACATCAGCCAATAAATCCAAATGACGGTTAATCACATTCTCATCATAACGAATGGCCGGCCCTGTCTGAGCTTTTGCCGGAGGCAATTCGTGCACCTTCTTAGCCGTTTCATCTATCAGACTCAACATCACTTCAAAAGGAATATGATGTTTTTCCAGAATCCGGGCACTCAGTGCATACATGTGATTCGCAAAATTGCAAGCAAAGACAGCCGCTATATGCAGATACTTCCGCTGTTCAGAGGTTGCTTCGTATACCATTGGACTCAGTTTTCCTGCCAGCTCCTTCAGCATATTCAATTCCGCCTCTCCACCGGCCTCTACAAAGAAAGGAACTGTGGCAAAATCTACAGCACGCTGTTTACTAAAAGTTTGCATAGGATAAAAAACTCCATAATGGGACAAATATCCTTTCCAAATATCCATAGGCATACTGCCCGCCGTATGTACAAAGAAAGCCTGTTCCCTGCCTTTCACCAACAAAGGCAATAACTCTTGCAAAGCGGAATCCTTCAACGCCACAATATACATATCGGCATCACATCGAATGTCATCAATAGAAACAGTGTATTCGGTCGAAAGTTTACCAGCCAGTTCCATTGCCGACTCTTTTGTCCGACTGTATATTTGCACCACATCATATCCTGCCCCACACAACGCACTTCCCAAATGAGTAGCCACGTTTCCGGCACCTATCAATACTATCTTTTTCATCATCGGGTAGAAACCAAATATAAAATCACTCCTATAATCAACAGAGCTGCCGGCAATAGATAAGCAGACATTTGCCCCAGCAAGGCTATCACAAGGCCAATATTCAATATTAACCATATTCCAGCCAAAACAATACCGACCGACTTATCAGCTTTAAACCATAAAAAGATAACCGCCGCATACAGCAATAAATTATCCTTCTGCATCACCCAAGGCAGTCCGTGCGCAGCAAAGCCTATTAATTTATCAATCAGATAGAGTATTCCCATTACTATCAGGAATATCGCAGAAGCCTTATAAGTATCCTTGTGATTTACAGCCACTTCTATTTACCTCCGTATTTGTTGATATGAACTTTTTCCCACTGCAAATGCTCTTCATTAAAAGGTTTTCGCTCCATGCCTTTATGTCCGACAGCAATGATAGAGACCACCTGCAACTGCAAAGGAATATCCAGCACCTCATGCACATATTCTCCGGAAGGCATACCGGTAGCAGTGAAACGCTCACGGACCTGTATCCAGCAACTTCCCAATCCCAAATCTTCCGCTTGTAACTGAATCATAATAGAAGCTATCGCAGCATCTTCAATCCAGACATCACTAGCCAAAGGGTCAGCCACCACTACAATAGCCAATGCAGCATCTGTCAAGAAAGCAGCTCCCATCTCCTTGCTGTGAGAGAGTTTCTCCAATGTTTCTTTATCGTCCACTGCAATGAACTGCCAACAATTACTGCGCTTGGACGATGGAGACATCAATGCTGCTTTTAATAAAGTTACAACTTCCTCCTGATTCACTTCCTCTCCTGTGAACTTCCGCATACTACGTCTGTTCTTTATCAAGTCACTAAATTGTTCCATAATCTTTTCAGTTATTTATTTTTCTGCACAAATATACAATTAGAATATGGATTGCTAAACAAAAAATAATAAATTTGCGAAGAAGATGCCGATAAGACTAACCACATATCGCAAAGGAAATTCCATTCCGGCATTGCCGGGATATACAATTTTCAATTCTACGGAGCTATTTCGTGTGTACGAATTAACCCGTGGGTATGAACCTATACTCATAGTGGCCTATTTGGAAGAACGCCCGGTAGCCAAACTGCTTGCCGTCATCCGAAAGAGTGTACGTCTCTTTCCACCTTCCATTATCAAGCGTTGTGAAATATATGGCAATGGAGAATATTTTGATGAAACTCAGAATCGGGAAGAGCTTTTCAGCTATATATTAGAGCACCTTACCCATGAAGTCCTGCAAAAATCATTTTTGATAGAGTTTCGCAATTTAGACAACCCACTATTTGGCTATAAGGCATTCAGGGAAAACAAATATTTCCCCATCAACTGGCTAAGAGTATACAATTCACTACATAGCCGGGCTCCATTGGAGCGACTGAGTGTCTCCCGTAAAAGACAAATCAACAAGGCTTTAAAAAACGGAGCCTATATGGAAGTGGCAGACAATGACAAGGATATCACCGCCTTTTCCAAAATGCTGAAGAAAGCCTACTCTTCTCAAGTAAGAAAGCACTTTCCCGATCTTAACTTTTTCCGTCTTTTGGCATGGCAACGTCCTGACAAGGAAATGGCAAAAATCTTTTTAGTGAAATACAAAGATAAAATTATCGGAGGATCGGTTTGTGTGTTTTCCAACGGCAATGCATATCTTTGGTTTTCAGGAGGTATGCGCAAGACATACGCCTTTTTATATCCCGGTGTATTAGCTGTCTGGGCCGCCCTCACCTATGCTCAAGAAGAGGGGTGTGAACATTTTGAGTTTATGGATGCCGGACTTCCATTCAAGAAGCACGGTTATCGTGAATTCATTCTCCGTTTCGGCGGTAAACAAAGTAGCACCCGCCGCTGGTTCCGGTTCCGTTGGAATTGGTTGAACAACCTTTTATGCCGCATGTATATTTAACTGCAAAACGATTAAGACTTACTTTTTGCTTAACCTGCTATGAAGCATCCCTTCCAAAAGAAATAAAATTGAAGAAATATTTCTTTATTTAGCCCGAATTTACTTTCTTTGTGCAGTTTTATCCGATAAGCATTAGAATTATACCAAACATTTAAATTATAAGATCATGAAAATCTCACACATCGAACATTTGGGTATCGCTGTAAAGAGCATCGAAGAGGCCCTACCGTATTATGAAAACGTATTAGGTCTGAAATGCTACAACATCGAAACTGTAGAAGACCAAAAGGTAAGAACTGCTTTCCTGAAAGTAGGTGACGTAAAAATAGAGTTGCTGGAACCAACCAGCCCCGAAAGTACTATTGCAAAGTTCATTGAAAAAAACAACGGTAACGGTGGTATGCATCATTTGGCTTTTGCTGTAGAAGATGGCGTTGCCAATGCGTTGGCTGAAGCAGAAACTACAGGTATACGTTTGATTGACAAGGCTCCGCGCAAAGGTGCAGAAGGCTTGAACATTGCCTTTTTACATCCAAAGTCAACGCTTGGTGTGTTAACAGAACTTTGTGAGAAACCCTAATCGGTGTGATAACCCGCAGATTAGGAATAACAATACTCTCCTCAAATAATAACTTAATTAGCAGAACAAAGATGAGTAATCAACTTGAAAAAATTAAAGAGCTTATTGAACGCCGCGCAACAGCACGTCTCGGCGGTGGTGAAAAAGCGATTGCCAAACAGCACGAAAAAGGAAAATATACAGCCCGCGAACGTATTGCAATGTTGTTGGACGAAGGAAGCTTCGAGGAAATGGATATGTTCGTTGAACATAGATGTACCAACTTCGGTATGGAAAAGAAGCATTATCCGGGCGATGGTGTAGTGACCGGTTGCGGTACCATCGAAGGACGCTTAGTTTACATATTTGCTCAGGATTTTACTGTTTCTGCCGGTTCTTTGTCAGAAACAATGTCTATGAAAATATGTAAGATTATGGACCAAGCCATGAAAATGGGCGCTCCGGTCATCGGTATCAATGACTCGGGTGGTGCACGTATTCAGGAGGGTATCAATGCACTTGCCGGTTATGCTGAAATATTCCAGCGTAATATTATGGCATCAGGTGTTATTCCCCAAATCTCGGGTATCTTCGGTCCGTGTGCCGGTGGTGCCGTTTATTCTCCCGCTCTAACAGACTTTACACTGATGATGGAAGGCACTTCTTATATGTTCCTGACCGGACCGAAAGTTGTCAAGACAGTGACAGGTGAAGATGTAAGTCAGGAAAACTTAGGTGGTGCAAGTGTGCACTCCACTAAATCCGGAGTTACTCATTTTACTGCCCAGACAGAGGAAGAAGGATTGGCTCTGATTCGCAAATTATTGAGTTACATTCCGCAGAACAACCTTGAAGAAGCCCCTTATGCCGATTGCACAGACCCTATAGACCGGTTGGAAGATTCCTTGAACGAGATTATCCCCGACAGTCCCAACAAACCTTACGACATGTACGAAGTAATCAGTGCTATCGTTGACAATGGCGAGTTTCTTGAAGTACAGCCTCACTATGCCAAAAATATTATTATCGGCTTTGCCCGTTTCAACGGTCAGTCTGTAGGTATTGTTGCCAATCAGCCGAAATATCTGGCAGGCGTGCTTGACAGCAACGCTTCTCGCAAGGGTGCACGTTTCGTTCGTTTCTGCGATGCTTTCAATATTCCTATTGTATCATTGGTAGACGTTCCGGGCTTCCTTCCGGGTACAGGACAAGAATACAATGGAGTAATCTTGCATGGTGCCAAGTTGCTGTATGCATACGGCGAAGCTACTGTGCCCAAGGTAACTATTACGCTGCGTAAATCATACGGTGGTTCTCACATTGTAATGAGTTGTAAGCAACTTCGCGGTGATATGAACTATGCATGGCCTACAGCCGAAATTGCAGTAATGGGTGGTGCAGGCGCAGTAGAAGTATTGTTTGCCCGCGAAGCAAAAGACCAGGAAAATCCCGCTCAATTCCTGGCAGAAAAAGAAGCTGAATATACCAAACTGTTTGCTAATCCTTATAATGCAGCTAAATATGGTTACATTGATGACGTAATTGAACCGCGTAACACACGTTTCCGCATCATCCGTGCTTTACAGCAGTTGCAGACTAAGAAATTAACTAACCCGGCTAAGAAGCATGGAAATATTCCATTGTAATCAGGCTTTTTACATTAAAACGAGAACGATTATGAATAAAACTAAAATCGGAATATTCCTTTCTCTGCTGCTGATGGTGGGATTAAGTTCTTGTGGAGAACGAAAATCAAACAGTAAGCTGTTGCTGAATGAGGTGCTGATTGAAAATGAAAGCAACTTTCAGGACGACTATGGGGTACATAGCGCATGGATTGAAATATTCAACAGGTCATTTGGTAGCGCAGACCTTGCCGGTTGCTTGCTGAAAGTCAGTAACCAGCCTGGTGATACTGCCACTTATTTTATCCCTAAAGGTGATGTAATGACATTGGTTAAGCCTCGCCAACATGCTTTGTTCTGGGCTGACGGCGAACCTAACCGTGGAACTTTCCATACAAATTTCAAACTGAATGCCGCCACTGAAAACTGGATTGGTCTTTATGATTCCGGCAAGAAGTTGCTTGATCAGATTGTAGTACCTGCCGGTGTATTGAGTGCAAACCAATCATACGCACGTGTCAGTGACGCTGCCGAAGAGTGGGAAGTGAAAGGTGGAAGTGCCGACAAATATGTCACTCCAAGTACAAATAACAAAACCATCAACAGTCATGCCAAGATGGAAAAATTCGAAGAACATGACGGCATCGGCATCGGTATGGCTATGTCTGCTATGAGTGTTGTATTCTTCGGGTTGCTGTTGCTCTTCATTTCTTTCAAATTAGTTGGAAAAGCTTCTGTCAACCTCAGCAAGCGCAATGCCATGAAAGTGAAAGGAATCACAGACAAACAGGAAGCGAAAGAGAAGAAACTGGGTGAAGCTCCGGGCGAAGTTTTTGCCGCCATTGCTATGGCAATGCACGAAATGCAAAGCGACGTACACGATGTGGAAGAAACAGTTCTTACCATTACCCGCGTCAAACGCAGCTATTCACCATGGAGTTCTAAGATTTACACCTTGCGCGAAACTCCCCACAAAAAGTAAGTCACCAAATAAAAAGATTAAACGATGAAAGAATATAAATATAAAATCAATGGTAATGTATATAAGGTAGCCATTGGAGATATAGAAGACAATATCGCCCATGTTGAAGTAAATGGCACTCCTTATAAAGTTGAAATGGAAAAGGCTCCTAAAGCCGTTGTCAAACCAGTGGTTCGTCCTGTATCTACAGCGCCGGCTGCTCCTACCACAACAGTTGTCAAACCGGCTGCTCCTTCTTCCGGCAAATCCGGTGTTAAATCTCCGCTTCCGGGTGTTATTCTTGATATCAAAGTAAATGTCGGCGATACCGTGAAAAAAGGACAGACCATCATCATTCTTGAAGCGATGAAGATGGAGAACAATATCAATGCAGACAAAGACGGTAAGGTTACCAGCATCAATGTAAGTAAAGGAGAGTCCGTTCTTGAAGGTACTGACCTTGTAATTATTGAATAATATGGGAGAATTTATTGATTTTATCGGGAATAACCTAGCTGACTTTTGGACATATACAGGTTTTGCCAATGCTACGGTAGGGCATCTTGTTATGATTCTTGTAGGTTTATTCTTCATATATTTGGCTGTAGCCAAAGAATTTGAACCGATGTTGCTGATTCCTATCGGTTTCGGTATCTTAATCGGTAATATTCCTTTCAACATGGAAGCCGGGCTTAAGGTCGGCATCTATGAAGAGGGGTCTGTACTTAACATTCTGTATCAAGGAGTTACCTCCGGATGGTATCCGCCACTCATCTTCTTGGGCATCGGTGCAATGACTGACTTCTCAGCATTGATTTCCAATCCTAAGCTAATGCTGATTGGTGCAGCAGCCCAATTTGGTATCTTTGGTGCATACATGACTGCTTTGGCTATCGGTTTCGACCCGATGCAAGCAGGTGCTATCGGTATCATTGGTGGTGCTGACGGCCCTACCGCCATCTTCTTGTCATCCAAGCTGGCACCTAATCTAATGGGGGCAATTGCGGTATCAGCCTACTCTTATATGGCATTGGTACCGGTCATCCAGCCTCCTATCATGCGCCTGCTCACCACCAAGCACGAACGTTTAATCCGTATGAAACCGCCGCGTGTCGTTTCTCATACAGAAAAAGTAATGTTCCCTATCATCGGTTTGTTACTTACTTGTTTCCTCGTTCCGTCAGGTTTACCTTTGCTGGGTATGCTATTCTTTGGTAACCTGTTGAAGGAAAGTGGTGTAACACGTCGTTTGGCAGAAACAGCCCGCGGCCCGCTGATTGATACAATCACCATCTTATTAGGACTGACAGTCGGAGCTTCCACTCAGGCTTCAGAGTTCCTGACCACCGACTCTTTATGGATTTTCGGTTTGGGAGCCTTCTCATTCATCATTGCAACTGCATCGGGTGTAATCTTCGTGAAGTTGTTCAACTTGGTATTGGGCAAGGATAATAAGATTAATCCGCTTATCGGTAATGCCGGAGTATCTGCTGTGCCCGACTCTGCACGTATCTCTCAGGTAGTAGGTTTGGAATATGACCCGACCAACTATTTGTTGATGCACGCTATGGGTCCGAACGTAGCCGGTGTAATCGGTTCTGCTGTTGCAGCCGGTATTTTGCTGGGCTTCTTGATGTAATTCATTGAATTATAATAGTAAGGGAGTGTGTCAAAACTAAACCGACCTATCCCATCGTCAGCTGTAGGGGCAGGGTTTGCCTGCCCGAAGACACAAAGTAAACTGTTTTCGGGCGAGCGAACCTCGCCCCTACGAACGAAACGACAGCATTATCCACGTTTTGACACAACCCTTTTTTCCTTGATATAGATTAAGAAATGAACATCTTTTTTTGTTTTTTGGCTGAAACAAGATTAGAATTATGCTGGAAAACATATAAATTTGCCGCTGTAAAACCAAACTAAATTAAACGAAGATGGAAAAGAAAACAGTTAAGTACCACATTCCTCAACACGGAATATACATGTACGCACGTACTAATTCTGGGAAAACTGAACTCATTGTCCTAAACAGTACAAACGCCGAACAAGTGGTAGCCAACGAACACTATCGTATGATGACTAACGACTCAAAAAGCGGAAAAGAACTTGTCAGCGGCAAAAAGATTGACCTCACACGACACATGACCGTAGGTGCACGCCAATCCCTTATTATCGAATTATAATTTGTTTTTTAAGGTAAAAAGGTAAATGAGAATGGAAAAAAGGCGGCTTCTTTTTGCAGGAGCCGCCTTTCTTATTGAAATACTTCAGGTATCTTCACTTCTACCGGTTATGGATTAATGCCGGGAAACAATAGTTCCGGTAGCCTGAAAAGTAGGCATCACCAACATTTCGGCAATCTGCATATACTCGGGAACGGAAGCTGCAAAATAGACAGTTTCTGCAATATCATCACCGGTCAATGGACGGATTCCTTTATATACATTATCTGCCTTATCCTTATCACCACGGAAACGGACTACCGAGAAATTAGTTTCAACCAATCCCGGTTTAATATTAGTCACCCGCAACGGAGTATCTACCAAATCAATGCGCAAGCCATCGGACAATGCCTTCACAGCCGCCTTTGTTGCACAGTAAACGCTTCCTCCCGCATAAGCAGCATCTCCCGCTATCGAACCTATATTGATGATATGTCCCCTACCGCGTGCCACCATGCCGGGAACTACCAGTCGGGTCATAGCCAACAATGACTTGATATTCGTGTCAATCACGATATCCCATTCATCCAAATTACCCTCATGCTCTTTATCCACTCCGATTACCAATCCGGCATTATTAATCAGCACATCAATCGCTTTCCACTCTTCGGGCAGCGAAGCCAACGCCTCAGCCGCCGCCTTACGGTCACGCACATCAAAAGGAAGCAGACAAACCTTAGTCCCATACTGCTTCTCCAACTCCTCTTTCAGTGTTGACAACTTCTCTTCATTACGAGCATTCAAAATCAATCTTGCACCTTGAGATGCAAATTTACGGGCACATCCGGCACCGATGCCGCTGGAGGCTCCTGTGATAAAAACAATCTTATCCATCGCTTATTTTGATTTATTAAAAAATTTCTTGAAGAACAAAATCTGATAATCTATTGCATTACTCCAATATTGGGGATTGTGCGCTCCGGGGCGTATGGTGAAATCATGTCCGATTCCCCGTTTTAACAATGCTTCATGAACGGCCTTATTCACCTCTAGAAAGAAATCATCCGCGCCACAGTCAATCATAATTGCCAAAGCACCATTTTGCAGTTTATCCAGCTGGTTGATAACGGTGTGACTATCCCATACCTCTTTATTCGAAGCATACTCACCAAGCTGGGCCTTCATGTTCCAACTATCGGGAAACGGACGAATATCCAATCCGCCGCTCATGCTGCCCCCTCCGCCAAAAATATCTTGATGCCGGATAGAGAGCCACATTCCTCCATGACCACCCATACTCAATCCTGTGATGACGCGTCCGCTTCTATCTGTTTTTGTGGCAAAGTTCTTATCTATATATTCCACCAATTCTTTGGCAACAAAACTCTCATACCGATAGTCCTTATTACGCGGACTATCCCAATACCAACTGTTTTTACCATCGGGGCATACAAAAATGATACCTTCACGGTCGGCTATTTGAGGTAAATCAGGTTTTATCGTCATCCATGTGAAAGCATTTCCACCGTGCCCGTGCAACAAGTAAATTACCGGACACTTTTCTCCGCCCACTGCCTTATCGGGACGTACCGTCAATACAGTTATATTCCTATTCATTGCATTGCTGTGCACAGACAGCGTATCCACTTTGGCTGCCTGCACCACACTTCCTGACAGGCACAAAAGACTAACTAATAGAGTACAAAATAGTTTTTTCATATCGCTTAATTAAATAATGAGGTAAAGATAATACATAATTTGCAAATTAGTTGCATCTTATTTTTGCTATCTTTGTTTCATTAATAAAATTACTATCATGAACGAAGACCTATATTTAAAGAAACTGGAGCAACGAGAAATAAAGCCAACAGCCATACGCCTTCTTATTCTGAAAACCATGATGCAGCACAAAGAGGCTTTTTCTTTATTAGATTTGGAAAACGACTTGGATACCGTAGACAAGTCTACCATCTATCGTACCATCACCCTGTTTCTGACTCATCACCTCATCCATGCCATAGATGACGGTTCGGGCTCTCTGAAATATGCTGTTTGCAGCAATGACTGTAATTGTGAAGTAGACGACCTCCATACCCACTTTTATTGCGAGAAGTGCCATCGCACCTTTTGCCTGAAAAGCATTCATATTCCTATGGTCACACTTCCTCAGGGATTCACGGTCAACTCGGTCAATTATGTATTGAAAGGATTGTGTGCAGATTGCGCCAACCGACATCCTTTGAAACAATGAATACTCATCAAAATTCACGCGTATATACGCGTGGCATTATACGTACGTCCGTGTGAGGCTACACATACGTACGTATCGCCCCACACGTATATACGTATCGCCTCACACGTACGTACGTGTAAATCCATACCTCCAACGATGATTTTCGAAGAGAAAAGACAAGTTATAATCCCTTACTTTTCGCCTCATTCCAAACGGCATCCATTTCCTCCAATGACATATCCCTCAGGTCTTTGCCTTGTTTGATGGTATGCTCTTCCAGATAATTAAAGCGACGGATAAATTTCTGGTTCGTATGTTCCAACGCATTATCGGGGTTAATCTTATACAGACGGGCAGCATTAATCAGGCTGAACATCACATCACCAAACTCCGCCTCCGCCTTTTCTTTATCCATATTCTCCACTTCCGCTTCAAATTCGCCTATCTCCTCTTTCACCTTACTCCAGACTTGCGAACGCTCTTCCCAGTCGAATCCCACATTACGGGCTTTATCCTGAATGCGGTAAGCCTTAATCAATGAAGGCAGCGCGGAAGGAACACCACTCAACACCATCTTATTTCCATCCTTCTCCTTCATTTTCAACTGCTCCCAATTCTCCGTCACCTTTTCGGCTGTATCCGCCTTCACCTCGCCAAAGACGTGCGGATGACGGAAAATAAGTTTTTCACAAAGACGGTCGCACACATCTTTTATATCGAAATCACCGGTCTCGCTGCCTATCTTGGCATAGAAAGCCACATGCAGCAACACATCGCCCAGTTCTTTGCAAATATCCTTTTTATCATCCTTCATCAAGGCATCACAAAGCTCGTAAGTTTCTTCGATTGTATTGGGACGAAGACTCTCATTCGTCTGCTTCCGGTCCCACGGACATTTTTCTCTCAATTCATCCAAAATATCCAGAAAGCGTCCGAACGCCTCCATCTGTTCTTTTCTTGTATGCATAATCTATTTGTCTAAAAATCATTTTGTGGTGCAAAAGTACATAATATTCCAACGACTTTTATTAATTTTGCAACCAATTATGCGATAATCAATTAAATAAACAGAATATAAAAATGGAATTAGCAAGTAAGTACAATCCCGCTGACGTGGAGGGAAAATGGTACCAGTATTGGCTGGACAACAAACTCTTTAGTTCAAAACCCGACGGACGTGAACCTTACACAGTCGTCATTCCGCCCCCTAACGTAACTGGAGTGCTCCACATGGGACACATGCTAAACAATACCATTCAGGATATATTAGTACGCCGTGCACGCATGGAAGGCAAGAATGCTTGCTGGGTGCCGGGCACTGACCATGCCTCTATCGCCACCGAAGCCAAAGTGGTGAACAAACTGGCCCAACAAGGTATCAAGAAAACGGATTTGACCCGTGACGAGTTTCTGAAACACGCTTGGGACTGGACCGACGAGCACGGAGGCATCATCCTGAAACAGCTCCGCAAGCTGGGTGCATCTTGCGACTGGGACCGCACTGCATTCACCATGGATGAAGAACGCAGCGAAAGTGTTATCAAAGTGTTTGTCGACCTTTACAAGAAAGGACTGATTTACCGTGGCGTGCGTATGGTAAACTGGGACCCGAAGGCACTGACCGCCCTCAGTGACGAAGAAGTGATATATAAGGAAGAGCACAGCAAACTGTATTACCTGAGATATTATGTAGCCGATGACGACATGTCGGGCGAAACCGGAGCCGAAGGTGAAATTGTGCACCGTGACGAACAAGGCAGACGGTATGCCGTAGTAGCTACCACACGTCCTGAAACCATTATGGGCGATACCGCCATGTGTATCAACCCCAAAGACGTGAAGAACCGTTGGTTAAGCGGAAAGAAAGTGATTGTTCCGTTGGTAGGACGTGTCATTCCCGTCATCGAAGACGATTATGTAGACATTGAGTTTGGTACAGGATGCTTGAAAGTTACCCCGGCACACGATGTAAACGACTATATGCTGGGAGAAAAGTACAACCTGCCCAGTATCGATATCTTCAATGATAACGGAACGCTGAGCGAAGCAGCCGGACTGTATGTAGGCATGGACCGTTTTGATGTCCGCGCTCAAATCGAAAAGGACTTGCAGGAAGCCGGATTGATGGAAAAGGTAGAAGCTTATACCAATAAGGTAGGTTTCTCTGAACGCACCAACGTGGCCATCGAGCCGAAGTTGTCTATGCAATGGTTCCTCAAGATGCAGCATTTTGCTGATATGGCTTTGCCGCCGGTAATGAACGACGAACTGAAGTTCTATCCTGCCAAATATAAAAACACATACAAGAACTGGTTGGAAAACATCAAGGACTGGTGTATCAGCCGCCAGTTGTGGTGGGGACACCGTATTCCGGCATACTTCCTGCCTCAAGGCGGTTATGTAGTGGCCGAGACTCTCGAAGAAGCTGTGAAACTGGCTCAGGAAAAAACCGGCGACACCACCCTGAAAGCGGAAGACCTACGTCAGGATGAAGACTGTCTGGACACTTGGTTCTCTTCATGGTTATGGCCTATCTCGCTGTTTAACGGCATCAATAATCCGAACAACGAAGAAATCAACTACTACTACCCCACCAGCGATTTGGTGACCGGCCCGGATATCATCTTCTTCTGGGTAGCCCGAATGATTATGGCAGGCTACGAATACAAAGGTGATATGCCGTTCAAGAACGTTTACTTCACAGGTATCGTTCGTGACAAGCTGGGACGCAAGATGTCCAAATCATTGGGTAACTCACCCGACCCATTGGACTTGATTGAAAGATATGGCGCCGACGGTGTGCGTATGGGTATGATGTTGTCTGCTCCTGCCGGAAATGATATCTTATTTGATGATACGCTTTGCGAACAGGGACGTAACTTCAACAACAAGATTTGGAATGCTTTCCGTTTGGTGAAAGGATGGGAAGTAGCCGACATCGAACAGCCCGAGTATGCACAACTGGCAACCGAATGGTTTGACAGCCTGCTCGTCAAAGTCTCTGCCGAAATAGACGATTTGTTCAGCAAATACCGTCTGAGCGAAGCACTGATGGCGGTATACAAACTGTTCTGGGACGAATTCTCAAGCTGGTATCTCGAAATGATTAAACCGGCTTACGGACAGCCGATTGACAAAAAGACTTATGAAACGACACTGCACTTCTTTGATGTATTGTTAAGACAACTTCATCCGTTCATGCCGTTCATCACCGAAGAGTTGTGGCAACATATTTACGACCGCAAGGAAGGTGAAAGCATTATGACTGCGCAAATGGAATCTTACGCAGACAGAAATCAGGAACAGAGCATTCAGTTGTGCAACACATTCGACCAGTTAAAGGAAGTAATCTCGGGCATCCGTAACATCCGCCTGCAAAAGAACATTGCACAAAAAGAAGCATTGGAAATGCAGGTTATGGGTGAAAATACGTTCCTCATGTCGTATGCCGAAGTCGTGAAGAAAATGGGTAACCTCACCACCGTCGGCATTGTCAATGAAAAGCCCGAAGGCGCTGCCTCATTCATGGTGGGAACCACAGAATACTTCATTCCGCTGGGAGGCATGATTAATGTAGAAGAAGAATTGGCCAAACTGGAAGCCGACCTTAACTATCAGGAAGGTTTCCTGCAAAGCGTACTGAAGAAGCTGAGCAACGAGAAATTCGTCAGCAAGGCTCCGGCAAATGTCATCGACATGGAACGCAAAAAACAAGCCGATGCCGAAAGCAAGATTGCTTCACTGAAAGAAAGCATAGCCGCTTTGAAAAAATAAACGGCAGATAAACTATTTATCCCCAAAGGAGGTGCACTTTTCTAAGAGTTGCACCTCTTTTTTTATTTATCTGTTAATAAAGCATTTCAAAAGGAAAATGTCTCAAACTTATTTCTACCTTTGTTATTAATCTTTTTAATGAAAAACATCTATGAACAAACTGACAAAACTCGTATGCTTGTCGTTGTTTCTTTTATCTTCGGCAAGTATCAGTAGCGCCGCTCCCAAGGACTATCGCTACACGACGGTTCCCAATGACCCGCTAAAAGCACGTATCTACACATTGGACAATGGGTTGAAAGTCTACATGACCGTCAACAAAGAAACCCCGCGTATCCAAACCTACATTGCCGTGCGTGTGGGTGGAAAGAACGACCCGGCCGAAACAACCGGTTTGGCACACTACTTTGAACACCTGATGTTTAAAGGCACCACACACTTCGGTACACAAAACTATGAAGCAGAACGTCCGTTGCTCGACCAAATTGAACAACAATTTGAAGTGTATCGCAAAACAACGGATGAAGCTCAGCGGAAAGCCATCTATCACGTTATAGACAGCTTGTCATACGAAGCTTCAAAATATGCCATTCCCAATGAATATGACAAACTGATGGCAGCCATCGGAGCCAACGGAACCAATGCTTATACCAGCTTCGACGTAACCTGCTACACCGAAGACATTCCTTCCAATCAGGTAAAAAACTGGGCTAAGATACAGGCTGACCGTTTCAAGAACAGCATTATACGCGGTTTTCACACCGAGCTTGAAACTGTTTACGAAGAAAAGAACATGTCTCTCACACAAGACCCCCGCAAGGTGAACGAAACCATGTTTGCAGCACTCTTCCCCCACCATCCATATGGCACACAGACCGTGCTAGGTACACAGGATGACTTAAAGAACCCTTCTATCACCAATATCAAGAATTACTATAAAACCTGGTATGTGCCCAACAATATGGCCATCTGTCTGTCGGGCGATTTCAATCCTGATGAAATGATTGTCACTATCGACAAGTATTTCGGTGACATGAAGCCCAATCCCAATCTTCCCAAACTGGCTGTCGAGCCCGAAGCACCGATTACCACACCCATTGTACGCGAAGTCCTCGGCCCTGATGCCGAGTCTGTGACATTGGCATGGAGATTCCCCGGCTCGGCAAGCAAAGAATATGAAACGCTGCAAATTGTCAGCCAGATTATGAATAACGGCAAGGCCGGTCTGATAGATATTGACCTCAACCAACAACAAAAAGTATTGGGAGCCTATGCTTATGTGTATAATTTGTCGGACTACTGCGCTTTCATCATGCAAGGACGCACCAAAGAAGGACAAACACTGGACGAAGTGAAGGATTTGTTCCTGGGTGAAATAGCCAAGCTGAAATCAGGTGACTTTGATGAGAATATGCTGCAAGCCAACATCAACAACTTCAAGAAATACCAGATACAGCAATTGGAATACAACAGTATTCGTGCCGATATGTTTGTTGAGTCCTTTGTAAACGGAACCGACTGGGCAGACGAAGTGACTGCACTCGAACGTATGTCGAAACTGACTAAAGCAGACATTGTTGCCTTTGCCAACAAATACTTCACAGACAGCAATTACGCCGTTGTCTATAAGAAAACCGGAAAAGACCCGAACGAAAAGAAAATCTCTAAACCGGAAATCACTCCTATTGTTATGAACCGTGACACTGCCAGCGAATTCCTAAAAGAAATACAAGGCAGCAAGGTGCAACCCATCGAACCGGTATTTATCGATTACAACAAAGATATGAATCAGTTTGCATGGAACAAAGAGGTTCCTGTCCTGTACAAACAGAACACTACCAATGACTTGTTCTACATGCGCTATATCTTCGAAATGGGTAATAACAATGACAAGAAACTGGGAACAGCCGCACAATATCTGAGATTCCTCGGCACTTCGGACATGACGCTGGAGCAAATAAACAGCAAGTTCTATGGCTTGGCTTGTTCATTCAACGTATCTCCGGGTGACGACCGCACGTATATTACACTGTCAGGATTGAACGAAAATCTGCCTCAGGCTATCGAATTATTCGAGAAGATATTGGCTGACGCACAACCCGACAAGACGGCCTACGACAACATGGTGAAGAACATTCTGAAATCACGCACGGATGCCAAATTAAACCAAATGCAGAACTTTATACGCCTGCTGAATTATGCTGTTTTTGGAAAAGAATCGGCAACACGTAATTTATTGTCTACAGAAGAATTGCAGAATATGGATCCGTCGGAACTGACTGACCGCATCCATAAACTAACTTCGTTCAAACACCGCATCATGTATTACGGTCCCAGCTCGGAACAAGAGTTGACCGGCGTATTGAATAAATATCATAAAGTTCCCGCACAGTTGAAAGATATTCCGGCCGGCAAGAAATTTGTGATGCAGCCCACTCCTGCCAATAAGGTCTTGATTGCTCCATACGAAGCAAAACAGATTTACATGGTACAGTATTCTAATCGCGAAGAAAAGTTTGACCCGGAAGTTGAACCCATCCGCAGTTTGTACAATGAATACTTCGGTGGCGGCATGAACTCCATTGTCTTCCAAGAAATGCGCGAATCACGCGGTTTGGCTTATTCTGCATGGGCAGGAATCGTGACAAGCGGCAAGGCCGTTTATCCATACACCGTGCAAACCCAAATAGCGACTCAGAATGACAAGATGATGGATGCTATCAAGACTTTCAATGACATCATCAATAATATGCCGGAATCGGAAGCTGCTTTCAAACTGGCAAAAGAAGGTATCATTTCCCGTCTGCGCACCGACCGCATTATTAAGGATAACATCCTTTGGTCATACATTTATGCTCAAGATATGGGTGTGAACGTCGACAGACGCATCAAACAGTACAATGACGTACAAAAGATGACCCTGCAAGACGTTATCGATTTCCAAAAGAAATGGATGAAAGACCGCACCTATACTTATTGCATACTGGGTGACAAGAAAGAGCTGGACATGGAAGCACTGAAAACGATAGCTCCAATCGAGGAACTTACTCAGGAAGAGATTTTCGGATACTAACCCAATGTAACTCGAATGCCGATTAGAAATGAATAGTAAAGAATAACTGTCAAAAAAGGGATGCCGAAAAGATAATCGGCATCCCTTTTTCATGTGTGTGTTGTGTGTATATCGTGAGCTGTTCTTACTTCTTATTCATATTCAGTTCGACAATAAACGCCACCAACAGACCTACACCGCCCAACAGCAGGACACTGGCTCCATAAATAAGTTCAGGAATACTCCTCTGATAGTAAGTAAGTTTATCACCGGTAATGTAACCCGGTATGGTGCTGGCACAAATCACATAACCGAGTAACAGTCCCAATCCCATTCCTGTAAACAAACACCCCAACTTCAAAGCCGAAAAAGAGAAGTTGCTAATCGAAGAGAAATTAATCTTATGCTCCAGCATATCGGGAGTAAACTTCTCTCCCATCTTTTCGATAATAGTCAACCGTTCCTTTTTGCAGACAAACAGTTCGAACAGCTTGTAAATTCCCAAAGTGATAATGGCCAGAATAGCAGGCACCATAATAAAATCCATCATAATCGTTTCTTTTTAAGTTATTATTTTTGTTCCTTTGTACCCTTTAGACGCAGCATTTCCGGTCAGGTTACAACTTTACGCAAAAAAATATTTTTTATTCAAAATGTGTAACCTTATCTATATGCATGCGTCTAAAGAGGTGAAATGGAATACGACGAAGCACATATCATTCAAGATGTATTGGACGGAAAAACTTCCCGCTATGAATATTTTTTGGAAAAATACGGCCAGCAGGTATTTACCTTAATTGTCCGTATCGTTGCCAGCCAGGAGGATGCAGAAGAACTTACACAGGATACTTTCCTTAAAGCTTTTCAACACCTCTCTTCATTCAAAGCGGAAAGCAACTTTTCGACATGGATATACCGTATCGCTTACAATACCGCAATTTCGGCCGTACGAAAGAAAAAATACGATTTATTTGACATGGATGATACGCTGCTTGCCAACATTTCGGACGAACAAGTAGATGATACGCTGAACGATGAGAGCGAGGAGCAGATAGCCAGGCTGAACAAAGCCATGGAAAAGCTTGATGCAGACGAACGGGCCGTCATTACTTTATTTTATATGGAAGACAAGCCTGTCAGCGAGATTGCCCTCATACTGGGAATGACGGAAAGCAACACGAAAGTGAAGTTACACCGTATACGTAAAAAACTATATGTACTTATAACCAAAGAAGAACAATGAACGAAGAACTGAAAGATAAAGGACTGAAAAGAGCAATAAAGGAACAGCCTCAATTCCGCCTGTCCTCCAACTTTACTTTCCGCACCATGCAGAAAGTGGAAGAAGCTGCTTTGCTTCGCGAAAAAAGAATGGAACAAAGAACATTATGGGCTACTATTATCGCTTCCCTGCTCCTGCTGGCAAGCGGCATTGCCGGATTAATCTATTATTTCGGCAGTAGTCTGAAGGATTTCCTGCAACCGATACAACTTCCGGAGGCTCATAAGATAGAAATTCCTTCTTTCTACTTCATGTTTATTATAGTCATTTCTTTATGCCTGTTATTCGACAGATGGATGAGAAAGCAGTATTTCAAACGACATTCCTCCTGAAAACAATTCCAATGGCCGACTCAGGAAAAAAGGCCGTGGGCTTTTAAAAAAGTCTCATGAGGACTTCAGCAAACAATGGAGACACTTTTTCCAAACAATGGTAACAGTTTTCCCAAACAATGCCCATTGTTTGGGGTAGGAATGCCCATCACTCCGAAGCGGTTACTTCTCAAGCAAATCTTTCAAAAAGGCATCCAGTTCTTCGTCTAATCCTTTCAGCAATTCATCGTTCAATAACAATGTATCTTCATCGTCTACCAGCAGAAGTTCGGCTACCGTTTCCTTGTCTTCATCCACCAACACAAAAGAATACGGCTTCATGATACAAAGATTATCCAACTTTCGGGATTCCTGCAGGCAATTGAGCTCTCCTCTCAGAATCCGTTCGACAATAGTGTAAAAATCATCTCCATCATAATCCACCCACTCTTCGATTATGGTACGCGACAATTCCTCGTCATCATCATTAAATAATACTAGTTCACCGCTATCCTGCTTAGGCTGCAAATGAATATCGGTAACTACCGTTTTCTCTCCATCAGCAATAAATTTATCGATTGCTTCCTGAAGGGATGATACAATAGAAGCATGTGACTGTGCACTGAGTTTCATACCAAAATCAATTTTATTTAATTATTTATATTCAAAAGTACAAAAAAAATCTTTCATGCAACACTTATTCCTTAAAAATTATCTTTGAAACGATTCATTTGTATGTTTAACTGGGGCAATTGGGCCTCACGCTCCTTCAGTCTCAATAAATAGAGAGCAATAACGGTGGCTTCCGTCGTACCGGCTTTCGCCAATTTATCTGCTTTTTCCACCCATTCTATGGCAGTTGCAGGGTCGTCTTTCATTTCATAATATAATCCTATATTAAATGCTGCACGCATTTTTTGACGACCTTTGCTCTTATCGTATATCTGCTTCCACAGCTCAAATGCACGGTCCCAGTTATTCTCGCGCACATATACTCCGGCATCGCGCATCCCCACATTGCCTCCGTCAAAATAAAAGCGCGATACTTCCCTCCAATGCGGAAGAAGGTAGTCGACAGGCATGGTAGCAGCATATTCCGAAGCTTCCTTTACGATTTTTTTGTCTGATAAGGTAGGTTCAATTTCCCATGATATGGTATCCTGTTTACTGAAACTGAGCATGGGACGCTCCCGCGAAGGGATATATATTCTGATAACGGGGGCAACCATACCGTCCACTGCATCTACCTGGAAACCTCCATCAAATGTATCTATAAATAAAACTCCCCGCTTGGTCTGGATATCCAATCGGTCGAAGGAGAATATTAAATCGGCACCCAAATCGGCAGCCAATTTCTGTACTTCATCCTGAGTCAGCATCACATCTTCACGTAGCTCGGTATCCTGTCCGCGCAAAGCGGAATCACAAATGATTACTTGCTCAAAGTAATTAGCATTCGCTATTTCCTCCGCCAAAGCTTCGGCAGCGATTTTACCGTCTCCTTTCAGTTCCACACTAATCACATCATGGCTGTCTCCCGCTTTGTAGACAGGCATGTTGTTTACCACAGCCACGTTTCGCACTACATCAGGAAAACTGATATCGGCAGCCTGCAACTGTTCAAAAGAAATCGTTTGCAAACTTCCGCATGAAGCCAAAGCCAAGCTGGTGACTATCGCTATTAATGAAATCGTTTTATTCATATTTGACCAATATTACTTATAAGGACAAAAGTAAGCTATTTACAGGAACTTATTAGTTAAAAGGAATAAAAAAACGTCTAAGCAGAAAATTCTGCTCAGACGTTTCTATGAAAGGGTCTATTTATCAGGCATTTTTTCCGTGGCAGTTCTTATATTTCTTACCACTTCCGCACGGACACAGGTCATTACGGCCTACTGTCTTTTCTGCACGCACCGGTTCGCGTTTCACTTCACGAGTGTCGTGGCCGGCTGCTGCTTGCTGATCGGGGTCACCTAAATCCCGCTTTTCTTCTCTATATTGCTGACGGGGAGCTGCCGGTTCGGGAGCTGCTTCGCGCACTTGCTCCGGTTCCTGTACAGGAATCTGTCCGCGAGTCAATACGGAGATGGTATTGTTATTAATCTT
Organism: uncultured Phocaeicola sp.; assembly: GCF_948499155.1. NCBI lineage: Bacteria > Pseudomonadati > Bacteroidota > Bacteroidia > Bacteroidales > Bacteroidaceae > Phocaeicola > uncultured Phocaeicola sp. Next base: position 56,756 of record NZ_CAOOSE010000001.1, on the reverse strand, counting down.
ATTGACCATGTTATCAAACAGGTTCACTGATTCCAGCTTAAATATCAACAATGGGTCTTTCTGCTCATAGCTTGCATTTTGCACGGAATGTTTCAACTCGTCCAGTTCGCGCAAGTTTTCCTTCCAGGCATCATCGATGGTATGCAGCAAAATGGCTTTCTCGAATGACTTCACGATTTCCTTACCTTCTGTTTCATACGCAGCTTTCAGGTTGACAGAGATATTATACAAACGCTTGCCGTCTGTAATAGGAATCATAATGTTTTCATACATGTGTCCCTGCAACTCGAACACTTGCTTGATAACAGGGTTGGCAATCTGGGCCATGCGTTCTGTCTTGCGTTTGAAGTTGTTCATTGCTGCCTCGAAAGTCAGTTCTGCCAAGTCTTCCTGCTTCTTCGCATTGAATTCTTCTTCTGTGAAAGGAGGTTCCATCGCCAAAGTCTGCAACATTTCCATCTTCACATTATCATAATCGCCCAATTCCACTGCATACACGCAACGGTCCCAAATCATATTCACGATATCCATGCCGATACGTTCACCCATCAAAGCATGGCGACGCTTCGTATAGACAGCGACACGCTGTTTGTTCATCACGTCATCATATTCAAGCAAGCGCTTACGGATACCGAAGTTGTTTTCTTCCACTTTCTTCTGGGCACGCTCGATAGAATTGGAAATCATCTTGTGTTCAATCATTTCGCCTTCCTTAAATCCGAGTCTGTCCATGACACTGGCAATACGGTCTGACGAGAACAAACGCATCAGGTCGTCTTCCAATGAAACGAAGAATACAGAAGAACCCGGGTCACCCTGACGACCTGCACGACCACGCAACTGGCGGTCTACACGACGGCTTTCGTGACGTTCCGTACCGATAATTGCCAAACCGCCCGCTGCTTTCACTTCTGGACTAAGCTTGATATCGGTACCACGACCTGCCATATTGGTTGCAATGGTCACGATACTCTTCTGACCGGCCTGGGCAACGATGTCAGCTTCTTTCTGATGCAGTTTTGCATTCAGCACATTGTGCTCAATCTTGCGCATTGACAGCATCTTGCTCAACATTTCAGAGATTTCTACAGAAGTAGTACCTACCAGAACAGGGCGTCCTGCTTTTACCATTTCTTCAATCTCTTCGATAACAGCTTTATATTTTTCACGTTTAGTCTTGTAAACGCGGTCATTCATATCTTTACGTGCAATCGGACGGTTGGTCGGGATGACAACAACATCCAATTTATAGATATCCCAAAATTCGCCAGCTTCCGTTTCGGCAGTACCGGTCATACCCGAGAGCTTGTGATACATACGGAAATAGTTCTGCAAAGTAATAGTGGCAAAAGTCTGGGTTGCCGCTTCTACTTTTACTCTTTCCTTAGCCTCGATAGCCTGGTGCAAACCATCTGAGTAACGACGACCTTCCATGATACGGCCGGTCTGTTCGTCTACAATCTTCACCTGTCCGTCAATCACCACATACTCATCGTCCTTTTCGAACATAGCGTATGCTTTCAAAAGCTGGTTGATAGTGTGTACACGTTCTGACTTGATGGCATAATTCGTCATCAACTCATCCTTCTTGGCCAATTTCTCTTCTTCCGACAGTTCGGTCTCGTTTTCCAAAGCCGACAACTGAGAAGTGATATCAGGCAATACGAATAAAGTAGGATCTTCAGCATTTCCGGTAATCAAGTCGATACCTTTATCTGTCAAATCCACACTGTTCTGCTTTTCGTCAATCACGAAGAACAAAGGATCAGTAGCTTCAGGCATACGCTTGTTGTTCTGCTCCATATAGATTTCTTCGGTCTTCAGCATACCGGCCTTAATGCCCGATTCACTCAAGAACTTAATCAACGGCTTGTTCTTAGGCAACGCCTTGTGACTGCGGAACAAGGCAAGGAATCCTTCTTCCTGATCTTTCTTGTCATCGGATGCAATCAAACGTTTTGCATCGGCAAGGTATTGGGTAGCCAGTTTCTTCTGAGCTTCAAACAGACGCTCAACCAACGGACGGAGCTGTTCAAACAGTTGATCCTCGCCTTTTGGAACAGGTCCTGAAATAATCAACGGAGTACGCGCATCGTCAATCAATACGGAGTCGACCTCATCGACAATGGCATAATTATGTTTACGCTGCACCAAATCCTTCGGACTGACAGCCATATTGTCACGCAGGTAGTCAAAACCAAATTCATTATTTGTACCGAAAGTGATGTCGGCCATGTATGCCTTGCGGCGTGCGTCAGAGTTAGGCTGATGCTTGTCGATACAATCGACACTCAATCCATGGAACTGATAAAGCGGCCCCATCCATTCCGAGTCACGTTTTGACAAATAATCATTGACGGTCACCACGTGCACACCGTTACCGGTCAAAGCATTCAGGAATACCGGCAAAGTAGCTACCAACGTCTTACCTTCACCGGTTGCCATTTCTGCAATCTTACCTTTGTGCAAAACGACACCACCAAACAACTGTACATCATAGTGCACCATTCCCCATGCCATATCGTTACCGCCGGCAATCCAGTGGTTTTGCCAAATCGCTTTATCGCCTTCGATGCGGACAAAGTCTTTTCCCTGTGCAGCCAAGTTACGGTCAAAGTCAGTGGCAGTCACTTCGATTTCAGGATTTTCAGAGAATCGGCGGGCTGTATCTTTTACGATGGCAAAAGCTTGAGGAAGTACATCATCCAGTGCTTTTTCATACTTTTCAAGCACTTCTTTTTCCAACTTGTCAATCTGCGTAAAGATGCCTTCACGATCTTCTAACTCAGTAGTCTCGATAGTAGCCTTCAGCTCTTCTATCTTTTTTTGTTCTTCCGTAGCCGAGTCGTGGATATACTTTTTCAATTCCTCTGTTTTGGCACGAAGTTCATCATTGCTCAGTTTGGCAATTTCCGGATATACAGCCTTGATTTTGTCTACCCACGGTTTTATTTCTTTCATGTCGCGGGTGGCCTTGTTTCCAAACAATTTGCCGATAAATTCATTAAATCCCATTGTATTTTTGTTTTTATTATTTTCTAATTTGGTTAATTTTGAAAGTGCAAAGTTAAAATAAAATGCTGATTTATTTGCACTTCTCTCTCTAAATATTATTTGCGGATGCCAGTCATCGGGGCTAAAGTAGAGGCATTGGGCGCCCGGATGCGCATGAAATGAGCTACAGTAGGTGCAATATTGCCAATCTTCACAGGGGTGTGAATAATTTCGGGCTTCATATTCCATCCCACTAAAACGAGGGGCGAAGAAGCATAAGCATCGCGCACTACCCTTTTGTCTAAAGAATGTTCACGGATAACCGACCAGCCGGGCAGAACTTCTATCCACAAGTCACCCGAACATGCCGGATTATAGCTGTTCTTTATTTTGTCGATGGTGGGAGTCCAAGAGCCTAACTGCAAACGTTGTGAAGAATAGACGTCTTTCACACCGCTAAACTGCACCAGAAATTCTGACGAACGAGTCAATATCTCAGTATAGTTAAGCTGTTTTTGCTCAATAAGCTTATGATTCAAATAGATTTCCTGTTCGTGATGAGCTTCCACATACTGGCCCTCGCCATAAATGGCAGCCAAATAAAGGTTTAACAATGCAGAGCAACGCTGAATATAGAATTCTCCGCTCGGTATTTTATATTGAGGAGGATCAGCCGGTTCGGGATCTGTATATCCGGTGGAAGTAATGAAAAAAAGAGTGTTGTGCAAACCCACTTTTCTATCAATCATATCCAGCAGCTCGGCGATGCTATTATCCAGACGAACGTAAGTATCCTGCATTTCCAGTGGCAACTCGGACGGAGATTTGTGGTCATAATTTCCGGCATAATAAGCCAAAGACAACAAATCCGGCACATTATCCTTACCGATAGGGGTAGAATTAAGACAAGCGTTCACCAAACGGTTCACCTCGTCATTGGCATAAGGACTGGTTTTCAGTCTTCTGTATTTCAGCTTCCTTTCATCATCAAAATTATGTTTAAAAGTCAGCTGCTTGGTTTCTGTAGTCAGATATTTATAAGCGGTAACAGGCAGATAAGGTCCCCACACCATATCACCGATGCGGAAATCAAGCCCCTGATAATCGTTATACGTAGAAATCCAGGAAGGGAAAGTGCCATAATATGTACTTCCACTCCATTTTCCTGTTTCATCATTAATCCAAAAAGCACCTTTGGCTGCATGACCGGCAGCCAGTACTGCCATTTCACGAGTCGGAGCGATAGAATAAACTTCTGCCACCCCTTGTGTAGCCACTGTCAGTTCGTCTGACAAGTTTGACACTTTCAATTTTGCAGGAGAAGTGGACTCGGAAGTATAAATTCCCATAAAGTTATTGTCGTCCACACAATTAATCACGCGCAGAGTGGCACGATCCATCCAGTTATCCCCTACAATACCGTTGGTATAAGGAGTGGTTCCCGAATAAATAGCGGCCACAGACGATGATTTATCCACATTGATAAAATCATATTCTGCATTCAAGTATATTCTACCTTCTTTCCACAACCGTTTGAATCCCCGTTCTCCATACAAAGCCGAAAAAGCTTCTATGTAGTCTGTTCGCAATTGGTCGATAGTAAGCCCTACCACCAACTTGGGAACTGCAGGAACATTTTGTGCCTGAAGTCCCGTTAATGCTATTACGGTCAGAAGAGAAGTTAAGATGCGTCCTTTCATTTACTGTTTTGTCTGTAATATAAAAATAGATGGCCTGCAGAGCATACAAGCAAACACAGTGCCAAAGGTAATACCGTTACGTTGAATTTTTGCTGTATAAACGGCATTATCATTATAAAAAGTGTTAAATACACTACATTTATTAGATGATAGAGGTCTTTTTGGCCTTTTATCGCCTTATAAATCATCACTGGCAAGTAAATCAGGGGAATGGGATTGAACAAAATAATCAGCCAATTGGAACCGACTGTCGGATGAATGGAAAAGAAAAATAAAAAAGCAATGATGCATCCGGCTATCCCCTGCGCTCCGAACAAGAGCAAATCCCAGGCCCAGATCACCTTCTTCCATTTCAATTGAAGCCACGCAATCATGCATGTCACAACCAATAATATGCATGCACACGACAGAGGAGACAATGGGAAACCTGCTTCCGCTTCTTCCGGTTCCACATCCACCACCTTTGACTCACTGAGCACCAGCGGACGAACACTGTCTTCCTGCATAATGACTGCTGCCCTTGCCGCTTCCAGCATATTAAAAGGAATGAACATCTGTTTTCTTCCATCGATAGGAGCATCTGCCTCACTGCCTAGACAAAGATCAATTCCTAATTCATCCCATTCATTCCCTTCCGTACACCGATGAACAATATCCCTGAAAGTGACCCCTTCTTCCGCTTCCGGATAAACCACTTTCCCATTGATACAGTCCTCTATCTTATCACGCGCACGCGTAGTACAATTATCATAAAAGTAATTATAACGGTAAACCCGGTTCTCGGGACGATAATTTTCTTCGAGCAAATTCCATATCTTTCGTTTCTCTTCAGCGGTAAGGTTTAGCACTTGTTGATAAACCGACGAACCGCGCATGGCATATTCTCCTTCAAAATAAGAATAAGGCACTACTCCCAGTCGATAATCAGTTTCACCTTTTATAAAGCGCATCTCAAAATTAGGAGTATTAAAACTGAAGATACCATAATTAAAGACCAAGTCCTGCCCCTCCGCCGGATTTTCATAACGAATAGCGGTATGGCCGAACAATTCATAAATCTCGGTTCCCGGCGCACAAGTCAGCAAACTCACTTTTACACTATCCTGCTGGGCACGGACACCCCAAGAAGCCAATATTAAATAAAGTAGAACAAGTAGTTTCTTCATATTAATCCAATGTTTTGATACGCACTGAAATCGTTCTTCATCCGTATCAAAATTACAATTCACGCTGCAAAAGTACACCTAAATATTAATTAATACCTCACAAATACCGTTTTTTATTGCAATTCCTATTGTTTTTTTACGTTACTTTGCAGCCATAAAAGCAAAGTTGTGAATTTAATAATTGATATAGGAAATTCAGTAGCCAAGCTGGCTATCTTTGACAAAGACGAATTGGTAGAAGTATTTCGCGGTTCCAATCATTCATTGGATAGCCTTCCGATGCTTTGCTCCCGATACCCCTTGGAACGAGGTATCATCGCCTCTGTCATCACATTAAGCAACACGATCCGTCGACAACTGGACAAGTTGCCCTTTAAAATCATAGAACTAAGTCACGAAACTCCGGTCCCCATTACCAACCTCTACAAGACACCGCAAACGCTGGGAATGGACAGGCTGGCCGCCGTCGTAGCCGCTACATGGCTAAAGCCTAACAATGACATACTGGTCATTGACGCCGGAACATGTGTCACATACGATTTCATCGATGCACAACACCAATACCATGGTGGCAATATATCTCCCGGAATGCGTATGCGCTTCAAAGCACTCAATATATTTACGGACAAGCTACCTAAAGTCAGTGCCAAAGGAGACATTCCCCTTTACGGACAAACGACGGAAACTGCTATTCGGGCCGGAGTCATCAGAGGTATGGAACTTGAAATGAGTGGATACATCTCCCTTATTCAAAAGAATTACCCCGGACTTTTGGTTTTTTTAACAGGCGGAGATGATTTTTCTTTTGATACAAACTTAAAAAGTATCATCTTTGCAGATAGATTTTTAGTATTGAAAGGTTTAAACAGAATATTAAGCTATAATGATAAATTATAAAAGACTGATTAGTGCGTTAATTATACTCACATTCACTGGGCTAGCCGTAGCCCAAACAAGCACAAACTCACCTTATACGCGCTATGGGTTCGGTTCATTGGCCGACCAGGGCTTCGGCAATAGCAAAGCGATGGGTGGAATAGCCTACGGGTTAAGAAACGGTTATCAAATCAACGCATCTAATCCGGCGTCATATACGGCAGTCGATTCTTTGACGTTCTTGTTTGATGCCGGCATGACTTTGCAAAATGCCAACTTCAAGGAAGGCAATATAAAGACCAACGCTAAGAATTCAAGTTTCGACTACTTGGCTATGCAGTTCCGTTTATGGAAACGTATGGGAATGGCTGTGGGATTTATCCCTTTCTCGACGGTAGGATACAGTCTGAGTAACACTTCCGAATTGACTAAGGATGAAGACGGAACTGTTATCAACAAGACTGCTTCTTATGCCGGTGATGGAGGGTTGCAACAAGTATTTGCAGGTGTAGGCTTCAAAGTGCTCGACAATCTGTCAATCGGTGCAAACATTTCTTATATATATGGTGATATCACACACTCTGTAACGACTGCTTTCAGCAACTCTAGTTCATTCAGCAGTGTCAGATTAGACAAGATATCCATCAATGATTATAAATTAGACTTCGGTTTGCAATATAGCTATAAGTTCAATAAAAAACACGTTTTAAACTTTGGTGCTGTATATTCATTGGGACATTCGATGAATGGCAAAGGATATAAATATAATCAGAAGTGGTTGAACGGAGCTGATTATCCTTCCACCCAGACAGGTGATACGATTACCAACGCATTCAGTCTGCCGCATACGTTTGGCGCAGGTTTGACTTATGTATATGACAACCGACTGACTGTGGGTGCTGATTTCACTTATCAAAAATGGGAGGATGCAAAATTCTATAATGAGAAGAATTACTTCTGCAACCGCACAAAAATAGCCGTAGGTGCTGAGTTTATTCCCAGTCCCTACAGCCACAATTATCTGAAACGTATCCGCTACCGCGTTGGTGGATATTATTCAGACCCATATACCAAAGTGGACGGTCAGGACGGGACCCGCGAATATGGAGTAAGTGCCGGTTTCGGTTTCCCGCTGTTCCAAAGCAAGTCCATCCTGAATATCTCAGGACAATATGTAAAAGTAAGTCCGAAAGTTAAAGGAATGTTGGAAGAGAATTATTTGAAAATCAATATCGGACTGACCTTTAACGAACGTTGGTTTATGAAGTGGAAAGTCGATTAACAAACCCAAAAGATAAAGTTTTAAAATAATAACAACTAAATTTATATACGATGAAAATGAAGATGGTAACAGCGCTGTTCGCTCTTTCTTTAAGTGCAACAGCTTCTTTCGCTCAAACCGGAGCGTCAGATGGTTCAAGGTATGGTCATGGTCAAGACAGTATTAACTGTCTGAAAAACATTAGTATCTATTCTGAGTACGTAAAAACAAACAACTTCAAGGATGCTTATACTCCATGGAAGAGCGTATTCAATGAAGCTCCGATTGCTCAGGCAGGTACTTACACAAACGGTGCAAAGATTCTTCGTTGGTTCATTGCCAATGAAAAAGATGCAGCTAAACAAAAACAATATTTTGAAGAACTGATGAATGTATACGATCAACGCATCAAATACTTGGACATATTGAACGGTTACGTTAAAACTCCTGTAACCAAAGGCTCTATCATCGGAATGAAAGCTCATGACTATTTCACAATGGGATGTCCTGACCTGAACACCGCATACAATTTGTTCAAAGAAGCCGTTGATTTAGAGAAAGATAACGCTGACTACTTTGTACTTCAAGAATTTACTGATGTTTCCGGACGTAAGGTAAAGGCTGACGAAGCACACAAAGAACAGTTCATTCAAGACTATATCGCTGCTGCCGGTTATGCAGACGCAGCATTCAAAAAAGAAACTAAAGCAAAGACCAAAGAACTGCTGAAAGTTGCCAAAGACAACATCGACGCATTCTTCATCAACAGTGGTGTAGCTACTTGCGATAACTTACAATCTATTTATGCTCCGAAAGTTGAACAGAACAAGACTAATCTGGACTATCTGAAACAAGTAATCAATGTAATGCAAATGCTGGGATGTACAGAACAGGAAGCATACTTTGCTGCATCTGAACATGCACACGCTATCGAACCGACTTCTGAAACAGCTATCGGTTGCGGATATATGTATTTCAAGAAAGGCGATTTGGACAAATGTATCACATACTTCGACCAGGCCATCGAACTGGAACAAGACCCTGTGAAGAAAGCAGATTATTGCTATAAGACTTCTGCCATCCTGTTTAACAAAAAACAGTTGAGCAAAGCTAAACAATATGCATTGAAATCTATCTCTTTGGACGGAAACAACGGTAAGCCTTACATCCTGATTGCTAATATGTATGCATCAAGCCCCAACTGGAGCGATGAGAATGCATTGAACAAGTGTACATATTTTGCAGTTATCGACAAATTGCAGAGAGCTAAGAGTGTAGATTCAAGCGTAGAAGAAGAAGCAAACAAGTTGATTGGTACTTACTCACGCTATACTCCGAAAGACGAAGACTTGTTCTTCCTCGGATTAAAGAAAGGCGACAGTGTAACAATCGGCGGATGGATTGGTGAAACAACTACTATCAGATAATTATGTCAGTTGTAAAAAAACGAAATTCACACCTTATATTTATGAACATAACAGTTGTCGTTTGGACAACTGTTATGTTTGTTTTATTCCCCGCATGCTCGGGAGACAATAAAAACCTGGCAGAAGCCATAACCGAACGTGATTCCCTCCCCACCATGAGAACGCTGGGAGTGACTACCTTAATATCCGATTCGGGCATCACACGCTACAAAATCATTACCGAAGAGTGGGAAATCTACGATAAAAAGAACCCGCCTTATTGGGCTTTCGAAAAAGGAGTCTATCTGGAAAAATTCGATTCACTGTTCCATATCGATGCCAGCATCAAAGCCGATACAGCTTATTATTACGAGAAAAAGAAACTTTGGGAACTGAGAAGCAATGTACATATCCGCAACCTTCAAGGGGACAAATTTGACACACAACTTCTGTTCTGGGACGAAGCTAAAGAACAAATCTATTCCGACAAGCCTATCCATATTGAACAAGCAGACAAAAGCATTATAAACGGGCAGTATGGATTCAAGTCGAACCAACAACTGACCGAGTATGAAATCTATAACAGTGGCGGTGAGTTTGTTGTAGAAGACACAGCCCCGGCAGACAGCACAAAAGCCACTGCTTCGGACAGTATCAAGACCGACTCGATACATTAATTAATTATCATTATGGGCATCATCATAGAAATAATAATCACAATGGCCTTTTCCGCCTTCTTTTCAGGAATGGAAATTGCTTTTGTTTCCTCAAATAAATTACGCTTTGAGATGGACCGCAATAGCCAGAGCCTCACCTCTCGCATCCTTTCCATCTTCTTTCATAACCCGAACAATTTCATTTCTACCATGTTGGTAGGAAACAATATAGCCCTCGTCATCTACGGTATCTTGATGGCGCAGGTCATCGAGCAGAACATTTTGGCAGGACTCATTAACAATGAACTCTTACTGGTACTGATTCAAACTATCATATCAACATTAATCATCCTGGTGACCGGCGAATTCCTACCCAAAACACTATTTAAAATCAATCCCAACTTAACACTGAACATATTCGCCGTTCCCGCATTTATCTGCTACATAATCCTCTACCCTATCAGCAAATTTGCATCAGGACTATCTAACCTGATATTGCGTATCTTAGGTATAAAAGTAAATAAGGAAGCCAGTGACAAAGCCTTTACAAAAGTAGATTTGGACTATTTCATCCAAAGTAGCATCCAAGATGTCGACAATAAAAAAGAGATTGATACCGAAATCAAAATATTCCAAAATGCACTTGACTTTTCCAATATAAAGATTCGTGACTGCATGGTTCCACGTACCGAAATAGTAGCCATCGAATACGATACTTCACTCGAAGAACTGAAAGCACGTTTCATAGAAAGTGGAATCAGCAAAATCATTGTATACAAGGAGAATATAGACAATATTGTAGGCTATATCCATTCATCAGAGATGTTCCGCGAAGTAACCGACTGGACCGAACATATCCGCCAACTCCCTATTGTTCCCGAAACTATGGGCGCGCACAAGCTGATGAAACTATTCATGCAACAAAAGAAATCGCTGGCAGTGGTGGTCGACGAGTTCGGCGGCACTTCAGGCATTGTGGCACTGGAAGACTTGGTAGAAGAGATTTTTGGTGAAATAGAAGACGAACATGATACCACATCTTACATAGCTAAAGAAATCGGTGACAACGAATACGTTCTTTCAGGACGTTTGGAAATAGAAAAGGCAAACGAACTTTTCTCACTCAACTTGCCCGAAAGCGATGAATACCAAACCATCGGCGGCCTCATCCTGCACCACTACCAAAGCTTTCCCAAAATGCATGAAGTGATAAAGTTCGACAATTTCCAGTTCAAAATAATTAAAGTCACAGCCACCAAAATCGAGCTTGTAAAGCTGAAAGTGACCGGATAACAGATTTTTTTCACAATAAAATAGATTGTAAACCGCATTTTTTGTATCTTCGTGCGCTAAATCTATAAAGTATAGAAAAACAATAAACAAAATAGTATAATTTAGAAATGGCAACATTACAAACAATTAGAAGTAAAGGCCCTTTGTTGGTCGTTGTAATCGGTCTTGCCCTTTTCGCATTTATTGCGGGTGACGCTTGGAAAGTACTCCAGCCGCATCAGGGAAAACAAGACGTAGGTGAAGTCAATGGAAAAACACTCACCGCACAAGAGTATCAGAAAATGGTTGATGAATACGCAGAAGTTATTAAGCTGACTCAAGGCTTGAACTCTCTTAACGATGACCAACTGACTCAAGTGAAAGACCAAGTTTGGCAATCTTACGTAAACAATCAATTAATTGCAGCAGAAGCCAAGAAACTAGGTTTGACAGTAAGCGATGCTGAAATCCAAGCAATTATCGAAGAAGGCACTCACCCATTGCTGATGCAGACTCCGTTCCGCAACCCGCAAACCGGTGCATTCGACAAAGATATGTTGAAAAAGTTCTTGGTAGACTATGCCAACATGGGTAAAAGCCAAATGCCTGCACAGTATGTAGAATACTATCAGAAAATGGGTGCATTCTGGAACTTTATCGAAAAGACTTTGAAACAAACCGCTTTGGCTGAAAAATATCAGAACTTGCTGGCTAAATCATTAATCTCAAATCCTGTTTCTGCCGAAGATGCATTTGCTTCACGTACAGAGCAGACTGATGTATTGTTGGCTGCCGTTCCTTATTCTTCTATCAGCGATTCTACAATCACTGTTTCAAACGAAGAAATCAAAGCGCTTTACAATAAGAAAAAAGACACTTTCGAACAGCCGATAGAAACTCGCAACATCAAATACATTGATGTTTTGGTTACTCCTTCTGACGAAGACCGCAAAGAAGTTTTAGACGAAGTTACAGAATATTCTACTCAATTGGCTAATGCTGCCGACATGAGCACATTCGTTCGTTCTACTAACTCTGTAGTACCTTTCTCTGAAGTAGTTGTGAACAAGACTGTACTTCCTAACGACATCGTAGCTCGTTTGGATTCAGTTAAGCTCGGTGAAGTTTACGGTCCTTACTATAATCAAGCTGATGACTCATACAACGCTTTCAGAATTTTAGCGAAACAAACAGCTCCTGACTCCATCCAATTCCGTCAGATTCAAGTATATGCTGATACAGAAGCAAAGACTAAAACTTTGGCAGACAGTATTTTCACTGCTTTGAAAGGTGGTGCAGACTTTGCTGAGCTCGCTCAGAAATACGGTCAGACAGGTGAAGCAAGTTGGTTGACAGCACGTAATTATGAAGGTGCTGCCCTTGATGCAGAAAACGCTAAGTTTATCAATACCTTGATTAATGGCGGTATTAAAGAACTGAACAATCTGCAAATCGGTCAAGCTAACGTTATCCTTCAGGTGATGGATAAGAAGGCCATGAAAGATAAATATCAAGTGGCAATCATCAAACGTCCGGTAGAATTCAGCAAGGAAACTTACAACAAGGCATACAATGATTTCAGCCAGTTTGTAGCACAGAACACTACAATAGACAAGATTGTAGCCAACGCAGAAGACAACGGTTACCGTTTGTTGGAACGTGCCGATTTCCGTAGCGGTGAACACTATGTAGGTGGTGTGAAAGGTACTCGCGACGCATTGAAATGGATCTTTGCAGCTAAAGAAGGTGAAGTTTCTCCGCTGTATGAATGTGGTGAGAACGACCATCTGATGGTAGTTACACTCGAAAAGATTAATCCTGCCGGCTACCGTAACATCAATTTGGTGGCAGATATGCTGAGATCTGAAATTATCAAAGATAAGAAAGCAGAAAAGATTATGGCAGAATTGAACGGTGCAGACATTAATAAAGCCAAGAGTGCTGCAAATGCAGTGAGCGATACAGTAAAACATATAACTTTTGCAGCTCCCGCGTATGTTTCTGTGACTCGTGCAAGCGAACCTGTATTGGGTGCTTTTGCCGGTAAAACTGAAGTAAACAAGACTACTGCTCCTATCAAGGGTAATGCAGGTGTATATGTAATGCAGGTTATCAATAAGGACAAGAGTGCCGAAACATTCGATGCCAAGACAGAAGAAAGCAACTTGGAAAATATGGCAGCACGCTATTCAAGCAGCTTTATCAGTGACTTGTATAAGAAAGCAGAAGTAAAAGACGACCGCTACTTATACTTCTAAAGCAAGAAATCATTAAAATCCATATAATGGGAAAGAGGTGTATCAGGATAATAATCTTGGTGCACTTTTTTTAATTATATCAAATAAATTTCTGATGAGCACCAAAACACCAGAGAAAATAGAACTCCCCCACAATACCATTATCACAATATACCTTCCGTAAGGCCCCAAAACTATTTTGCATTTATTTAAACATTTATTCTCTTACTACATAAAACATATTCTCCTAACGCTACGTTCATTACACGTGACTAAAAAGCAAAATATGAGAAAAGTATTTTATATAGTATGTGCGGCAGTATTATCACTGATGTCAGCCTGCATAGACGAGGATGACGACAACTGCCGAACAGACTATACAGTCGAAATTGCAGTGGCTGACAAGAACTACGCTAATATCAGTCAATACCCCCAATACCCCTTCGAGCAGGAAGACCAACCTTTCGGACATTTCCAAAATACCATATATTATGCACTCACCGATAAATATACCGGAAAAACTGTCAGCCAATCATTGGTAACAGCCGTCACAGGCAACGACCGGACTTACAAATTGGTTTTCCATAATCTACCTTTGGGAGAGTATAATCTTACCGCATGGGGAAATATGACAGATGGAACCCTAGCCGGAATATTGCATCCCCAAAGCACTGAGCATACAGATATCTATATAGGAACAATAGATTTCTGTAACTGCAACAGCAGCTCTGCAAGCATTGCACTCCAACGTACCAAAGGAAAACTATTGATTTTCTGCAAGAACTTTCCCTCTTATGTAACACGGATGCATCAAAGCGTGAAAGGGATATACAGTCAAGTGGACAGTTTGCTGAACTATCAAGGCTCGGCAACCATCGAAAAAGATAGCCGTCCACAGGAAATAAATGCGCTGGCTGTCTCTCCGTCTATCACCGAAAAAAGCACCCGCCTGAACCTCAGTTTCTATTCAGAAGGAAAGAGTTCTGCTCTGTTGACCGTTCCCGAAATGGAATTAAACATCCGCCGCAATGAACTGTCAGCTGTTAGTGTCGACTTCGACAAAGATACAGATGCATGGAATATCTGGGTTTATTCAGACAAAGAATGGACATTAGTCCATCATTTAACAATCGAATAATTTTGCATATCTATTTTTTTAACCACTTAATTATTTTATAAAATGAAAAAATTGATGTTTCTCGCTATGCTGAGCATGTTTTTGTTTGCATGCTCTGACAATGACAATCCTGCGCCGTCAAGTGAAAATGCCGAAACAGGTGTTACTTTCGAGATTTCAGCCGTAAACGAATTAAAAGATGGCGGCACTTCTCGTGGCTCAATCTATAGTCAGGAAGCTACACAACATGTAACACGTGTTGTTGTATATGCGTTTCTCAACAATGGGAGTGACTATGTTTACTCCAAGTCGTTCACCATTTCGGGATGGAGCGACGGCACTACCTTCATGCGTTACTCCATCGGAAACAGCGAGAAACTCAGTGCTGGTGATTATAAATTTCTAGCAATAGGTCGCGATCAGACCGACTTGTTCAATATCAGTTCGCCTGAGACGGCTCACAATTTCGACAATATGATGGCTACCATTGCACAATCAGGTGACGAATCCGAGATATTTGCAGGATGGAGCCAAGCAAACGTCAGCAATAACGGAGGAACGCGTGTCAGCATCTCGATGACTCGTAAAGTGGCAGGTGTACTGGGCTACTTCAAAAATATCCCTCAAAACATAAACGGAACAGATGTGAAATATCTTCGTCTATCCGTCAGTGATGCCAATAAAGAAGTGAATATCACAAACGGAGCTGCCATTACATCCAATGTCACTCCCTATAATATCATCAATATAGATCTATCCGGCCAGACAATCACCGGAGGAGTGTATGCCGGTAATGACCTTTCCGGTCATGGAGTAGTAAAACTGCCCAATTCACAACTTAGCGGTTCATTCTTCATGCCGGTCAGCAATGTCACTATGACTTTGGGACTATATGATGCCGGCAACAATCCCCTTAAAACTTGGGTTGTAAAAGATACAGACGGTAACAGTTCATTCAATATCTTGGCTAATCATTTCTATGCATTGGGAACGAAGACACAGGCAGGTAACACCAATGGCGGTACTCCCGAAATGGGTGATGACGACTCTCCGATTGACTTGCTGACAGATCAGGCTATCGTAATTTCCATCAATCCGGCATGGGAAGTGATACATAATATGGTTATCCAATAAGCTTAAATTCATAAAGGAATGACAAGGAAAAGGCATATACTTTATTTTTCAGTTGCAGCATTGCTGTCGGCCCTATGGCTGACAGCATGCACGACAGATGACATTGATGAACCGGAGATGCCACAGAAAGACAACACAATTCCGGTAGAGATAAATATCCAGTATGAGGATGCGCTGAGCCGTGCTTCCGATAATGCTACCTTATCCGTCAACCGTATTCTGATATTACCTTTCCGCAAGACAAATGAATCTCTTGCAACGAGTGAACCGGCCAATTTTGTGCCCGATTATGCTGCCGCCAAGCAGATAACCCTCCACTCTTTTCCTGTCACTTCTACAAAGCTTAATCTTCAGGCAACTTCCACCTATCGCATTGTCGTACTGGGATATAATCGGAATGATTATAATTTCAATAACCCCACAGCCGCCTCAAGACTGTTTGATATAGGATCGGTATCTACTCCGGCAACATTGGCCAATCTTTATGTAAAGCCAATCAATCCGACCTATGGAGTACCCGAATTTTTCAGTTGCCAATGCATAGGAAATATGAATGGAACAGCAATTGGCACAGCATTTCTACCGGGACAAGTCAATCAGATAACCGGAACGCTAAAACGTATTGTCAGCGGGCTGACAGTCCAGATAAACAATATTCCAACCTTTGTTAAATTCGTCACACTGGTTGCAGAGAATTTGGTCACCGCCACACGGATTACAGATGGAAGCGCAATGTTATGGCAGACAACAGGAGATGGTTCTCCAAGAATACTGGGCACACAAGTACCCACATCAGGAAGCGTCAATCTAAGTTATTATCTATTAGCCATCCCCGATGCCCGGAAAACGCTCTTTTATTTGGATGTATCTTACGGTTCATTCACCGAACGTTATACCATTAAAGTAGCCGACGAACCAGGTAAAGTATCAGGCAACCGGTTCATCTTCCTTCCTAATTATCAACTGACGGTGACAGGCGACTACTCCAAAATCAATCTAGGATTTATACTAACACATAATGTAAATCTGGATGATAATACTTGGGATGGTATTCAATAATTAATCATTAAACCCAACGGAGATGAAAATATTTCAATGGATAATTACAGGTGGACTTGTATTGTCTTTATTCACCGGATGTAACAGCGAGACAGACCTCCTGCCACCTGCTTTACCGGAAACCGAACAGCAACCTCCTGAAGTAAATGAAGGAGCAAAGAATTTACCCGAAGGCTGCTTTGAAGTCAATTTCTCACCCACATTCGGCAACCGTTCCCGTACCGCAGTGACAGGTGCCGACGGTCGAGTCCGCCATCTCCGTTATATCATCTATAAATCAACAGGAGAATATATCAAGGAGAAAGTGATTTTAACTCCGGGCAACGGTATAACTACATGGCCTTTAACTGCAGTCAAAGATACATTACCCAAAGGAAATTATATCGCTGTGTTCACTGCCAATGTAGAAAAGACACTGTTTCCTTACACTTCAAGTAGTGGAACTACATACACAGATGTACTTACCAATTATCAAACGACCTATGCCAACGGACGTATTGTACTGCCTAATGCAGAATTTACGGACACATCTGAATATTATTGGGCTAAAGTATCTTTCTCAGATGCTACTCCCCAACCCTATGTATTGTTGCAACGTATCATCAGCATGCTAAAACTGCACCGCAATTTTGTAGATGCACAAACAGCCCTAAATGCGCTAGTAAACAATATCGTGACACAGGTAGGATATAAAAACATCATTCGCACCACCGTACAAGGTTTACTTCCGGGACTATTAAAACCGGCATTAGATCTTGGCACCCTAGGAAATACAATCTATACAGTGCTAGGCGGACTGGACGCAGCTGTCAATCTAGTTGTAGGCGGACTGGTGGAACCGGTCACAAATGCATTGTATGATATGCTGTTAAAACAATTAGTCAACCAACTCGGACTTGCATTAACGGGTAATGCTGACCAGCAAGGCTTATTGGCATTTCTAGGCGTATTACTCAACCCATGGGCAACCAGCGAAGCCAGTACCGCAGTAGTGACTATACGGAATTTCCCTAAGACAATGGATTTCAATCTGACCGTAAAAGACTACTTTACAGGTGACCAACGCTTTAAATACGCCTTTACAGGAGGAAATATATATAGTGAGAAAGACATTCTCATTAAAGGTTTTCACGGAACATTTGATGTACGCAATATCAATGTCATTAAACAAGGATTAGTATCCGGTTTACTGATTGACCGGATTATAGACAGTTCTCTACTCTTAAACGGAACTTTTATCGACATTAACGATCCAATACAAGCCAATGTAAATACCAACTACCGATACCGTTCAGATTATTCTTTTTTGGACTTAGGACTAAAATCGTATGCCCAACAGACAGATGGAAATCATTCGCTAACCTTATCCCTCAAGCTGTCCACCATCCCAAATCTGGACGGACTATTGGGAGGTATCCCAATAGTGGGAACTTTACTGGGAACAGTTGTCAAAACCGCCATCGGCAATATTACCATATCGGTCCCGCTGAATCTGCCTTTACTGGGAGTAGACAATCTAACTCTTTCAGGAGGATGGAGTACACCGGCTACTTATTAAAAAGACAAAGCCGCTTCATACAAAAAAAGGGTGTGCCAAAGAATAACAGACACAAGATCTTCTCATTCCGACACACCTTTTTTATAATATCCAATACAGAGTATTAATTGTTTTCAGGACGAAGTTTACGAACAGTAACGGCAGTCTGCCACATTTCGCTTTCACGCAATGCCTTCAATTCTTTTTCCAACTTTTCGCGATAATCGGGCTTAGAGTTAGAATCGATAGAAATCTGAGCTTCATTACCGGTTTTCACGCTGTGATACAGTTTTTCAACTACAGGCTTGATAGCATCGTGGAACGGAGTCATCCAGTCCAATGCACCACGCTGGGCAGTAGTAGAACAGTTAGCATACATCCAGTCCATACCGTTCTTAGCGAACAACGGCATCAATGACTGAGTCAGTTCTTCTACAGTTTCGTTGAATGCTTCAGAAGGAGTATGTCCGTTTTCACGCAACACTTCGTACTGTGCCAACAACAATCCCTGAATAGCCCCCATCAATGAACCGCGCTCACCTGTCAAATCTGAAGTGGCTTCACGCTGGAAAGTAGTCTCGAACAGATAGCCGGAACCGATACCGATACCTAGAGCAATAGTACGTTCGTAAGCCTTACCGGTTACATCCTGATAGATGGCGTATGAAGAGTTCAAGCCACGACCTTCGAGGAACATGGTACGCAATGAAGTTCCCGAACCTTTGGGAGCAACCATAATCACGTCGACATCAGCAGGAGGAACCACACCCGTGCGGTCGCTCCAAGTAATGGCAAAACCATGAGAGAAATACAGAGCCTTACCCGGAGTAAGACAAGGTTTAATGGTAGGCCATACAGACATAACAGCAGCATCAGACAACAGGCACATAATGATGCTTGCTTTCTGACAGGCTTCTTCAATGCCGAACAGAGTTTCGCCCGGAACCCATCCGTCAGCAACCGCTTTTTCATATGTTTTTCCCGGACGCTGACCAACGATTACGTTGAAACCATTGTCACGCAGGTTCAATGACTGACCCGGACCCTGTACACCATAACCGATTACAGCGATTGTTTCATCTTTCAATACTTCACGTGCTTTTTCCAAAGGAAATTCATCGCGGATAACTACAGTTTCTGTAACACCGCCAAAATTCAATTGTGCCATTTTAAAACTAATTTTTACGGGCAACACTGCGCCGCCCTATTGTTATTAAATTAAATCAATATCACTTTACTGCGAACAACGACTTCCGCGCCATTCTTTTTTACTTCTATATCATATTCGTTCTCTCTCACTTCCTCGCGATAGAAACTCAATACATCGCCATAATAGCTTTCTGCCACGTATGCCATTTCAAAACGCTTTACCTGTTTTTCCTTGAACACTTCGATGGGAAACAAATCGAGGATATGTTCGATATACTTAATACTATTTACATGCCCGTTGATGTCGATATCACTGTATTTCGTCCGATACTCGACAAGAGGTGTCTTTTCAGTCACTTTGATACGGCCCGGCTTGGAGATAGGACAATCCTTATCACACACATAGTCAGTGATGCTCCCTCCGTGGAGCGTCAGCAAATCGGCAGGCTTACGAGTCTCCATGCTTATCATCGCCCACACCGAACGGGCATAGCCCACAGCATTTCCCTCCTTGTCGAGAATAGCAAAGTTACGGTCGGTAAAAAGTCGATAAACATTCTCCACCCAAGTCTGAATACTGAAAGATTCGTACTCGCGAGGCATCTCTTCCAGTTCGACAGCCAGGCGGGAAAGCACCCATGTATAATGGTTTTCATTCAATGTGGCAATACCGAATCCACGGTCGGCCGCATGGAAGCCGGCACAGTTCAACAGATGATTGCCCAGCACACTCATGGTCAGTTTTCCGGTGAAGTCGCAATGGAAAGGCTCTGCCACAAACTTGTATGTTCCAACTTTATTGTCACTCATCACAGCTCCCTTTCTTCCTTTTGTTGACGATATTTTTCCTCACGCTGTATCAGATACTCATTGACACGTTCAAAGCAACTGGTCGTGATAGCCACACGTCCCGAACGGACGAACTGCAATACACAGCCCAGTGCCTGCAACTCCTCATATAAAGAAGTGATTTCCTCGGTCATGCCCGCCTTCTCGACAATGGCAAAGACCGGATTCACCTCCACAATGCGTGCGTTATAACGGCGAATCACTTTCGATGCGATGGGATTGGACTGAAACTCGGGTATGGACACCTTATAGAGTGCTATCTCGTGCAGAAAGATTTCGTCATCGGTGAAATAATGCGCCTGCAATACATCGATTTTCTTTTCTATCTGCTTCACCACCTTTTCGATAATGTCCTTGGTAGTCCACACCGTAATGGTGTATTTATGAACACCTTTGATAGACGAAGCCGAAACATTGAGGCTTTCTATATTAATCTGCCGGCGGGTAAACACAGCAGTAATCTGGTTTAGCAAACCGGCAATATTCTCCGAATGGACGATTAATGTATATAATGTCTTATCCATAACCTTACTCTTTTAACATTCTAACAACATCTGGTTTACCGAACCTCCCGGAGGCGTCATCGGCAACACATTACCTTCCTCTATCACGCAGGCTTCCAAAAGGAACGGCCCGTCGGTAGTCAGCATTTCATGGATGGCATCCTGCAACTCCTCCCGCTCCATCACACGTCGGGCGGGAATCTCGTAGGCTTCGGCTATTTTCATGTAATCCGGATTCAGCATCGGCGTAAACGAGTAACGGCGTCCGAAGAACATTGCCTGCCATTGACGAACATTGCCCAGATAATTATTGTTCAGAAGAATAATCTTCACCGGAGCCTTTTGTTCCATAACAGTTCCCAATTCCTGAAGATTCATCTGCAATCCTCCGTCACCCATAAACACACACACGGTGCGGTCGGGGCGTCCGAAAGTGGCACCGATTGCGGCAGGCAGGCCAAAGCCCATGGTGCCCAGTCCGCCGGAAGTAACGATGCTACGGTTCTTGCTGTACTTAAAGTAGCGTGCCGCCATCATCTGGTTCTGTCCCACATCGGTCACCAGAATAGCTTCGTGATGCGAAGCCTCGCTCACGGCGCGGACCACCTCTCCCATATTCAGTGCGCCTTCGCGGGGATGAATCTCTTTTTCGATAACCTGTTCATACTCCGTTTTTTCATATTCGGCAAAACTGTCAATCCATTCTGTATGCTTGTTTTCACCGATAAGTTGTGTCAGCATGGCAAGCGTCTGTTTGCAATTGCCCAACACAGGCACGTCCACCTTTACATTCTTATCTATTTCCGACGAATCGATATCCAGATGAATGATTTTCGCTTGTCGGGCGTATGTATCAAGCTTACCGGTCACACGGTCATCAAAACGCATTCCCACGGCTATCAACACGTCACACTCATTGGTTTTGACATTCGGCCCGAGATTACCGTGCATACCCAACATACCTTTGTTGAGTCTGTGGTTTGTAGGAAGTGCCGACAGTCCCAGCAAGGTACACCCGCAAGGCATATCAGCTTTCTCAATGAAAGCACGAAGTTCATCTTGCGCATTGCCGAGTTCCACTCCCTGGCCGACTAAAACCAATGGTTTACAAGCACCGTTTATCAATTCGGCA
This sequence comes from uncultured Phocaeicola sp., assembly GCF_948499155.1. NCBI lineage: Bacteria > Pseudomonadati > Bacteroidota > Bacteroidia > Bacteroidales > Bacteroidaceae > Phocaeicola > uncultured Phocaeicola sp. The sequence goes on along the minus strand of NZ_CAOOSE010000001.1, from coordinate 34,708 downwards.
GCTTCCTGCAGACACTCCTTATCCGGATTGGGTTCAGGGTCATAGCTGCGGATAAAATCAAGTTTCATCGGTTCATAGTCCACCATCTCCACCTGAGCATTCTTGGCAAAATCTAGCACAACAGGACCGGGACGTCCACTTTTGGCAATATAAAAAGCGCGTGCCACTGCCCAGGCCACATCCTCTGCCCGACGAATCTGGTAGCTCCATTTGGAGATAGGCTGAGTGACACCCACCAAGTCGACCTCCTGAAACGCATCTGTTCCCAAGAACGATGCGCCCACCTGTCCGGCAATTACCACGATAGGCGTACTGTCAATCATGGCATCGGCAATGCCGGTGATGGTATTCGTCGCGCCGGGACCGCTGGTGACCAGACAGACTCCCACTTCACCCGACACGCGGGCAAAACCTTGTGCCGCATGAGCAGCTCCCTGTTCGTGACGAACCAATACATGATTTAATGTATCTCGATGATGATATAAAGCATCAAAAGTAGGCATGATGGAGCCTCCCGGGTATCCGAAAAGAGTCTTTACCCCCTGATGCTCCAAGGAACGCATCAAGGCCTCTGCTCCTGTTATTTGTTCTTTTGCCATATAATATCTATTTCTTTTTATTAGTCAATGATTCTCACACCGCCCTTGTCTGCCGAACTCACCATGCTGGCATAGGCTTTCAGACTCTTCGGCACGTAGCGGTTGCGGGTCACCGGAGTCATGGGACGTGCTGCAAGCTCTTCGTCACTTAGTTTCACATTGATACTGCGGTTCGGAATATCGATTTCGATGATATCTCCATCCACTATTTTCCCGATGTTTCCGCCTGCGGCAGCCTCAGGAGAAATATGTCCGATACTCAATCCTGACGTACCGCCACTAAAGCGTCCGTCGGTTATCAAGGCACACTCCTTTCCGAGATGTTTTGATTTGATATAAGAAGTGGGATAAAGCATTTCCTGCATACCGGGGCCACCTTTCGGCCCTTCGTGGGTAATCACGACGACATCGCCACTCACCACCTTTCCGCCCAAGATGCCCTCGCAAGCAGCATCCTGTGAATCAAACACCTTGGCCGGGCCCGAAAATTTCCAAATACTTTCGTCCACTCCGGCTGTTTTTACCACACAACCGTCTTGAGCGATATTTCCCTTCAGTACGGCCAACCCGCCGTCCTTGCTGTAGGCATGTTCCAAGTCGCGGATACAACCATTGGCACGGTCGGTGTCGAGTTCTTTGTACGTTGCATTCTGAGAACCCAACGTAATATTGAATTTATTGCCCGGAGCACTAGAGTAGATACGTTCAGCATCAGCATCCGGCTCGTCTACAGTCACACTGTATTTTCTGATAGCATCTGCCAGTGTCATACCATCCACACGGTTCACATCTGTTTTCAGCAGACCGCCCTTGGCCAACTCACCTAATATATTAAGGATACCTCCTGCACGATTTACATCCTGAATATGATATTTCTGTGTATTGGGAGCCACCTTGCAAAGACAAGGCACACGGCGTGACAACATATCGATATCATCCATTGTAAAGTCCACCCCACCTTCATGAGCAATAGCCAACAGGTGAAGAACCGTATTGGTAGACCCTCCCATAGCTATATCCAACGTCATGGCATTGAGGAAAGCATCACGAGTGGCAATGCTGCGCGGCAACACACTGTCATCCCCTTCTTCATAATATTTATATGCATTTTTTACGATTAATGCGGCCGCATCTTTAAACAGCCGGGTACGGTTGGCATGAGTAGCCAGAATCGTTCCGTTCCCCGGTAGCCCCAGTCCGATAGCCTCATTCAGGCAATTCATAGAGTTGGCGGTAAACATTCCCGAGCAACAGCCGCAGCCGGGACAAGCATTATTCTCTATTTGAGCCACCTCTTCATCACTGACCGATGAATCTGCCGATTTAATCATCGCATCAATCAGGTCAAGATGCCGGTTGTTCCATTCTCCTGCTTCCATCGGTCCTCCCGATACAAACACAGTGGGAATGTTCAACCGCATGGCCGCCATAAGCATACCCGGAGTTATTTTGTCACAGTTACTGATGCATACCATCGCATCCGCTTTATGGGCATTGACCATATACTCCACACTATCGGCTATAATATCACGACTTGGCAGTGAATAGAGCATTCCATCGTGGCCCATGGCAATACCGTCATCGATAGCAATGGTATTAAATTCAGCTGCAAAGCATCCCAACTTCTCTATTTCAGCCTTCACCTGCTGACCTATCTCGTGCAAGTGTGTGTGTCCGGGGACAAATTGGGTAAACGAGTTTACTATTGCAATAATGGGTTTTCCCATCATTTCTTTCTTCATGCCATTTGCCACCCAAAGGGCTCTGGCCCCTGCCATCCGGCGACCTTGTGTGCTATACGAGCTGCGTAACTGATTTTTCATTTTATTCTATTGTCTAAAACGTCCTAACTTTCTATTACTAAAAAAGCCTTTCTCATCCATGTGAGAAAGGCCTTCAAATATATCTTTTATGTACAACTACACATACACAACCTTTCTCACTCTCCCAGTGTGACCACCACGAAGCGAATAATATGCAGGACTGCCAGGTTATTTAGAGTAGTAACGTTCATATATCTTTTTTCTTTGTTGCTTTAACGACTGCAAAGGTAAAGCGTTTTTCGTAACAAACAAATAAAATGAAGATTTTTTTTCTTATAAATTATCATTCGTAACCAAACGAGCTTTAAAAAAATCATTTTATCACAAAGCGATGCATTTTCTTTCATCCCTGAAGGAGCACAAAGCTTCCGAACACAGACAAATAATCTATCATTCTGACAAAATAACGTAATACTTAGGCGGAATAATCTGTTGGGATATGAATTAATTTGTATCTTTGCACGCCGGGAAAACAATTCCCGCACGTAATTCAGTATATTTATAATATAAAAAACATGGAAAATAAGTACATTACCGTAGCATACAAACTGTACGTTATGCAAGACGGTCAGAAAACATTAGTAGAAGAAGCAACCGCAGAGCACCCCTTCCAATTCATTTCAGGACTGGGAACCACGCTTGAACGCTTCGAAAGCGAAGTTGCCGCCCTGAACAAAGGCGATAAATTCGATTTCGTCATTCCAAGCGCAGAAGCTTACGGAGAATATATGCCTGAAGGTGTACGCACTGTATCTAAAGAAATGTTCACCATCGACGGTGTATTTGATGCAGAACGTATCTTCGAGGGAGCCGTTATCCCTTTGCAAGACAATGAAGGACATCACTTCTATGCCACTGTGGGCGAAGTAACCGCCGATACGGTAACTGTTGACCTGAACCATCCCCATGCAGGCAAAGACCTGACTTTTGTGGGCGAAGTAACAGAATCACGTCCTGCCACCAACGAAGAAATTCAAGAGACGCTGAATATGATGAGCGGCGAAGGTTGCGGATGCGGTTGCGGTGACTGCGGAGACGGTTGCGGAGATGGTTGCGGCAGCCACGACGAAAGTTGCGGATGCGGACATTGCCACTAATCGACAAACTTATATCTTTAAATTGTTTCCAAGGCGTGAAGAATGCGAATGTCACGGAATAATTCTCTTATCCCGTGTTTCTCCGCAATATTCACGCCTGTTTTTTTATTCATTTTCGACAGACGGATTTTATTCTCCGGCAAAAACTTCAGTTCCCTTTTCAGTGATAGTCCACCGGCCGGCATCCTGCTTCACTACAAAATCCAGAGAGTCATTCTTCCAGACAGCTTCCGCTTTATCCAGCAACACGCCACCTTTCACGGTCGCAACAAATAATTCCGCACAGGTAGAATCTTCTGCAAAAACCACATAAGCCGCCGTTGTGTTATTGTCGGCTGTGATACCGGGCACTTTTACGCCGGCCTCAAAAGGACGGATGCAGTCTTTCTTCAGTGCACTCCACACATAACCTGCCGAAGCGATACATCCGTGTTCGTCTTTATCGTCACCCGTTTTTTGTTCTGTCACCTTCGTTTCCTCTGTTTCCTGGTTTGTTTTAGCCCCCGGCTTACAAGCAGAAAAAGCCATTGCCATACCTACTACGGCAATCCATACATTCATTCTTTTCATATTTCTTATTTTATTATTACCGAAATGTCCTTCAGACACACTGCTATAATGCTAAGTGTGAAAGATTACTGCGTTCCGAATACATTATATTAACGTTCTTTAAAAGAGGGATTTATTTATCAAAATGAAAACAGACGGTTGAAAATCCCTGAAACGAGGCTGGAACAATAAAAATATATTCAACATATATATAATTCCATCCATTCTACTTCTCCCCCCCCTTTTGAGTACTTTGAAAGCAGCATAATTTTCTATTCTTTTTCTACTCTGCAAACAAAATGAAGTATCGCTTTTAGAACTTGAACTCAGAACACAATAATAAGTTGCACCTGCTTATGTCCCCATTCTCTCACTCCTTTTTCTTACGCACCTCAGTTATATCATTCATTCACAGCGCAACATCCGTTTATCGGCTTATAAACAGGTTGTTTGTGAAAGTGCCTCATATTCCGGCCTTTCCTTCCCGGACAAGCACCGTTAATGGGAAAACGACGCAAAAAAACATGCGTTTGATTTTGCAGAGAATCACATCAATTCCGGTTGACCATGAAGTACTCCGTCAGCATACAATGCTTCTGTTCCTTCTTTTACTGACGAAAGTAAGATGTCCGTTAACCACCTCCGTGGTTAACCTTAACCACAGGGGTGACTAAGTCTAACCACGACCGTGAGCAGACTTAACCACGACCGTGGTTAAGCAATCACGAAATGATTTATCTCTAAAAAGCTCCTTCCATTCAGAATTACGAAGATATATGGCATACTAATTTTCTACTGGGCCTACATCTTGATGAAGTTTGCAAGCCGAAAACAAGGACAAGCGGATAAGTTCCAACAGAACTATGTTTTTCAATAAAATTTAGATTAACACCGCAAATATACAATATTTTTAAAATAACAAGCGAGAGGATGCGGTGATTTTTATAAAAAATATCATTTTTATAAAATATCACACAATAAACACAGGCAATAGAATGCTATTCAGTACATCTGAATAACCTTTTATACTCCAATCTTACTGCAATTTTAAGGTGAAGCACTATAAAATCGGGTAGAATATAAGAACCTTAACTGAACATTTCACCCCTCTTTTAAGTCATACCAGGCTGTTAATCATACTATTTTTCCTCACCAATCCTAAAAAACATAGTTCTGTTGGAACTTATTCCATTCATGGATTCACATGTTTTTCACAAACAATTAAATAATAGTAATATGTTAAAACATCTCAAATCAGTCGGTATGTTACTATTCCTCTCAACTATCAGTGGAGGAGCAGTTTACGCATCATCCGGGGAAAGAGTGACGGGTATTGACGCTGTCCAGCAAAACGGCACATGCACCGGAGTTGTAAAAGACGGAACAGGTGAAACCGTTATCGGTGCATCTGTGGTAGTAAAAGGAAGTACCAACGGTACCATCACAGGTATAGATGGAGACTTTACCTTGAACAACGTTCCCAAAGGAAGTACATTGGTGATTTCTTTTGTGGGATATGAAACGATGGAAGTAAAGTGGACAGGAACTCCCTTGAACATCATCTTGAAAGACGACACACAAATGTTGGATGAAGTCGTTGTAGTAGGTTATGGTACGCAGAAAAAAGTAAATGTAACCGGTGCCGTGAGTATGGTCGACTCCAAAGTGCTGGAATCACGCCCCGTACAGAATGTGGCACAAGCCTTGCAAGGTCAGATTCCGGGATTGAATATGTCAGTGGGCAACAGCGGTGGTGCATTGGATGCTTCTCTTAATATCAACATCCGTGGTGCAGGTACCATCGGTGACGGCTCCAGTGGCAATCCCTTGATTTTGATTGACGGAATCGAAGGCGATATGAATACGGTAAACCCTAATGATATTGCCAATGTGTCAGTACTGAAAGATGCCGCCTCTTCTTCTATTTACGGTGCACGTGCTGCATTCGGTGTTATTCTAATTACCACCAAGAACGGTAATAGCGGAAAAACAAGAGTCAACTATTCAGGTAATCTCCGTTTTTCGGATGCTATCCAAAAACCTAATATGACCAACTCATTGGATTTTGCAACTTATTTCAATGAGGCTCAGCGCAATGCTTACGGTACTGTCATCTTCGATGAAGACGATATGAACCGCATCAAGACATACATGAGCGGCGGATACACCGACCCCACCAAACCGGAATATTACGGTACGGTAGCCGGTACCAACGGACGTTGGCAGAACTACGGAGGTGCATTTGCCAATACCAACTGGTTTGATGAATTCTATGACAGTTGGGTGCCTTCACAAGAACACAATTTAAGTATCAATGGCGGTAACGACAAAATCACCTATTTGCTAAGTGGCAGCTTCCTCGACCAAAAGGGTCTGTTACGTCACGGTAGCGACAAGTTCCAGCGTTATACACTGAACGGAAAAATATCCGTGAAACTTGCCGATTGGATTACCATGAATTATAATAACAAATGGACACGCGAGAACTATGACCGTCCGACTTACATGACAGGACTGTTCTTCCACAACATCGCACGCCGCTGGCCGACCTGTCCGGTAGTCGATCCCAACGGACACTGGTCTGCCGATATGGAAATTATACAAATGGAAGAAGGTGGAAAACAAACCAGTGAAAAGAACTGGATAACCAATCAGATTCAATTCGTATTCGAGCCCATCAAGGACTGGCACATCAACGTAGAAGGCAGCTTGCGCCAATACAATGAAAAATACCATTGGGCTGTATTGCCAATCTACGGTTACGATACCGACAATAACCCTTATGCACTGTCTTGGAACGGAGGTGCTGCCGGCTATTCGGAAGTACAAGACTACCGCGCCAGCGAAGACTACTTCTCAACCAATATTTTCAGTGATTATTCCAAAACCATAGGCGACCACTACTTTAAAGTAATGGCAGGTTTCAATGCCGAGCTTTACAAGAAAGGCGGCCTGACCGGTTTCGGTACAGATCTTATCACTTCCAGCGTGCCTGAACTGAACACCACACAGGACAATAAAAACGCTTACAACAGTGCATCCGAATTGGCTATCGCCGGTTTCTTCGGACGTGTCAACTACAACTACAAAGAACGCTATCTGTTGGAAGCCAACTTACGTTATGATGGTTCTTCACGCTTCATCGGCGACAAACGCTGGGGACTGTTCCCATCATTCTCAGTGGGATGGAACATTTCACGTGAAGAATTCTTCAAACCATTGTCAAACGTAATCGGCACCTTGAAACTGAGAGGTTCATGGGGACAATTGGGTAACAATGAAACCGAAGCCTGGTATCCGTTCTTCCAAAGCATGCCTGTGGGAACAAACAACTCAGGCTGGTTGCTCAACGGAGTACGCCAAAACACAGCATCTCTTCCGGGCATCGTCAGCAGTGTATTGACTTGGGAAACCGTAGAATCATGGAACGTCGGTGTAGACTTCGGTCTTTTTGACAACCGACTGACCGGTTCATTCGACTACTACCAACGCTATACTTACGATATGGTAGGTCCTGCTCCCACCCTTCCCGGTATTTTGGGTGCATCTGCCCCGAAGATAAACAATGCCGATATGAAATCTTATGGTTGGGAAATGGAATTATCATGGAGAGACCGTATCGAAGACTTCAACTATGGAGTACGCTTCACTTTGGCCGACGGACAGCGTAAGGTACTGAAATATCCGAATGAAAGCGGTGATATCTACAGTTGGTACAACAACAAACTGGACGGAACCATCTGGGGATACACCACAGTAGGTATCGCACAGACTCAAGAAGAAATGGATGCCCATTTAGCCAACAACAAACCCAACTGGGGTTCTAAATGGGGTGCCGGCGATATTATGTATGCCGACTTGAACGGAGACGGAGAAGTGACTTCCGGTTCCAAAACCCTTAACGACCATGGCGACTTGAAAGTTATCGGTAACAGTTATGCACGCTACAACTTCGGTTTCACGGTAGACGGTTCATGGAAAGGACTGGATTTCTCCATCTTCCTGCAAGGAACCATGAAACGCGACTACTGGCTGGATGGCCCGTACTTCTGGGGAGCCAGCGGTGACGAATGGCAATCAGCCTGCTTCACCGAGCATCTGGACTATTGGACACCTGAACACACAAACGCATATTATCCGAAACCTTACTTCGGAAATATCAAGAAGAATCAGGAAGTTCAAAGCGGATATTTACAGAATGCGGCATACCTGCGTGTAAAGAACGTACAAGTAGGTTATACTTTGCCCAAAAGCTGGACTAAAAAGGCTGCCATGGAATCTGTACGTTTCTACGTTTCCGGCGACAATCTGCTCACTTGGACAGGCATCAGTTCTGTATTCGACCCCGAAACACTGGGTGGCGACTGGGGACCGGGTAAACTGTATCCGTTGCAAAGAACCCTCTCTGTCGGTGTAAATGTTAACTTCTAAAAAAATACGAATATGAAATTAAGTTTAAAACATATCTACATCTGCTCACTTATCGGTCTGGGAGCATCAACACTGACTTCCTGCAATGATTTTTTAGACCGTGAGCCGATAACCAATGTAACCCCTGAAGCCTATTTCACAACTGTAGACCAAGTGGGTGCATACGTTATCAACTACTACTCTTACCTGCAAAACTCTCGCCAGCAGTCTCTTTACCATGACAAGAACTGGCGTAGCGGTATGACACTCAATGACAATAATACAGACAACCTGTTTTCACAAACAGGTGACTTAGATTGGTTTGCCGGAGAAAAACAAGTACCTTCGGGCAAGAACTTCCAAACTTACACTTCACGTGCCCGTGTATGGAACTGGCTGCTTGAACAAGTCCTTCCGAAAGAAGAAGCAGGAAGCATCCAAGGCGACAAGACCATTCTGAGCCATTATATCGGCGAAGCCTATTTCTTTCGTGCATTGGCATACTATCAGGCATTGGTTCGCTATGGCGATTTTCCCATTATCGACCAAGTGCTTCCCGACGATCAGGCCATACTGAAGGAACTGAGCCAGCGCGCTCCACGTAACGAAGTGGCACGTTTCATATTGAAAGACCTTGATACAGCTATCTCACGTCTGAAAGACCAAGGTTTCCAAAACAACCAGCGTATCAACAAGCAAACCGCACAGCTGCTCAAGTCACGCGTAGCGTTGTTTGAAGCTACCTTTGAAAAATACCACAAAGGCACCGGACGTGTTCCGGGTGACGATACATGGCCCGGAAAAGACATGGCGTACAACCAGGGAAAGACTTTCGACATTACAGGAGAAATCAATTTCTTCCTGACCGAAGCCATGAGCGCTGCCAAAGCCGTTGCCGACCATTGTACGCTGACAGGCAACTCGCATCAGATGAATCCCGTTTTAGGACAAACCGACGGATGGAATCCTTACTTCGATATGTTCAGCCAAGAAGATTTGAGCAGCATTTCCGAAGTATTACTTTGGAAACAGTACAACCTGAGCATCGGTTATACTCACGATGCAGCCTACATCTTGTCGGCTGGCGGTGACCAACTGGGACTTTCACGTAGCTACATCACTTCCTTCCTGATGCAAAACGGTTTGCCTTACTATGCCGACGGTTCGGGTTACAAAGGCGACTTGAGCGTATCCATGGAGAAAGAAGGACGTGACGAACGTCTGCAACTCTTTGTATTCGGTGAAGAAGACATTGTCCGTAGCGACCCTGCCGACCCTGCCGTTGCCAAGAACAACGAAGCAGTGATTCTGGACACCATTCCTTTGGTGACAAGCAGTGTGGAACTACAAGACTTTACGGGTTACCGTCCACGTAAATATTATAACTACGATTACGACCAGTACAAGAGCAACACTATCATTTGTACCACAGGAGCCATCGTGTTCCGTGCTGCCGAAGCCTACCTGAACTATATCGAAGCATGCTACGAAAAGAACGGTTCATTGGACAATGATGCCGCAGGTTATTGGAAGGCCATCCGCCGCCGTGCAGGTGTAAGCGAAGATTATAATCTGACCATTGCCAACACCAACTTAGACAAAGAAGCCAACGTAGTGGGCGGTACCGTATATGGTGATTTGGCAGTCTTCTCCGGCGACCGGAAAGTAGACGCCACACTCTACAACATCCGTCGCGAACGCCGTTGCGAATTTATCTCGGAAGGTATGCGTTGGGATGACCTGAAAAGATGGCGTTCATGGGATCCTGCCATCACCGGACACTATATGCTGGAAGGCATGAACCTGTGGGACGAAGCTTACAAAAAATATGTAGATGCCACCGGCAAATCAACTTTGATAGCCGACGGAACAAGCAATGCAAACATTTCAGCCGCTTCTGTCAGCAAGTATGTCCGTCCGATGGGACGTACCGAAACAAACAACCAATTGTTCAACGGATATACATGGAAGAAAGCATTCTATCTGGAACCTCTTGGCGTACAAGACTTCACATTGAGCGCCAGCGACCCCAACGATATCAAGACTTCAACCATGTATCAAAATCCTTATTGGCCTATGACAGCCGGACGCGCATTGGAATAAGTTTGTAAATAGGTATAACGATAAGAAAATGTTAATGATAATCATTCTGAAAACAGAATAATCGTCTTAACATAACTGTGATGGAAAAGGGGGTTCGAGAGAATACCCTTTTCTTTATTCTTTTTCAAAGACCTACTCATTTACCTTAAAAATAATGATATGAAAACAAAACAATTTTTCTTCACTTCCCTACTGCTCCTTAGTATAGCCACAGCAACCGCACAGACTAAAGAAAAAGGTTTCTTTGTCGAAATGAACGGAGGATACGGAGAAGTGAAAACCGCGTTTGTATCCTCTACTGTAGAAAATCCATTGCTTTTTCATCTTGGCTATGCAAGATATGCCGTACTGACTCCATCCATCGGTTACCAAATCAACCGCCATTGGGCAGCCGGATTCAAAATACAATTTGAAAGCATAATGGAAGACGAAAAAAGAACTACTTATACACCCTATATGCGATATAACTTCCTGCATCCCGGCAAATTCAATATCTTTATGGATATGCAAGTTTCTGCCATCAGACACTTGGGTAAAAATGATGTTGAAGGAGGCATCAATCCCGGAGCATCCTATGCCCTGAACAACCATTTCAGCATCCTGCTCAAATATCTATTCATCGGATTCAACGGAGAGGACAGAAAAAGCGGAGCCATGATAAAATCCAAAAACTTCATCATTGATGCCAACTGGAGACGACTGCAACTGGGATTGCAATATATTTTCTAATCTCGCCATAAGTTGAAGATAAAGCTTTTTTTAATGACAATAGCTATACATTCACCATAAAAATAGAACACTTATAATGAAAACAATGTTACTGTACTTGTTCAGCCTGCTCCTCCTCTGCACAGTAACGGCAGCCGGTCACCATCAGTCGTATGAAACAATATACGTACACACCGACCGCTGCAATTTCTGTGCCGGAGACACCGTGTGGTTTCAAGTCTATGTGATGGACACACGACAGCAAGCCGAAAGCTACAGCCACTTTGTGTATGCCGAACTGCTGCACGACACCATTCGCATGGCAACCGAAAAAATCAAAGTCGGCGAAGAAGGATTCGCCGGCTTCTTCCCATTACCCGACAGCATTGCCCCGGGCCACTACACGCTGCGCTTCTACACCCTACGTTCGGCATATCTTCTGACCCCCTACATCCGGGGCTATATCGAACAACCGGCCTCTTACTTCAGCGGAGATGTCACGCACGACAGTTTCCGTCAAGATTTGCTAATGCTGACACAGGCATGGACTGCTTTTGATGCTTCGGGCGATACAGCAAACTGCGTTACAAACATCCCCGCAGAAACAACAGAACTGATACAAGGCCGCATCATCTCCAACCGAAACGCAAACAAGGGTATCCCTCAAGCCACCGTCACCCTGCTGTCTTTCGATGGCAAGATATTCAAGACTACAAAGACCGACCCCGAAGGCTATTTCCTCTTCGACCATCTGTCGTTTGTCCCGAACACCCATTTTCTGATACAAGCATATACAGCCAAAGGCGGAACACACGTAGCAGTGCAAATAAACAAAGAAAAACGTCCCCGGGTGGAACGCATCAGCATGCTCCATGCCCACATTCCCGAAACGGAAAGCTACGAAGAAAACATCATGCTTTATGATAAGAACAGACCGAAACGTCCCGACAGTGTGGCATGGGAACTGCAGATGGATAATGTAATCGTAACCGCCCGCAAACAAAGACAAAAGCTATCACCCGGAGCAGCAAGGGTGCACTCGGACTTCAACCGGGCATACAGCCCCGCAGAAATGACTCTTTCGCCCTATGCATCCGTGCGCGACTTCATGATGCACATTCCCGGGGTGCAATATGCCAAAGACGAACTCAACGTGCAAGAGTATTATATCATCAAACGTTATGGTAAGGAAGTGCCTGCCATGCTCATTATCGACGGACTGGAAGTATCCTTCGGAGAATTTGTGAGTTTTCCCATCTCTGCCGTAGAATCCATTGAAGTGATAAAAGACGTAGCCGGACTGGTCACACTGGGCAGACGAGCTGCCAACGGAGCCATCATGTTAGTCAGCAAAGCGGACAACCCGACGGCAATGGCGAATAAGAAATCCAACTTCCGCGTAATTGTTCCGCAAGGCTGTCAGGTGAAACAGCACTTTTATGTCCCTCATTATCCGACAAACAACGAAAGTACAGAAAAAGAAATGAGGAGAAAAACGGTCTATTGGCAGCCCGACATAAAGATAAAAAAGGGAAAAGCAGATATAATCTTTACGGCTCCTCCCCAAGCCCCCCTGTTCATGGTGATACAGGGCATCTCCGCCAATGGGAAACTGATAACAGCAAACAAAATATTATAATCATTTAAACAGTATCGATTTATGAAAAACCTTTATTTAATTTGTCTTTTATTTATCATTTCCGCCTGTGGAACACCTACCACAGAAGATCGGATTACATTTACACAAGTAGACCCCTTTCTGAAAGTATTCAGAGAATCAAACTTCTTCCCCGAGTATGACGAGACCGAAGAAGTGGCTGCAGGCGAGCACGCCACCTTCCAGTTTGCAGTGAGAGCCGCACTGCCATTGAAGGAATTGTCGGCACAGGTTACGGCGTTCACCAACGAAAAAGGAACACAGTTACAAAGTACCCCGCGTACGGGTTTTGTTGATTATGTGCGGGTGGGCCGACAGACACCCGACCGCGCCAAAGACGCCATCACCTCTCTGTCACACTACTATCCCGACCCCATTATCGAGCAAAACGGACAATCCGTGGCACGTGATGTGGCGCAACCCATCTGGATTTCCGTTCCCGTTCCCACCGATGCGGAAGCCGGAAACTATAAAGCCACATTCAGCCTCAAAGGAACAATGGGCAACCAAACCTTTGAGTTGAAAAAAGAAATCAGCGTAAAAGTTTACCCCGTCGTCATGCCCCAACCGGATTTATGGGTAACCAATTGGTTTGGCACATCACCCGACAAAATGAAAATATTCAATGGCGGGAAAGAGGTGGAACCTTACTCGGACGCTTACTGGGAAATGGTGCAGGCACTGGCCGATAAAATGAAGGAATGCTATTCCAACGTTATCCTGCTCTCACCGCTGGAACACATCGAGTTTGAGGAGAAAAACGGAACCTATACTTTCGACTACTCCCGATTCGACAAAATGATAGAAATCTTCCATCAGGCCGGTGTATTGAAAATGCTCGAAGGCGGACATATTGCCGGACGTTCGGGAGACTGGAGCAGCCAATTCGCACCCTATGTCCCTCAGTATGAGAACGGCAAGAAGAAACTGGTGCAATATCCTATGGAATCGGAACAGGCTGTCAACTTCTATCGTCAGTTTATCCCCTCGCTTGCCGCCCATCTGAAAGAAGCATATCCGGAAGTACTGTATGCACAGCACATTGCCGACGAGCCTACAAGCGACAATATAAAAAGCTATGTGGCTATCGCCCGATTTGTGAAACAGCAGTGTCCGGACATCAAAATCATAGAGGCTTGCCATACTCATGACCTTGAGAATATCCTCGACATCTGGGTGCCACAACTCAATTTCTATAAGGAGGGGTATGACTTCTATCGCGAAAGACAAAAACAGGGAGACGAAACGTGGTTCTACACCTGCCTTGCCCCTCAAGGCGACTTTGCCAACCGTTTCTTAGAGCAACCGCTCATCAAGACCCGCCTCATTCACTGGCTCAACTTCAAATATGGGGCAACAGGATATCTGCATTGGGGATTCAACCAATGGTTTACCGGCAATAATCCTTACAAGGAAACAACCCGCATGAATGAGGAAGGAGGCAATACACTACCCGGAGGAGACAGCTGGATAGTCTACCCTAACAACGGAAAGCTGTATGGTTCCATCCGTCTGGAAGCTATGCGCGACGGTATTGCCGACTATACGCTCCTGAAAATGTTGGAAAAGAAGAATCCCGAACTGGCACGAGAACTCTGCCGGCTGGTTGTATTCCACTGGACACTGTATGATACCGAGAGTGACCATTTCCGCAGCATCCGGCATCAAATATTGGAAGAGTTAAGTAAGTAAATTTACAGATGCAGATTAAAACTGTGGGAGTGTGTCAAAACTAAACCGACCTATCCCATCGTCAGCTGTAGGGGCAGGGTTTGCCTGCCCGAAGACACAAAGCAAACTGTTTTCGGGCGAGCGAACCTCGCCCCTACGAACGAAACGACAGCATTATCCACGTTTTGACACACCCACACACTGTTATCATGGTAATTATTCCGGCTATTACTCTATAATGATGCTGTAACTCACATCAAATACCTCTTTGCTTCCTAATTTCTGAATCCATTCCCTATCTTTCAGCTCTCCGTCAAACCCGACGGCATCACAACGGCCATACCACGGCTCGATGCAGACAAACGGACAATCGGGATGAGCCTTGGCAGGCGACCACAACGCCACCAGCGGAGTGTCAAACTCCAGACTGACGTGAGGGTTCTTCTCCCTGTCCAGCAAGGTCACTTTCTTAAGTTGCGCATCCTGAAAGATATATGTATCACAGTCAAACGTATGTGTATCTATTTTCATCAGTCCGTCCGCATCCCGTTCCAATGTATGAAGCTCCGGTGACACGCACCCCTTCTCCACCGGAACGATATACCGCAACTCCTCTTTACTGTCGAAAGCAAAGAATCCGCGTTCGTCTGCTGATGCATCAAACCCCGGGAAGTTAAAGGCGGGATGAGCTCCGATTTGGAAATACATATCCAACTGTCCAAGGTTCTCTACACGCCATTTTACACTAATTCGGTTACCTTCCAACAGATAACCGACCATCAGACGGAAAGGAAAAGGATATTTACCGAGCATCTCGGGTGTAGACTCCAGCCAGTAGACTATTCCCTCCTCCCCTTTATAAGTCACTTTAAAATCCGTATCGCGGGCAAAACCGTGCTGCCCCATCCGGTAAGAGTTACCCGCATAGCGGTAGGTATCTTCCCACATACGCCCTACTATGGGAAATAGAAGAGGCGAACGGCGTCCCCAAAAGCGGGCATCTCCCTGCCACAGATATTCCTTTCCGTTTTTCCGAATGCTTTGCAGTTCGGCCCCATGCTCACTGATACCGACGGTAAGAACAGAATTAGATATTGTTTCCATTTTATTCCTTTTTTACTTAGAAGTTTATTTTCGGGTAAAGGTAAGGATGTTTCATGATATGACAAAACGAATATGAAAGGATTATTTTCAGAAGTCTTCGCGCAACATATAACCTTTTCTCATCAGCGAGTCTATCTTGACTGTATTGTCATTGCGAAGTGCCCTCCGCAGATAACTAATCTGCACGTTCAGCGCAAGAGAGTTGGCATACGGACAGTATCGTTCGCCTATCTTCACACAGACCATAACTTAATGACACGGAGTGATTATAAAGATGGCATCTTCTACCTTTCTCCTTATGAAAAAAGCAACTCTGACGAAAATTACACGCTACATTCCGTCCTGTCCAAAGGAGTATATGACTGGAATTTGAAATCGTCTGTCGAACTGACCATGAGCCGCACCAAAGGAAAACAGTGCAATGACGGAGTGGTTCAGGACTACCGTTATGACTATCTGTCGGTTGAACCCAAGATAATATGGGCGCCTTCCCGACTGTTTGAAGCTGCGTATCAAGCCAAATTGAGTTGCGGGAGTTCAAAAATAGGCGACTACAGACGGCTGGATGCCCTGTGAAACCTGTCACAGCGCCTGACACTGAGCATGGGATGGGGCGATACTGATTTCCGGCTTTCGGGAGAACATTTTTATAATGACATCGACCGCACACAACATCTCAACACATGGCTGGCAGACGCTTCACTGGTACAGCGTGTGGGAAAATGGCGCTTCACAGCTTCCGTCACCAATTTACTAAATAAAAAGGAATACAGTTATACCCTCTATTCGGCTGTACAAAGCTCCACTTCATGGGTAAAACTCCGGCCGCGCGAGTATCTTCTTTCCATCCAATATCAATGGTAGAAATTTAAAATAAGACATTTGTGCTTCAATTTGTTTTTTTTACGTATGTTTGTAAACAAACTATTAGCACACCTACTATGAAAATACGAATAAAGATGCTGATAGGCTTCTGGTGTATAATGCTGGGAGCCGCATGTGTCATTTCTTGTGGGACAAAACAGAAAAGGGCATTCAATGCTTTTGACACCTATCTCCAGTTCTTTCAGGAAGTCAACGACTCCTTGTCCAAGAATCCCCGATATGTCTGCGCCGAAACACAGAAGCGTATGGCCGCCACCGCCGACAGCACCACTTATTACTACTATATGATGTTGCTGGCCAAAGCCTATATGTTCCGGTCCGATATGGATTCCGCCGCCGTGTGCATGAATCAGGCAGAAGCCTATTGCCGTCGCAACGCACTCACACCGCAAGTATCCGATTTATATGCCGACATCTATAATATGCGCGGAAATGTACTCGCACGCCAGGCATTGGTAGACTCGGCAGTCATTTGTTTCAGCAAGGCACTCAACT
This sequence comes from uncultured Phocaeicola sp., assembly GCF_948499155.1. Taxonomy (NCBI): domain Bacteria; kingdom Pseudomonadati; phylum Bacteroidota; class Bacteroidia; order Bacteroidales; family Bacteroidaceae; genus Phocaeicola; species uncultured Phocaeicola sp. The sequence goes on along the minus strand of NZ_CAOOSE010000001.1, from coordinate 17,607 downwards.
ATCGACTGAACGGAGACAGAAAAGAAGTGTTGCCCGACATTTCAATGAACCTTGCCGATGCCTACGTACGCACAGGGCAATACGATAAAGGTGCATTGTGGTATCGGAAGGCACTGTCGTTTTTCGACTCACTGCGCATTCCCGAAGCCAAACGCTTCCCGGCCTACTACGGATTGGCACAAGTATATATGGAATTGCGCGATTTCGAATTGTGCGACTATTACTACGACATGGCTGCCCGCCAATATGAAGAGATGATGCCTTACGAGAAATGCATTTACCTCAACAACCGCGGAAACTCCTATTACTTCCGCAAGGATTATCCGCGTGCACTCGAAATGTTCAGAAAAGAACTGGCATTTGCACACACTTATCCCGATATGGTTTTCGAGGTTCACCTGAGCGAGATGAATTTGGGAGAGACCTTCCTGCTGATGAATCAAACAGATTCCGCCGCTTTCTATCTGGCTAAGTGTGAGGATTTCTTCCGGTCTATCGGAAACATCAGCGCACTCTATTATCTGGATACACAGCTGATAGAACTGGCATTGAAACAAAACAATCTCGCCTTGGCACGCAAACGTCTTGCCGAAGCCGTGAAGCCCGATTATGTGGAGCCCAATATGCTGCACATCCGTAACCGCTACTTACAGCATTATTACGAGGAAGTGGGAGATTATAAGAAAGCTTATCATTATCAGCGGGAGAACCAGCGCATTGACGACTCCACCCGCAATGAGCGTATCAAGATGCGCACCGCCGAAATCGACTTGAAATACCGGCAGGACACTACGCTGATGAAGCAAAAGATATTCATTCAGCAGAAAGAAAACGAGGTGCTGGAACTCCACCAACGTATGTATGTGTGGATGTCTGTCTGTTTCCTGATTCTGATATTGGTTGTCTTTATCTATCTTTACAATAAGAAACAACACCACCTGCTCAGAATGCACAGCCAGAACATGATTAACACGCTGCGCATGGAGAATATCCGCAACCGTGTTTCGCCCCACTTCATCTTCAATGTGCTGAACAGGGAAATGAACAGCCATAACAACGGACACGGCGAGAACATGCAACAGTTGGTAAAGTTGATGCGCCGCAACCTTGAGCTGACCGAGCACCTCTGTGTCACTCTGGATGAAGAACTCGACTTTGTACAGACCTATATAGAACTGGAACGCAAATCACTGGGAGACACTTTCGCACTGTCTGTCCATGTGGATGAAACCATCGATTCCGCCCGCGAGATTCTTCCTGCCATGATGATTCAGATTCCGGTGGAGAATGCCATCAAGCATGCACTAAGGGATAAACCGGGGAAAAAGAATCTGTGGATTGACATCAGGCGTGAACCGACGGGAGCCATCTGCATCAAGATAAGGGACAACGGCGGAGGATACAGGGCAAGCAGCCACAACCGGGGTACGGGAACCGGCATGAAAGTAATTCTTCAAACGGTTCAGATGCTCAACGGCCATAACAAGAAACATATAGACATCGCTGTCAATAATGTGCCGCTGGAAGGAGGAGAAACAGGTTGCGAATTTGTCGTGATACTTCCCCAAGGTTATGATTATAACTTTTAAAAAGCTGTTTAACGACTATTTTCACACGGATAGTTCCTGTTTGAAGCCGGATATCCACAAATGCAGAATTATCGGTTTGTATCTTAAAAGATGTTTCTCTACTTTTGTTTCATTAATCATGGTAAACAAATTATATGGACAGGCTTTATAAAGTATTGATTATAGATGATGATGAGTATTCGGCGGATAACCTTTGCATGGAGCTGAAGCGTTATGGACAGTTGGCAATAGAGGGTATTGCCCGCAATGGCTCTAATGGAAAGAAAATGATAGACAAGCTTCGTCCCGATATTTTGTTTCTGGATGTGGAGTTACCCGACATGAAAGGGATGGAGCTGTTGGAGCAGACCAACAGTTGTGTTACATGGAGCATGCAGGTGGTCTTTTATACTGCCTATGACAAATACATGATTAATGCCATCCGCGAGTCTGCTTTCGATTATTTGCTGAAACCGATAGACAGGAAAGAACTGGACTGCATTATCACCCGTTTTCTGAAAAAGATGGACGAACCGGCTGCACCGGTGACTATTCCGCCACAAGTATATTCGGCCGGCGAACATACATTTATGATTTCCACTCCCACCAATGACTTGCGCGTTCTCCGTTCTATCGATATCGGGTTCTTCCGCTATAACTCCGACCGCAAATTATGGGAGGTGGTACTAAACAATCAGGTTCCCCTGCTACTGAAGAAAAATACCACAGCGCATCAGATAACAGAGTACGCTCCCTGCTTTGTGCAGATACACCAATCTTATATCATCAATATCAATTATCTGATAATGATAAAGGAGAACCGCTGCGTCATGTACCCTCCTTTCGAAAAAATAACAGAGCTGATTGTCTCAAAGAAGTTTAAGAAAACATTGCAGGACTCTTTCTATCAATTATAACATGATGAGGAAATGATTATACCGTAGAGGTGTGTCAAAACTAAAATGGCCTATCCAATCGTCAGCTGTAGGGGCAGGGTTTGCCTGCCCGAAGACACAAAGCAAACTGTTTTCGGGCGAGCGAACCTCGCCCCTACGAACTAAACGACAGTATTATCCACATTTTGACACAACCCCTACGAGATAAATCAAGTGAGTATCATTTCTTTTTCGGATAATTAGGTCCGTAGAGCATGGTCTTTTCACGCACCACCAATTGTCCGTCTTTCACAAACTCTTCACCGCGTTCGCTCAGATGGCGCACCATTTCAGCACGCATCTCAGCCAGTTGCTTTTTATATTTCTTGTCGTTGGCAGCATTGTGCAATTCTTTCGGGTCTTTTACCATATCGAACAGTTGTTCTTCTCCGGTGTGGAAATACCAAACGTACTTAATCTTGCCGTCAGTCAGGGCGCACCAATAATTATCGGCACTATAACAGGTAGCATGCTCCAAATCGATATATTTGCGCCAGTTGGTTTCCGTACCTTTGGCCAGTGCCAGCAACGAACGTCCGTCCATATCGGCAGGAACAGTTGCATCGGCTGTTTCGAGGAAAGTAGGAAGAAGGTCACGAAGTTCTACAGGAGCATCCACTTTTCCCGGAGCCACTTTCTCTGCTGCAGGCCATTTCACGATATAAGGAATATGTGTAGAGCCTTCATACGGATATGTCTTTCTCCAATGATAATGGTCGCCCATCATGTCACCATGATCGGATACAAAGATAATCAAGGCATTGTCATACATACCTTTTTCTTTCAAAGCCTTCACCACGCGACCTATCTGCTCGTCTATAAACGTGATATTGGCATAATAATAACGTTTGGAATTACGCGCATACTCGTCACCGAAGTTGCCGTAAGGCGCATCTTTGGCAGCCTTTTCAGGGTCAAGCTGCCCGGCCCATTTGCCACACCAGTCACCGATAAACGGATCGGGCACCTGAGCATCTTTATACATATCGAGATATCGCTGCGGCGGATCATACGGACTGTGAGGGCGTGCAAAGGATACCTTCAGGAATAATGGCTTCTCATTATTGTCATAGTTTTGAATAAGCTGGCAAGCCATCTCTCCCGTCCAATAAGTGGGATGAAGATTTTCCGACAATTTATAGATGGAAGCACTGTGGTCGTTCCAGCCGATACCGGTCTCATCGGGATTCTTTCCGGGGGCCTGTATCTGGAACCACTGGCGATAGTCACTGGTGAAGTTAGGGTCTTCTATGCGTCCGCTTTCATCCAGCAGCGTCCCCTCAAAGCCGTGTTTGACGCGCTGCGGATGCCAATGCATCTTTCCGATACCGAAAGTGTAATAGCCGGCATCCTTCATCATCTGCGGCATCTCATATTTATATTCGGGTGACACTTCTCCATAGCCCAGCAAGCCGTGATGCCAGGGAGAAAGTCCGGTGAGCATTCCCGCACGGGCAGGAGTACTGCTGGGACAAGAAGAATATCCATTCATAAACAGTGTTCCCTCGCCGGCCAACCGGTCCAGATGGGGAGAGATGACAGTCTCATTGCCCATACAGCCCAAGGCGTCGCCCCGTTGTTGGTCAGTCATTATCAAGATAACATGTGGATGTTTTTGCGCGTAAGCAAACGAAGAACATAGTCCGGCTGTGACAGCCAATGTACATTTCAAATTGGTTACAATACTCATATTTATTTTGGTTTTTCATGGTGTTATGCAGCAAAGATAGTAAATTTTCGGATACGCTGAACTACAAATCACAACAGAAAAAGGGTTTGATATGCATCAAATTGTTTTATAGAAAGCTTTATCGTATCTTTGCAACCGTTTAATAAAACCTAATAGAAAGATGAAGAAGAGAATTTTACTGAAAAGTATTTGGATTTTATTGGTGATGTGTGGGGTGTCTGCCAATGCCGGAGCACAGGATTTGAAATCCATATTGTCGGGGGTGGCGAAGGCTGTTGTCGGAAATAAGGCTACAACGGCTTCTTCTATTATCGGCACATGGACGTACTCCGGTCCTGAATGTCAGTTCGAAAGTGAGAACCTGTTGGCAAAGGCCGGTGGCGAAGTGGCTGCTAAGGAAGTGGAAGAGAAAATGACGGCCGTGTATAACAAAGTAGGTATGGATAATATCCGCTACACTTTCAATGAAGACGGAACTTACTCTTATCAGATGAAAAAACGTACGGTTACGGGGACTTATGTGTTTGATGATGCCGCAAAGACCATTACCATGACAGGCAAACTGGGACTGAAGACTGTGGCTTATGTCACAGTGACAGGCAATGACATGAGTATGGTGTTCAAAGCGGACAAATTGATGTCCATCCTGAAGACCATTACCGGAGCAGCATCGAAAGTGAACTCCACCGCAGCCACCATCAACAGTGTGGCGGGAGCTTATGACGGTCTGATGCTGGGCTTTGAGCTGAAGAAATAAGCCGGATGGAGTATTCGTGCGAAGCCATTTATAGTTTAGGCACGGATATCACGGATTTTTACGGGACTAATCCTCCGTATCCATCCGCATCATCCGTGCCTAAACAGTATATTTATTCTTTATCCTTCAGTGCGGCAAAGATAAGTCCTTCCAGTTCTTCCGCCAGTTCGGGGTTGTCCTGAATAACCTGTTTGGAAGCATCACGGCCTTGTCCCAGTTTGGTATCATTATAGCTGTACCACGAACCGCTTTTCTTGATAATGCCGAGCTCGGCTCCCAAATCGATAATTTCTCCGGCTCTGGAGATACCTTCGCCAAACATGATATCGAATTCGGCTTTGCGGAAAGGAGGAGCCACTTTATTCTTCACCACCTTTACACGTGTCTGATTTCCGATTACTTCCTCGCCGTCCTTCAACTGTGTGGCACGACGGATATCCAGACGTACCGAAGCATAGAACTTCAAGGCATTACCGCCGGTGGTTGTTTCGGGATTGCCGAACATTACACCGATTTTCTCACGCAACTGGTTGATAAAGATACAAGTCGTATTGGTCTTGCTGATGGCAGAGGTGAGCTTGCGCAATGCCTGTGACATCAAACGTGCCTGAAGTCCCACTTTATTGTCACCCATATCACCTTCGATTTCAGCTTTCGGTGTCAGTGCCGCAACAGAGTCAATCACAATAATATCGATGGCCGAAGAGCGAATCAACTGTTCCGCAATTTCCAATGCCTGCTCGCCGTTGTCCGGCTGAGAAATCCACAGGTTATCTACATCCACTCCCAGTTTGGAAGCATAGAAACGGTCGAATGCATGTTCCGCGTCGATAAATGCAGCGATACCTCCCGCTTTTTGAGCTTCGGCAATCGCATGGATAGCCAATGTTGTTTTACCGGATGATTCAGGTCCGTATATTTCAATAATTCTTCCTTTCGGATAACCGCCTACGCCGAGTGCGGCGTTCAAGGCGATGGAACCGGTCGGAATCACCTCTACCTGCTGAACGTTTTCATCTCCCAATTTCATGATAGAGCCTTTGCCGAAGTTCTTCTCTATCTTGTCCATTGCAGCTTGCAGCGCTTTCAGTTTTTCGCTGGTTCCGGCACCCGGCCCTGCTGTGAATGGAATTTCTTCGTTATCTTTTTTAGCCATAAGATTTCTTTTTGGTCTGTTAAGTAAATTATAAAATTTGCTGAGCGTGCTCTTTTGTCTTCACCTCTTTGGGAGAGATGACACGCTCGATTACACCTTCTTCGTTTATGATAAAAGTAGTGCGGAACGTACCCATATATTTGCGTCCATACATACTCTTCTCGCCCCATACGCCAAACTGCTCCACCAGTTTCTTGTCGGTGTCTGCGATTAGCGTAAAAGGCAGTTCGTTTTTCTCGATAAACTTCTGATGCGACTTGGCATCGTTGACACTCACCCCTATCACTTCGTAACCTTTGGCACGCAGTTCGGAATAATTGTCACGCAGGTTGCACGCCTGTGCAGTGCAACCGGAAGTCATATCTTTAGGATAAAAATAGAGTACTATTTTCTTTCCTTTATAATTGCTCAAACGAATTTCTTCTCCCTTTTCGTTCAAGCCCAGTATTTCGGGAGCCTTGTCTCCTACGTTCATATCTTGTCTCTGTTTTTAAAGTTCCAAATCTCCGTCCAACACTTCGTGCCAAGGCAAACCCTGCTTATTGAGCTGTTCCATGAACGGGTCCGGGTCAAACTCTTCCACATTCCATACACCGGCACGTTTCCACAGTCCTTTGAGGAACATCATGGCACCAATCATGGCAGGCACACCGGTGGTATAGCTGACGCCCTGCATACCGGTTTCCTTGTAAGCTTCCTGGTGGCTACAGTTATTATACACATAGTAAGTGCGCTCTTTGCCGTCTTTGATACCACGGATGCGGCAACCGATAGAGGTTTCGCCTTCGTAGTTCTCACCCAAATCCTGCGGGTTGGGCAATACGGCTTTCAGGAATTGCAAGGGAACAATTTTCATGCCGTTATAATCTATTTCGTCGATGCGTGCCATACCGATATTCTGGATTACACGCAAGTGAGTCAGATACTCCTGTCCGAAAGTCATCCAGAAGCGGGCGCGCTTGATAGTCGGGAAATTCTTGACCAACGACTCCAGTTCTTCGTGATACAGCAAATACGAGTCACGGGGACCGATGTTGGGATAAGTCAAATCCTTATGAAATTCCAGCGGCTTGGTAGTCACCCATTTGCCGTCTTCATAATAACGTCCGTTTTGAGTGATTTCGCGAATATTGATTTCGGGATTGAAGTTGGTGGCAAATGCCTTATGATGATTACCGGCATTGCAGTCCACGATGTCCAGATAATGCATCTCATCAAAGTGGTGCTTGGCAGCATACGCCGTATAGATGCCGCTTACCCCCGGGTCGAAACCGCAACCGAGAATAGCTGTCAGACCGGCTTCTTCGAAACGTTTCTTGTAAGCCCATTGCCAGCTGTATTCGAAGTGGGCTTCATCTTTCGGTTCATAATTGGCTGTATCCAGATAGTTCACTCCGGCTTTCAGACAGGCCTCCATAATGGTAAGGTCCTGATAAGGCAGGGCTACATTGATAACGATTTCGGGTTTAAAACTATTAAAAAGTTCCACCAGTTCGTCTACATTGTCTGCATCGACCTGAGCTGTTTTAATAGCAGGATTACCGATTGCCTTAACGATTGCATCACATTTTGATTTGGTGCGGCTGGCAATCATAATGTCTGTAAAAACATCAGGATTCTGAGCCACTTTGTGTGCCACGACAGTACCTACACCGCCTGCACCGATAATTAATACTTTACCCATTTGTTCTCTTTAGATTAAAAAATAAATTGCCCGGTAAAACATACCGTTTGCCGGGCAAAGATAACAAAATATTTTGGGTATTAGTTAATACGTTCCAGTTTCTTATGGGTAAAATCCAAGGATTTTCTTTGATAATACCAAGTTTCATATCCTCCCGTCACTTTGTGCACGCGGATGGGGTCGCCTAAAGACAAGCGGCATTCGTCTGTCGTCATGCCTTTGCGCACTTCGCCGTGGCTGATGAGATCCCAGGTCTCTTCGGTGGTATCGGGGTATTTGGCACGCAGGTTACCGATGCCAAAGATATCGGCAAAATAGTTGTCGTTGCGCAAGGCCAGGTTGGTGACACTTGCGTGTACGAAAGTCGTCTTCATCCGGTAAGACTTTCCATCTGCAGCGGCCAGTTCGAGTGTCACAGACTGAGTTCCGTTTTCGGCAATGATGTCTTTGATGACGAACTGCGTGTATTTAGGCAGTTTGACAGTCATGCCGGCATCGTCGGTACATGCCGTCTCCGCTTTCAGGTAAACGGGCTTTTTGCCATATTTCTCCATCAGTGTCCGGGCTTTCTTGGCATTGGCATCACTGAAACTGAATGCATTGGGGAAATATTTATTTTTCTTTTCCATGATAAAATCATTGTCGAGCATCCCGCAATTGGTCTTTGAGATGGCTACCGGCTGATAATACGTGTTTCCCTTGGAATCGGAGAATACAATCTTCACCGGAAAGGCCCGGCTGTCCACTCCCACGGCGGTCACTGTCACCTTCTCATTCAGGCCGATGTGCACTTCCTTGTAGCCGGAGGTGCTGTTAGGGTCGTCTATACGCACTTTGTCGGTGCGCATATACAGCGTTTCGCCTTCCAGCAAATCCTTGGCGATATCCACATCGCCCAGATAGGCAAGGGTCGGAATGCCGGCTTTGGGTTTCATACAATATTGCTCCAGTGTGATGTTCTTCACCTCGTGGTAGTAGGGCTTCCCCTCACAATCAAAATTGAAATGCACGAATCCACGGTCGGTCACTTCAGTACCCAAAAATTCCATAATCTTGTACTTCAGCTCGCCGGAGTCCACATCCTTGCCGGTCTCTGCCGATTTAAAGACCGGAATGACAAGGTCTTTCCGTTCCGGGATGACCATAAACTTCATCCCCGGTGTCCAGTCGCACAGACTGTAGTATTTTAAATGGTCGTCGATAAATTGTTTCTCCGGTGATTCCACAGAAGAACTTGCCTGTCGGGATGCAGTGGAGACTATATAGCCGTTCTGTGCATAACAGCCTATACAGCATCCTACCACCCAAAATAGCATGCATAAAAACCTTTTCATATCATTTTTTGTTAATTTATAAAGTATGGCAAAGGTACAAAAAAATTGTTTATTATTACTGCAAATGAAGAATTATATATAGCTTTGCGCACTAAACTAAATGATTTAACGAAAAAAGTATGATGAAAAAAGTAATTTTAAAAATGGCGGCTGTTTGTGCCGGTGCACTGATTTTAGCTTCATGCGGTGGCAGCAAGAATATGTTAACACTCTCTTCCTTGAACGGTGAATGGAACATCACCGAAGTGGACGGACAGAAAATCACGGATAAGAAAATGCCCTTTATCGGTTTTGACGTAGCTCAGAAGCGCATCTACGGAAACAGTGGCTGCAACCGTATGATGGGTACCTTCGAGGCCGATTCGCTGAAACCCGGAGTATTGTCTTTCGGCCCTATCGGAAGCACACGTATGGCTTGTCCCGATATGCAGACAGAACAAAAGGTGCTGAACGCGCTGAACAAGGTGAAGTCGTATGAAACTGTATCAGACCAACCCGAAATCATCGCATTATGCGGCGAGGACGGCAAAAAGATGCTGACGCTGGAGAAAAAAGACGAATCGCAGGTTTCATTGGCAGACCTTTCAGGCGAATGGGCCATTGAATTGGTAAATGGCAAGAAAATAGTGGGTACTGCCGAAGTCGCTCCGTTCATTGGTTTTAATACCGACGAGAACCGCATTTACGGCAATGTAGGTTGCAATAGCATCAACGGTGCTTTGCTTCAGGACGAGAAGGCGGCCAACTCGCTGAAGTTTGAAAATATTGCCACCACCATGATGATGTGTCCCGACATGGAGACGGAAACCATCGTGCTGAACGCGCTGAACGAGACAAGAAGTTTCTCAATGAAAGACGGTAAAGTATATCTGCTCGGAGAAAACGGTAACGAGCTGTTAGTCTTGAAGAAACAATAAACAGACAGTAGATATTATTAGAATAAACGAGGAATGCCAAAAGTTATTTTGGTATTCCTTTTTTACTATACAAACAGGCGGTTTCGGCCTCTTTTTTCGTTAACATTTTTTGTGAATATTCATTGGTCATAAGTCTGTACATGCAACCTACTGATAAACAACAACATACGAACCCTCTTCGAACAACAGTCGGACACACATCCGGACACCCTTTCATAGTATATTTAGAATTAAAAAAGAAACAAGAAAAGAACTCTCTTTGAGGAGCGTCTTTTTTGTTTAGACGGTAAGGCTAAAACGTAACCATTGTTTCGGCAAACAATGGCGGGTGTTTGCTGAAAGTGTCTCCATTGTTTCTCAAAAACCTCTTGAGAGTTTTTCCATGCAAAAACTGACAGTGTTGCTCCTGTTCTGCCTTTTCTGTCGGCCGACGCCGAAAAAGAATGCGCCATTTTGTCAGTTGCCGCCGCCATTCCTGCTTTGGCATACCGTTTGCTTGATAGAAGGCGTGCGGTTGGTGCACGAAAAGAAAAAAATTCGTGAACCATTCGCCGGGAAATCAGTTTAATTGAAAACAAATAAATAAAAAATATACAGTTATGGGAAAGATTATTGGAATTGACTTAGGAACAACAAACTCATGTGTTTCAGTATTTGAAGGTAACGAACCGGTAGTAATCGCCAACAGCGAAGGCAAGCGTACCACCCCCTCTATCGTGGCATTTGTCGACGGCGGCGAACGTAAGGTGGGTGACCCTGCAAAACGTCAGGCTATCACTAACCCGCAGCGTACTATCTTCTCCATCAAACGTTTCATGGGCGAAACTTGGGACCAGGTACAGAAAGAAGTGACACGTGTTCCCTACAAAGTAGTGAAAGGCGACAACAACACTCCGCGTGTAGACATCGACGGACGTCTTTACACTCCACAAGAAATCTCGGCCATGATTCTTCAGAAAATGAAAAAAACTGCCGAAGACTATTTGGGCCATGAAGTAACCGAAGCCGTTATTACCGTTCCGGCATACTTCTCTGACTCACAGCGTCAGGCTACGAAAGAAGCCGGACAGATAGCAGGTCTGGAAGTGAAACGTATCGTGAACGAACCGACTGCCGCTGCGTTGGCTTATGGTCTGGACAAGGCTCACAAAGATATGAAAATTGCTGTATTCGACCTCGGTGGCGGTACATTCGATATCTCTATCCTCGAATTCGGCGGTGGTGTATTCGAAGTGCTTTCTACCAACGGTGATACTCACCTGGGTGGTGATGACTTCGACCAGGTAATCATCGATTGGCTGGTACAGGAATTCAAGAACGACGAAGGCGCGGATTTGACAAAAGACCCGATGGCAATGCAACGTTTGAAAGAAGCTGCTGAAAAAGCGAAGATTGAATTGTCTTCTTCTACTTCAACAGAAATCAACCTGCCATACATCATGCCGGTAGACGGTATGCCTAAGCACTTGGTTAAGACTTTGACTCGTGCTAAGTTCGAAGCTTTGGCTCACAACTTGATTCAGGCTTGTCTTGAACCTTGTAAGAAAGCGATGAGCGATGCAGGTTTGAGCAACTCAGATATCGATGAAGTAATCCTTGTAGGTGGTTCTTCTCGTATCCCGGCTGTTCAGGAATTGGTAGAGAAATTCTTCGGCAAGACTCCTTCCAAGGGTGTGAATCCGGATGAAGTGGTTGCTGTAGGTGCTGCTGTTCAGGGTGCTGTTTTGACAGACGAAATCAAGGGCGTAGTATTGCTGGACGTAACTCCGTTGTCAATGGGTATCGAAACATTGGGTGGTGTGATGACCAAGCTGATTGATGCCAACACTACTATCCCGGCACGTAAGAGCGAAACTTTCTCTACTGCTGCTGATAACCAGACCGAAGTGACTATCCACGTACTTCAGGGTGAACGTCCGATGGCCGCACAGAACAAGTCAATCGGTCAGTTTAACCTGACAGGCATCGCTCCTGCCCGCCGTGGTGTACCTCAGATTGAGGTGACATTCGATATCGACGCCAACGGTATCTTGAAAGTATCTGCCAAGGATAAGGCTACCGGCAAGGAACAGGCTATCCGTATCGAAGCTTCATCCGGTTTGAGCAAGGAGGAAATCGAAAAGATGAAAGCCGAAGCTGAAGCTAATGCAGAAGCCGACAAGAAGGAACGTGAAAAGATTGACAAGATGAATCAGGCTGACTCTATGATTTTCCAGACAGAAAATCAGTTGAAGGAGTTGGGCGACAAGTTGCCGGCCGACAAGAAGGCTCCGATTGAAGCTGCTCTTCAGAAACTGAAAGATGCTCACAAGGCTCAGGATGTAGCCGCTGTGGATACTGCTATGGCTGAACTGAACACTGCATTCCAGGCTGCAAGTGCTGAAATGTATGCTCAGAGCGGTGCGCAAGGTGGCGCTCAGGCCGGTCCGGGCGCAGGTGCAGGACAACAAGGTGCACAGGGAGCTTCTTCTAATGGTAAAGAAGATATTCAGGATGCTGACTTTGAGGAAGTCAAATGATTCCGATAAGGATACAGATAATAAACAATAAGCAAAAGCGTGCATCTCAATGAGTTGCACGCTTTTTGCGTTTATGGGGTTCATGGTTGCTATGCGTTTTCTATGGGCTTTTTTATCTCTTATTTACGACATGTTTGCGACACGTCTTATTTGGCGATAAGGTACAACTTAGATTGATATAAACCATTTAAAATGAGAAGAATATGCCAAGAGGAAATTACACCATTCAAAGAAGTTGCGAGGAGTGTGGTAAAATCTTTACTCCTCCCACATTAGTGTCGAAGTATTGTTGCCCTGCTTGTTCCAAGAGAGCATATAAGAAAAGACAAATCGCAAAAGAGAAAGAAGCGATACGCCAAGCACTGATTAGACGAATACCATCCTGCAAGGGGTATCTAACCGTAAAAGAGGCTATGTTGATTTACGGCATTAGTAAAGACGTTCTTTATCGTATGATACGGCAAGGCTTGATACCGTCATACAATTTTGGTCAGCGTCTGATACGTCTTAGTCGGCAGTATATGGATGAACATTTCAAAACAAAGGCAGGGAGTAGAAAGAGAAAAAAGGAGGCATTGTCCTTTGAACCCAAAGATTGTTACACCATCGGAGAGATTGCCAAGAAATTCCATATCAATGACAGCAGTGTATTTAAGCACATACGCCGTCATTCTATTCCTACACGCCAAATCGGTAACTATGTTTATGTTCCCAAATCTGAAATTGATAAATTATACAAGTCGTTATGAAGAAAGCATTACCTAATACCAAAGTGACCGTCAAGCTCAGAAGGTCGAACTACAAAGAAGAGTGGTATCTGATTATAGAATCATACCCAGTTTATAAGCGAGGTTCAACTCGGGCAAGCCGTGTGGTAGAATCCATTAACCGGACTATATCTACACCCATTTGGGACAAGTCGTCCATTACACGTATCCTGCCGGATGGAACATTCAACTATAAGCCTAAACGTGATTTGAATGGAATTATCCAATGCCGTTCAACGATAGACCAAGAGGCTTGCATCTATGCCGACAATGTGCGGAAGTTACGACAGCATGAATACGATAGTGCCATCCTTTACACTGATAAGGAAAACGAAATCGCTGCACAGAATGAGCGGAGCGAACAGGATTTTATCAAGTATTTCAATCGTATTATAAGCACACGTCATCCCAATAGTTCCGATTCGATAATAGTCAACTGGAGGCGTGTAGGCGAACTGTTGAAAATGTATTCGCAAGGGCAACCAATTCCATTCAAGGCGATTTCCGTTAAACTGCTTGAAGATATTAAGATGTTCCTTCTCCGTGCTCCAATGGGAGGAAATAAGAAAGGTACTATCTCACAAAACACGGCATCGACTTATTTCTCTATACTCAAAGCAGGATTGAAACAGGCATTCATTGATGAATATCTGACCGTTGATATAAGTGCGAAAGTAAAGGGAATAACAAACATTGAGAAACCTCGTGTTGCGCTTACTATGAATGAAGTACAGATGTTGGTTGATACTCCTTGCAGGGATGATGTTTTGAAACGTGCGTTCTTGTTCTCTATTCTCACTGGATTGCGGCATAGTGATATTCAAACTTTGAAATGGAAACAAATTCAGCAAACAAGCAAGGGCACATGGCAAGCAGTCGTAATTCAGCAAAAGACAAAAAGACCCGATTACAAGCCGGTCATTCAACAAGCACTTCAACTATGCGGCATACGTCCAGACGATGATGAAGCACTTGTTTTTGAAGGATTGACTGATGCCTCTTGGATTTCTCGTCCGTTGAAAGTCTGGATAGAAGCATCCGGTATCAAGAAGCACATCACCTTCCATTGTGGCCGCCATAGCTACGCTTCGCTGTTGCTGGAAAATGGCGTTGACATATACACTATCAAGTCTTTGATGGGACATACTAACGTCAAAACCACGCAGATTTATACGCACATCGTAAACGAACAAAAAGAGAAAGCCGCCAATACGCTGCATATAGACAATTTGGATTTATAGGTTGTGGTGGTTATATCCACCATTGAGCACCAACGACTTATGTAATACCAATTATATACTTACCACCGTTTACCCCTCATGAAGCATCAACTTTTTGAGGGGTATTTTGTAGTATAGAGGTGTTCAGTAAAGAATGTGTTAGTCCAAACAGTCGTTTATTCCCCTTTTATTATGTTGCCCAATAAATTTTCGTATTAATGAAACTTAAATCTGTCAGTGGTAAATGAGCGGTTGATTGGTGGCGGTCAAGCACCTATTTAGCACCTATAAGCATCCCTATACTTTTGCAGCATAAATTTTAATACGAAGAAAAAATGGCTTATAAAGTAAATTCATTGGAGGAAATGCCGAATGCGTTGTCCTACCTGATTGAGTCCGTAGAAGCACTACAAACCAAAGTAAATGCCTTGCAGCATAAGCAAGCAAGTAATTCACCCAAGTGGATGGATATAGACGAGCTTTGTGCTTATCTGCCATCGCATCCAGCCAAGCAAACGGTTTATGGATGGGTATCAACCAAACAGATTCCCGTACATAAAATAAATAAAGCGTTGGCTTTTCTGCAATCTGAGATTGACGATTGGTTGAAGAACAAATCGCATAAGACACAGGATGACTTAATGGAAGAAGCCAGACGATTTGTCGAATCTAAAAAGATTATCAGATGATGGAAACGACAGACTATTGCTTTTCGTTCTTTCGCAAGCCTATTCAAAACATCGAACCGATAAGGGCGGTAGGTATTGTGGATGTGTATCGTTATATCATCGGGTATTATGCCCAACCACAAACCGAAGCCCTGCGTTTGATGCTATCTTCTCCCGAAGCCAAAAGATATAAAGCCACTCATTTTGACTATTGTACTTTTTCGGGATTATTCCGCAAGCGTAATGAGAAGGAACTGATTATGCACTCAGGATTGATGTGTTTGGATTTCGATCATGTGGAGAACATTGGGGAGTTAAAACAGCAACTACTCAACCATGAGTATTTTGATACGGAACTGTTATTTGTCAGTCCATCCGGTAATGGATTGAAGTGGATAATACCTGTTGACTTGAAAGGCTGGGAACATTCCCGGTACTTCAAGGCTGTTGCCAACTGCATCAAAGCAACAGGTTTGCCATTAGTGGATATGTCCGGCAGTGATGTGGCTCGTTCATGTTTTTTATCCTACGACCCACAAGCATATATTAACCATAAATACAAAGATGATGTCGAAGAAAATCTTTTCTGCCCAAGATTGGGAGAATGTCCCTTCTGAAATACAACAGGCACATACACCAAGTATTGTCCCTATATATGATAAGGTGGAGGATGATGTGGAAAGTGTTGTTCGGGAGATAGAACGGCGTGCTATTGATATAGCTCCTCATTATAAAGATTGGGTGGAGTTGGGCTTTGCGCTTGTGGATGGATTGGGAGAGAACGGACGGGAGTATTATCACCGCATCAGCAGGTTTTACCCTACCTATCAAAGGGAAGAAACGGATAAACAATATACGCATTGTCTGCACTCCAAAGGGCAAGGCATTACTATCCGTTCTTTCTTCCATTTGGCAAATCAAACCGGAATCTCATTGGCTCCGTTCTTCAAAGAGCATTTATCCATTTTGCCAAATATCCAAAATGATAAAACGGGTAAATGGATAAAATCAGAAGAAGAACTTCCTGTATTTCCTGCATGTGTGTTTGAGAATCTTCCTCCTTTTCTAAATGAGGTTGTCAATAATTCCATTTCGGTAGATGACCGTGATACGATACTGATTGGGGCTATTGTGTGTTTGTCGGTCTGCTTTCATAATGTTTGTGGCGTGTACGATGAACGCATTGTTTATCCGAATCTATATCTGTTCGTGGTGGCAGATGCCGGTATGGGAAAAGGAGCATTGACCTTATGCCGAGAATTGGTAGCTCCCATTAACCGTAATTTGCATGAACTTTCCAAACGATTAGAGCAGGAATACAAAGAAGCGATGAGTGCTTATATCAAAGGTAAGAAAACTGATGGAATGACTATGCCAACAGAACCGCCCATGCGTATGCTCGTCATTCCTGCCAATAGTAGCGCAAGTTCTTTCTTGAAGATATTGGGAGATAATGACGGTATCGGACTATTGTTTGAATCGGAGGGCGATACATTAAGCCAGACTTTGAAGTCGGACTATGGCAATTATTCTGATGTGTTGCGAAAGGCATTTCATCATGAGCTGGTAAGTTTGAGTCGGCGCAAGGACAGGGAGTATTGCGAAGTAGCTAATCCGAGAGTTTCGGTAGCTTTGGCTGGAACTCCCGAACAGGTAAGAAAATTGATACCTGATGCGGAGAACGGATTGATGAGTCGCTTTTGTTTCTATATTATCCGCTTCAAACGAGGTATAAGAAATGTGTTTGCCACAAGCGACATTTCTCAATCCAAGAATGCCATGTTCAAACTGTTGGGAGATAAATTCTGTCATTTGCATGAGGAATTTGTACGGCAGGGTAATTATTCCTTTTCTCTTCCCTCTGATTTGCAGGAACAGTTTATTGAATATCTCAGTCGTGTGAATGAGGAATGTTGTGACGAAGTGGATAACAAGATGCAAGGAGTAGTCAGACGGATGGGACTGATTGCTTATCGTATAATGATGGTGTTGACCTCTGTCCGACATTTGGATAATGTGATTCACAAATCTTCTTCTGACGAGACTGTACAATTGGTTTGCCATAAGTTTGACTATTCCATAGCCATGAGTATTTGCGACACCCTGCTTTATCATGCCGTATTCATTTATCAGAATTTGTCAGGAAATCAGTCTAAGCGATTCAATACCGCTTCGCAAGAGACGGGCGTTTATGTACGAAGGAACACTCTTTATAATATGTTGCCTGACACTTTCACAAAGAAAGATTATGATGCGGCGGTTTTAACTTTGGGCGAGAATGGAAGTACGGCAAACAAGTGGATAGAAGCCTTTATTAAAGATGGTAAGCTATGCCGAATAGAGCAAGGGAAATATAGGAAGATTTTTTGAGTGGCAAGTTTGTGTTTTAGTG